>JAXDIH010000159.1:0-2713 GCA_034664105.1 Thermoleophilaceae bacterium
CCGAGCGCGTGCAGCTGGGTGCGCGAGGCGGTCGAGGCGTCGGTGGCGAAGCCCGCGCCCAGGCGGTCGCAGAGGAACGAGTCGACCGTCCCCATGCGCAGCGTGCCAGCCTCGTGCGCGCGCTGGACGGAGTCCTCGTGCTCGAGCAGCCAGGCCAGCTTGGCGGCGGAGAAGTACGGGTCGAACGGCAGGCCGCTGAGCTGGCGGATCTCGTCCTCGTGCTCGGTCAGGCCGGCGAGGACCTCCTGCGAGCGCTTGTCCTGCCAGACGACGATCGGGGTGAGCGGCGCGCCCGTCTCGGCGTCCCACGCGAGCACCGACTCGCCCTGGTGGTCGAGGCCGCAGGCGACCACCTCGCCGGGTGCGTCCCGGAGCAGCTCGGCGACCGCTTCGACCACCGCGGCGAGCACCTCCTCGCCGTCCTGCTCGACCCAGCCCGGCTGCGGGTGGCGGCTGGTCTTGTCGCGCCGCGCCTCGCGAACCTGCTGCAGTCGCTCGTCGAAGAGGGCCGCCTTGACCCCCGTCGTGCCCTCGTCGATGCCCAGTAGTAGCAAGCCGCGAATCCCATCGGATAGGGTCAGCCGGTGCTGACCCTAGACCAGTTGCGCAAGTCGGTGGACAAGGGCGATGTCGACACGGTGCTGCTGACGATCGCCGACATGGAGGGGAGGCTGCAGGGCAAGCGCCTCACGGCCGGGCACTTCCTCGACGAGGTGGTGGAGCACGACGCGGAGGGCTGCAACTACCTGCTCGCCGTCGACGTGGACATGAACACCGTCGACGGCTACGCGATGTCGAGCTGGGAGCGCGGCTACGGCGACTTCGTGATGAAGCCTGACTTCGACTCGCTGCGGTCCGTGCCGTGGCACGACGGCACTGCGCTCGTGATGGCCGACCTCGCGTGGGAGGACGGCTCGGACGTGGTGGCCTCGCCGCGCCAGATCCTGCGCCGGCAGCTGGCGCGCTTGGCCGAGCGCGGCTGGCGGGCGACCGCCGGCACCGAGCTGGAGTTCATCGTCTTCAAGGACAGCTACGAGGACGCCTGGCGCAAGGGCTACCGCGACCTGGATCCGGTCAACCTCTACAACGTCGACTACTCCATGATCGGCACCGCGCGGGTGGAGCCGCTGCTGCGCCGCATCCGCAACGCGATGACCGGCGCGGGCATGCGTGTGGAGAACTCCAAGGGCGAGTGCAACTTCGGCCAGCACGAGATCAACTTCCACTACGACGAGGCGCTGGCGACGGCGGACAACCACGCCGTCTACAAGACCGGGGCGAAGGAGATCGCGGCCCAGGAGGGCATGTCGATCACGTACATGGCGAAGCTCGACGAGCGCGAGGGCAACTCTTGCCACATCCACTGCTCGCTCCAGCAGGACGGCGGCGGCAACGTGTTCGCCGACGACCACCAGCTGTTCGACCACTTCGTGGCGGGCCAGCTGGCCGCCCTGCGCGAGCTGACGTTGATGTTCGCCCCGAACATCAACTCCTACAAGCGCTTCGTGGCGGGGTCGTTCGCGCCGACCGCGGTGGCGTGGGGCAAGGACAACCGCACCTGCTCGATGCGCGTGGTCGGCCACGGGCAGGGGCTGCGGGTGGAGAACCGCCTGCCGGGCGCGGACGTGAACCCGTACCTGGCCCTGGCGGCCATGATCGCCGCAGGGCTGCACGGCATCGAGAACGAGCTGCCGCTGGAGCCCGCGTTCGAGGGCAACGCCTACGACTCGGACAAGCCCAAGGTGCCGCACACGATGTACGCGGCGCGCGACCTGTTCGCCGCGTCCGACATCGCCCGCGAGGCGTTCGGCCAGGACGTGGTGGACCACTACCTCAACCGCGCGCGGATCGAGCTCGACGCGCACGAGGCCGCGGTCACCGACTGGGAGAAGTTCCGCGGCTTCGAACGTTTGTGAGCCGTCCGGTCATAGGCATCTGCGCCGCTGTCGAGCGAGCCTCGTGGGGCGCCTGGGAGGTGGTGTGCAACCTCGTGGCAAGGTCGTATACGTCGATGGTGCAGGACGCAGGGGCCATGGCTCTGGTGCTGCCGCCCGACGACGTCGTGGCCGAGCAGCCCGGCGAGCTGCTCGACCTGCTTGACGGGCTGATGCTGGCGGGCGGCTGTGACATCGACCCGGCCACCTACGGCGCCCAGCCGCACCCCGAGACGGGCGGCACGTGGCCGGAGCGCGACCGCTTCGAACTGGGGCTGACGCACGCCGCGCTGGAACGCGACATGCCGGTGCTCGGGATCTGCCGAGGCATGCAGATGCTGAACGTGGCGTGCGGCGGCACGCTGGTGCAGCACCTGACGGAAGTCGAGACGCACCGCCATACGCCGGGTACCTTCGGCGACCACGAGGTGCGCCTGGAGCCGGGCAGCCTGGCGGCGCGGGCGGTGGGCGCCGAGCGGACCGCCGTGAAGTCCCACCACCACCAGGGCATAGAAGAGGTGGGGGAGGGCCTGTCCGTGGTGGGATGGGCGGACGTGGACGACACCGTGGAGGCGATAGAGCTGCCGGACAAGCCGTACGCGCTGGGGGTGCTGTGGCACCCCGAGGAGGACGAGCGCTCGAACGTGATCGGGTCGCTGGTGGAGGCGGCGCGGACATGATCAGCGTCATCGAGCCGGCCACCGAGCAGGTGCTCGCCGAGCTGCCCCAGGCGGGTGTTGAGGAGACCGACGCCGCTATCGCTCGCGCTCGTGAGGCGT
>JAXDIH010000165.1:0-4750 GCA_034664105.1 Thermoleophilaceae bacterium
CGCCGCCACCTTCGACTTCTTCGAGCGCACGCCCGGCTGGGACCTGATGCCGGAGCGCTTCCGGCTGCACGCCGTCGCCACGCAGGCCGCGGCCGACCGGCTCGCGCGCGAGCTCGAGTACGAGGACCGCGACGAGCTGCTCTGCTCGGCGCTGCTCCACGACGTCGGCAAGCTCGTCCTGACACACGCCTACCCCGGCTATCCCTCGCAGATCCACGGTGCGGCGCGCACGCCCGAGGAGCGGCTCCACAAGGAGCGCCTCGAGCTGGGCGTGGACCACGCGCTCGTGGGCGGCGTCCTGGCGCGCCGCTGGGCGCTGCCGAACCGGCTCGCCACCGCGATCGAGCGCCATCACGCGAACGACGCCGAGGGCGAGGCCGCCCTCGTGCGGCTCGCGGACATGCTGGCCCACTACGGGCACGGCCAGACCGTGAACCCGAAGCAGCTGCTGCACGCGGCGCGCTCGTGCGGGCTCACCACCGAGCAGCTTCGCTCCGTGATGTACGAGCTGCCGCAGGGCAGCGGCCAGGCGAAGCGCAACGTGGACCCGTGCCCGCTCTCGAACCGCGAGGTCGAGGTGCTGAAGCGGCTCGCCGAGGGCAAGGTCTACAAGCAGATCGCGCACGAGCTGGAGCTGTCGACGAGCACGGTGCGCACGCATCTGCACAACACGTACGCGAAGCTCGGCGCGGTCGACAGGGCGCAGGCCGTCCTGATCGCCACCGAACGCGGCTGGCTCTAGGCGACTAGTGTCCCCCTCCAGTGAGGGGGCGATGGATCGCTGTCGCAGTCCTGCTCTTGGCCGCGTCGCCCGGCGCGGCGGCCGAAGCCGCTGGCCGCTGTGGCGACCACCCGTGGTGTGACACCTCGCTCTCGCCGGAGCGCCGCGCCCAGCTGCTGCTGGACGCGCTCACGCCGGCCGAGCGGATCGGACTGCTCGCGGGCGATGAGGCCGGTGGCGTGACCGGACAGGCGGGCACTCATACGGGCACCGGGCTGGGCGTGCCGCGCCTGGACCTCCCGCCGCTCTATCTCACCGATGGTCCCGTTGGGGTGAGGCAGGGGCCGGGCACGGCGCTGCCCTCCTCGCTCGCGCTGGCGGCGAGCTTCAACCGGCGGCTCGCGCGCCGCGACGGCGGCGTGGTCGGCAACGAGGCCAAGCTGAAGGGCAACGACGTGGTCTACGCCCCGACCATCAACCTGCTGCGCACGCCGCTCTGGGGACGCGCCTTCGAGAGCCTCGGCGAGGACCCGTTCCTCACGGGCCAGCTCGGGGTGGAGTGGATCCGGGGCGCGCAGGCGCAGGGCGTGATCGCCAACGTCAAGCACTTCGCCGCCAACAACCAGGAGAACAACCGCTTCACGATCGACGCGCGCGTGGACGAGCGCACCTTGAACGAGCTCTACCTGCCCCAGTTCGAGGCCGCGGTCAAGCAGGGGCACGCCGGCTCCGTCATGTGCTCATACAACCGCCTCAACGGCCCGCACGCCTGCGAGAACACCTGGCTGCTCCAGCAGGTCCTGCGCCACCGCTGGGGCTTCCGCGGCTTCGTGCTGGCCGACTACGGCGCGTCGAAGCGCATCGGCAGCGGGTTGCTCGCGGGGCTCGACTTCGAGCCGTACCCGTTCTTCGACGCGGACGGGGGCGAGAACTACACGCCGGCCGCCGTGGAGGCGGCGCTGGCGGCGCGGCACACGCGGCAGGCGCTGGTCGACCGCGCGGTCGGCCACCTGCTGCGCACCCTGTTCGCGTACGGGTTCTTCGATCGGGCGGCGTACGCGGACGACGACTCGCGTGTGGACAAGGCCGGGCACGCCGAGGAGGCGCGCCGGCTGGCCGAGGCGGGCACCGTGCTGCTCGAGAACGACGGTGCCCTGCCGCTCGACCCGGCGCGGCTGAAGTCGCTGGCGGTGATCGGCGCCGACGGCGACGTCTACAAGAACGGCGGCGGCTCCTCCGACGTGCAGCCCTACTCGCTCGTGACCCCGCGAGCGGGCATCGCGGCGCGCGCCGGCGCGGGCGTGGACATGCGCTATGACCCGGGCGACGATCCGCGGCGTGCCGCGGACGTGGCGCGCGGCGCGGACGCCGCCGTGGTGGTCGTGGCCGACGAGGCGGGGGAGGGGGCAGACAAGTCCTGCCTCGGACTCGACTGCGGCGCGGCGGCGGGCCTGAGGCGCGACGAGCTGATCGACAGCGTGGCCGCGGCCAACCACCGCACGATCGTCGTGCTGGAGACGGCCGGCCCCGTGCTCACGCCCTGGCGCGACCGCGTGGAGGGCATCGTCGAGTCCTGGTATCCGGGCAGCGCGGGCGGGACCGCGATCGCCCGCGTGCTGTTCGGCGACGTGGATCCCGGCGGGCGGCTGCCGGCCACGTTCCCGCGCCGTGCACAGGACCTGCCGACGGCGGGCGACCCCAGGCGCTATCCCGGTGTGGGCGACGTGGTCCACTACTCGGAGGGCGTCCTCGTGGGCTATCGCTGGTACGACCGGCGCGGCATCGCGCCGGCGTTCCCCTTCGGGCACGGCCTCTCCTACGCGAGCTTTGCCTTCCGGCGCCCCCGCATGCGCCCGGCGCCGCGCGGCCTGGGCGCGCGCGTGTCGCTCGAGATCGTCAACACCGGCCGCCGCACCGGCGTGGCGGTCCCTCAGCTCTACCTCGGCCTCCCGGGCGCACGCGGGCGAGTCCAGCCGCCGCGCCAGCTCAAGGGCTTCGAGTCGGTGACGCTGCGGCCTGGTCGCCGCGCACGCGTGCACTTCCGCCTCGGCGCGCGGGCGTTCTCCTACTGGGACGTCCGCCGCCATCGCTGGCAGGTCGCTCCCGGCTGCTACCGCATGCTGCTGGGCCGGTCGTCGCGCCGGATCGTCGCCCGCGCCACGATCGCCGTGCGCGGGGCGCGCTGCCCGGGGGCGGCGACGGCGATTCCCTAGAGCCGCCGAGGGGGCACCGGCACCACGACCAGCACGCGGGTGCCGCGCTCGGAGGTCTCGATGTCGAGCCTCCCGCCGAGCAGCTCGGCCCGCTCGCGCATCATCGCCAGGCCGAGGTGACCGGGCTCCAAGGCGCCGAGCGGATCGACGTCGCCAAACCCCCTGCCGTTGTCGGCCACGCGGAGCTCCAGCCGGGAGTCGACGCTCCTCAGGTTGATCGACACGGCCTCCGCGTCGGCGTGCCGGCCGGCGTTGACCACCGCCTCCTGCGCGATGCGGAAGAGATCGCCGGCGACCTCGGGCAGGAGGTCCATCCGGTCGATGGTGGCGAGCACCTCGACGCCGTAGCGACGCTTCCAGAGCGGCAGGCAGTTCTCGATGGCGGACTCGAAGCTGAGCTCCTCGAAGGCGTGCGGGCCGAGCTCCACGAGCCCGTCGCGCAGCACGTGGATGTTGCGCTCGGTCAGCTCGCGGGCGTCGTCGATGAGGCGTGTGGCGTCCTCGCCGCGCCCCTCGGACGCGGCCTTGCGCGCCGACGACAGGATCATGTCCAGCCCGATCAGCTCCTGGACCGGGCCGTCGTGGATCGCCTCGGCCACGCGCCGGCGGACCTCGGCCTCCGCCTGGATCGTGCGGCGCGAGAGGCTGCGTGCTCGTAGCCGGCTGGCCGACTCCGCTGTGCGCAGGCTGCCGACCACCAGGCCGGTGGCCAGGCACGAGACGACGAAGACCGTCTCGTAGAAGGCGTGCACGTCGCCCGGGACCGGGGTGTCGCCGCGTACCGCGGATGCCGTGACGAGCGCCGCGGACCCGAGGGCCGCCACTATGACCCCGCGCGACTCGCCCTGGAAGTGGGCGTGCGCGGCGATCATGAACAGCGCCGCGGCGCGCACCGCGCCATATGTGTCCGGGGCGACCCACTCCAGGATCAGCAGGATCAGCAGGTCGACGGCCGGGACGAGCGGACTCAGGACGAGCTCGGGCTCGCGCCTCGCGACGACCAGGCACGCGATCGCCCACGGCACGGCCAGGCCGCCGACCACCGCGGCGCCCTTGCCCTCGTATGGGAAGCCGAGCACGACGATCGCCAGCAGCGCCGCCACGGCGATGGCGAGGCGCGCGATCGCGAAGACGACGAGCGGCTGCGCGGACTCGATCGGCAGGCGCCGGAGCATCAGGCCGGGGTCCGCTGCCTGCGCAGCAGCAGGTGAGCGGCGAGCGCCGCGCCGGCGCTGTCGATGGCCCAGTCGACCGGCGTGCCGTGGCGCCCGTCGACGAAGGTCTGGTGGTACTCGTCGGTCGCCGCGTAGGCGCTGGCGACCAGGAACGCGAGCAGGACGGCCCGCCGCGCCGGCAGCCCGTACGAGAACACCCGCCACCAGAGGAAGCACAGCAGCGCGTACTCGGCGAAGTGCACGAGCTTGCGGCCGATCGTGTCGATCAGGCCGAGGCCGCTGTCGAGGCTGGACTGGTCCGAGAGGACGAAGATCAAGCCCATCAGGACCAGCGGCGGCACCCACAGGTCGAGGCGCCTCGGCGGTGGCATGCGCATACCGTAGAGTGACTGCCGGTGCTGGTGATCACCACCAAGTCGCCCTACGCGGTACGAGCGCTCGCGGAGCTGGCCCGCCGCGGGCAGTCCACGCCCGTGCCGATCGGCGAGATCGCGCGGGCGCGCGACATCCCGGTCCAGTTCCTCGAGGGCCTGTTCGCGACGCTGCGCCGGGCCGGCATCCTGCAATCGCAGCGCGGGGTGAAGGGCGGGTACAGCTTCGCCCGCCCCCCGACGGAGATCACCGTCCTGGAGGTGGTGGAG
>JAXDIH010000171.1:0-6873 GCA_034664105.1 Thermoleophilaceae bacterium
GACATCGAGTCGCTGCCGTTCCTCGAGGCGCTGCGCCAGTTCCACTCCGACCTCGGGCGCGAGCGGAGCATGTTCGTCCACCTGACGCTGGTGCCCTTCCTGGGCCACGCGGGCGAGTTGAAGACGAAGCCGACCCAGCACTCCGTCCAGGAGCTGAGGCGGATCGGCATCCAGCCGGACATGGTGATGTGCCGCTCCGAGGAGCCGCTGGGCGACGAGATCCGCGAGAAGATCGCGCTCTTCGCGA
Source organism: Thermoleophilaceae bacterium (assembly GCA_034664105.1). Lineage (GTDB taxonomy): Bacteria > Actinomycetota > Thermoleophilia > Solirubrobacterales > Thermoleophilaceae > JACVRW01. The sequence goes on from JAXDIH010000171.1 coordinate 248, forward strand.
ACCTCCCGGTGGCGTCCGTGGTGTCGGCGCGCGACGTCGACTCGATCTACAAGGTCCCGCTGGAATTCGAGCACGAGGGCGTCGCTGATCGCGTCCTGGGCCACTTTGGCCTCGAGGCCCCGGCCCCGGACCTGTCCGACTGGAAGGAGCTGGTCCGGCGAGTCGGCTCGGCGACCTCCCCGGTGCGGATCGCGCTCGTCGGCAAGTACAACCAGCTGGCCGACGCCTATCTGTCGGTGATCGAGGCGCTCAACCACGCCGGCACGCACCACGGAGGCAAGGTGGAGCTGCACTGGGTCGACTCGGAGCGCCTCACCGAAGGCGAGGTCGAGGCCGAGCTGGCCACCTGCGACGGCATCCTCGTGCCGGGCGGCTTCGGCGTGCGCGGCATCGAGGGCAAGATCCGGGCGGCGCGGTTCGCGCGCGAGCACGGCGTGCCGTACCTGGGCATCTGCCTCGGCATGCAGATCGCGGTGTCCGAGTTCGCCCGCCACGTGGCCGACATGGAGGGCGCCAACTCGACCGAGTTCGATCCGGAGACGCCCTACCCGGTGATCGACCTGCTGCCGGAGCAGAAGGAAGTCCGCGACATGGGCGGCACGATGCGCCTGGGCGCCGACCCGGTGAAGCTCCACGACGACACGCGCGCCCGCGAGATCTACGGCGAGCCCGTCATCTACGAGCGCCACCGCCACCGCTACGAGGTGAACAACCACCTGCGCAAGCGCTTGGAGCAGGCCGGCCTGGTGTTCAGCGGCACCTCACCGGACGATCGGCTGGTCGAGGTGATCGAGCTGCCGGATCACCCGTTCTACGTGGCCTCGCAGTACCACCCCGAGTTCAAGTCACGCCCGCTGCGCCCGCAGCCGCTGTTCCGGGACTTCGTGGGAGCGGCGATGGAACGGGCCGCCGAACGAGCGCCCGAAGTAGAGCCCGCCGTGCGGGCCGAGTCGCACGCCTAGCCGGCTCGCCTCGGTAGCCTCCGGCGCGTGACCGTTCGCTCGCTCCAAAGCGCGTCCACCGCCGAGCGGGAGCGGTTGCTCGACGACTTCGTTCGCCTCTGTGAGATCGAGAGTCCGTCCCAGAGCGAGCGCAACGTCGCGGACGCCGTCAAGGCCGACCTCGAGGCTCTCGGGCTCCAGGTCGAGGAGGACGACGCGGGCGCCGAGACCGGCTCCGATGCCGGCAACCTGCTGGCCCGGATCGAGGGCCCGCCCGACAGCCGCACCATCCTCCTCTGCGCCCACCTCGACACCGTGCCGCTCGCCGCGCCCGTCGACGTCGCCCGCGAGAACGGCGTGCTCACCAACCGCAACGACGCCATCCTCGGCGCCGACAACAAGGCCGCCGTCGCGACCCTCCTGGCGGCCGCGCGCCGCCTGACCGCCGAGGGCGCCCCGGTTGGCGTGGAGTTGCTGTTCACCGTCTGCGAGGAGCACGCCCTCGCCGGCGCCAAGGCCTTCGACCCGACCCGCCTGCGCTCCGAGTTCGGCTACGTCTTCGACCATGCCTCGCCGATCGGCGAGGTGGTGGTCGCCTCGCCGACCTACTACCGCCTCGAGGCCGAATTCCGCGGCCAGGCCGCCCACGCCGGCATTCGTCCCGAGGCCGGCCACAACGCCATCGTCGCCGCCGCGAAGGCGATCGCGGCGCTGGAGATCGGCCGCCTGGACGACTCCACCACCGCCAACGTCGGCCAGATCGAGGGCGGGACCGCGGCCAACGTCGTGGCCGAGCGCTGCCGGGTCGTGCTGGAGACGCGCAGCCTCGACGACGCCCGCGCGGGGGAGGTCGTGAGCGAGATGGTCGACGCGATCACCGAGGCCGCGAGCGACCTCGAGTGCGACGTCGAGACCACCGTCGAGCGCCTGTTCCGCGGCTACAAGCTCGCCCGCAACGGGCCCGCGCTCGAGGTGGCTGCCGAGGCCCTGCGCTCCACCGGCACAGAGCCGGTCTACATCAACACCGGCGGCGGCAGCGACGCCAACGCCTTCATCGCCGCCGGCCTACCGGTGGTGAACATGGCCAACGGCACGGAGGGCAACCACCAGCCCGACGAGTCCGTGACCGTCGACGCCCTAGACCGCACCCTCGACCTGGCGCTCGCGATCGTCGCCGCCAGCGCACGGGCGTAGCCGATGGCCTTCGAGCGGATCGACAGCAAGAAGGTGTGGGAGGGGCGCATCGCCACGGTGCGCGTCGACCGCTTCCGCTACGACGACGGCGAGGAGGCCGAGCGCGAGGTGATCGCCCACCCGGGCGCCGTCGCGGTGGTCGCCCACGACGGCGAGCGGCTGTTCCTGGTGCGCCAGCCGCGGGAGGCGGTGGGGGAGCCCGCGCTGCTCGAGCTGCCCGCCGGCAAGCTGGACGAGGAGGGCGAGAGCCCGCTCGACACCGCCAAGCGCGAGCTGGCCGAGGAGATCGGCAAGGGCGCCCGCAACTGGAGCCACCTGACGAGCTTCTACACCTCGCCGGGCTTCGCCGACGAGGAGTGCCACGTGTTCCTGGCGACCGACCTGTACGACGAGCGCGCGCACGCGGAGGACACCGAGCGCATCGAGGTCGTCGGGATGCCGCTGGCCGAGCTGGACGACGTGATCAAGCAGTGCCACGACGCGAAATCGCTGGTCGGCCTGCTCTGGTTTCGCGCCTTCTGCGCGTGAGCCGCGCGTTGCAGCGGCAAGGGATGCTGCCCGCTCGCACGAACCGTGTGAGCGATGGCCACCATCGAGCAACCTCTCGTCGAAGGGCGCTTCGAGCACCTGGTGCTCGATTTCCTCGCCTACCTGGAGTTCGAGCGCGGGCTGTCCCGCAACACGCTGGAGGCATACCGCGGGGACCTGCTGCAGCTGGGCCGCTTCCTGGCCACGCGCGAGGTATCGGCGCTCGACGCCGGTCCCGGTGACGTCGGCGACTTCCTGAGCTCGCTCGCCGCCGGTGACGCGGACCACGCGCCGGTCTCGCCCGCCACGATCCACCGCAAGTCAGCCTGCCTGCGGTCGTTCTACCGCCACCTGCGCCGGGAGGGCCTGCGCGAGTCCGATCCCACCGCAACCCTGAGCGCCCCGCGGCGCAGCCGCAAGCTGCCGCAGGTGCTGACCCGCGGCGAGGTGGAGCGACTGCTGTCCCAGCCCCGCGGCACCGATTCGCACGCGCTGCGCGATCGCGCGCTGCTCGAGCTGATGTACGCGTCCGGGCTGCGCGCCTCCGAGGCGATCGGGCTCGAGCTGGGCGACGTGGACCTGGAGGAGCGCGTGCTGCGAGCCCGGGGCAAGGGGTCCAAGGAGCGCCTCGTGCCGATCGGCCAGGCGGCGCTGCGCGCGCTCGCCACCTACCTCGAGCGCGGCCGGCCGGAGCTGGTCAAGAACAGCGTCGAGGGCCACATGTTCGTCAACTTCCGCGGCGGCCAGCTCACCCGCCAGGGCCTCTACAAGATCGTGCGCCGCCACGCCCTGACAGCCGGGCTGGCGGACCGGATGAGCCCGCACACCCTGCGCCACACCTTCGCCACGCACCTGCTGGCCGGTGGCTGCGACCTGCGCTCGGTGCAGGAGATGCTCGGCCACGCCGACGTCTCGACCACGCAGCTCTACACCCACCTGTCGAGCGAGCGTCTCAAGGACGTCTACTTCAAGGCGCACCCGAGGGCGACCGTCAAGTAGACCAGCGGCAAGCCTGGGGGCCTAGGACCCGCGGCTGCCATCATCGGCACAGCCGATGCCCGAGCTCCCCGAGGTCGAGACGATCCGCCGCCAGCTGGCCCCCGCCCTGGAGGGCCGGCGGATCGACAGCGTGGAGGTGCGCGACCCGCGCTGGTCCGATCCCGCGCCACCGGAGGCGATCGCGGATGCCCTGCGCGGCCGGCTGATCGAGCGCGTCGGCCGGCGCGGGAAGTACCTGATCGTCTCGCTCGAGGATGACGTGCACCTGGTCATGCACCTGCGCATGACCGGCAACCTGCTGCTCACCGAGGAAGCTGAGGCCCCGGCCCACACGCGGGTGACGATGCGCCTCGACGACGGCCGCCGACTGCTGTTCGTCGACGTGCGACGCTTCGGCACCGGCGACGTCCTGCTCGGCAGCGACGCGCTCGCGGAGTACTTCGAATCGCGGCTGGGCGTGGAGCCGCTGAGCGCCGACTTCACGGCCGAGGCTCTGCGGGCCATGGCGCGCGGGCGCAAGCAGCCGGTCAAGGCGTTCCTGCTCAATCAGGAGCGCATCGCCGGCGTGGGCAACATCTATGCCGACGAGGCGCTCTTCCGGGCCAGGATCCACCCGCTGCGGCCGGTCGGCAGCCTCAAGCGCGGCCAGCTCGAGGCGCTGCGCTCGGGCGTGGTCGAGTCGCTCGAGCTGGGCATCGACTCGAAGGGGGCCTCGATCGACGACTACCGCCACGTCGACGGTGCGCGCGGCAGCTTCCAGGACCGTTTCCTCGCCTACTCGCGCGTGGGCGAGCCGTGCGTGCGCTGCGGCACGCCGATCGAGAAGCTGCGCGCCGCCGGTCGCGGCACCTACGTCTGCCCCAGCTGCCAGCCGCGGCCGCGCGTCAGGCGGCGCGCCGCCGCCCGGTCATAACGACCTCGGCGCCGGCCGCGGGGATCATCGTGACGTTGCGGTGGCGGGCGTGCTCGGGATTCGGGTCGGCCGCCTCGAGGTCGGTGCGCCGCGCGATCGCGCGCAGCACCACGCGCTGCTCGGCCATCGCCAGCGTCGCGCCCAGGCAGCGGCGGATGCCGCCACCGAACGGGATCCACGTGTAGGTGCCCGGCTTGCGCCCGACGAAGCGCTCCGGCCGGAACGCGAACGGGTCCGGATAGACGTCCTCGCGGTGGTGCAGCAACAGGATGCTGATCAGGACCGAGCTGCCGGCGGGCATGCGGTAGTCCCCGAGCTGCCACGGCACGGTCACGCGCCGGCCGATGATCGGGATGACCGGCCGCGAGCGCATCGTCTCGTGGATGGTCGCCTCGACGTAACCGTCGGGATCGTTGTCGGAGCGCGTGACCTCGCGCAGCCGGTCGTACGCTGCCGGGTGGCGCAGCAGCCGCTCGAACGCCCAGGCGAGCGAGTTCGCCGTGGTCTCGTGCCCGGCCAGCACCAGCGTGAGCAGCTCGTCGCGCAGCTCCTGGTCGGTCAGGCGCTCGCCGTCCTCGGTCTCGGCGTCGAACAGCAGCGAGAGGATGTCGGTACGTCGCTCGCCGGCGCGCCGGGCCTTGATCACCGCGTACATGTGGCGGTCCAGCTCGCTCAGGAACAGGCGGGTGGGGCCGACCGGCTCGTCGCTGCCGAGGTTGAGCAGCTCGAACAGCTGCGCCTCCGGCCGAGTGGACAGCGCGACGGCGCGCCGGATCGTCTGCCGCAGGCTGTGCTCGGGCGTGCCCTTGGCCGGCTCGCCCTCGATGCCGAAGATCCCGGCCATGATCACGTCCAGCGTGATCGCCTGCATGCGCGGCGCGAGCGCGAACGGCGTGCCCTGGGGCCAGCTGTCGATCTCGCGATCGGCCGCCTCGTCGATCATCTCCGTGTAGCGCTGCACGGCCTCGCCGTGGAAGGGCGGCAGCAGCAGCTTGCGCTGGCGCATGTGGCGCGGCCCGACCGCCGTGAGCACCGAGTTCGGGCCGACGATCGGCCGCAGCGGCGACTCGCCGGTCAGCGACGGCGCCTCCTCGGGCTTCGCGGTGAACAGCGAGCGCACGTGGTCGGGGTGGCAGGTGATCGCCTCGATGTCGTCGTCGACGATGCTGCGGAACAGAAAGACGTCGCCGAGCTCGCGGCGGGCGCGGAACACGAACTCGATCTGGCGCAGGCTGAAGCGCAGCGTCTGGAGCGCGCGCGGCAGCGGGAGCGAGGGGGGCAGGCGCACACCGCCGCCGTCGTCTGGCGCCGGACCGGCGGGGGAGGGTGGCGCCTCGCCTACGAGGCCGTCCGCGACGGAGGCCTCGGCGACGCTCATGCGGCCAGCAGGTCGTCGAGCATGCCGGACCGGTCGGCTTCGAGCAGCTCCCGGAAGCCGCCGATCGCCCGCTTCCCGACCACGATCTGGGGGAACGTCATCTGCCCGGTGAGCGCGACGAGGTCGGCCCGCCCGACCGGATCCTTGGCGAGGTTGACCTCCGCGTACACGACCCCGCGAGCCTCCAGCAGCGTCTTGGCCTGGCGGCAGAAGCCGCACGGCTCAGTCGTGTACACGATCACCTCGCTCTCGTCCGCCATCCCGATCAAAGTCTAGGTAAGTACCTCCAATGCCCCGTTCGTTCAAAACCGAAGCCATAGTGCTGCGCTCCATCCGCTACGGCGAGGCCGATCGGGTGCTGCACCTCTACACGCCCGACCGCGGGCGCGTGGGCGCGGTGGCAAAGGGAGTGCGGCGGGTGAAGTCGCGGATGGGCGGTCGGCTGGAGCCGCTCAGCCGGGTCCGGCTGGTGCTGCACCAGGGGCGCGGCGAGCTCTGCACGGTCAGTCAGGCCGACATGGTGCACCCGCACGCGGCCCTGCGCGAGCGGCGCGAATCGCTGGAGCGCGGCACGCAGGCCTGCGAGGCCGTGCTGCGGCTGCTCGACAGCACGGATTCCAACCAGCCCGCCTACAACCTGCTCTGCAACCAGCTCGGGCTGCTCGACGCGAGC
>JAXDIH010000194.1:0-7937 GCA_034664105.1 Thermoleophilaceae bacterium
GGCGTCCGCCCGACCTCCATCTCGCGCATCAGCTCGTCCTCGCGCAGGACGGTGCCGGGGGCGAGGCGCAGCGTGACGATGCGGTCGCGCAGGTCCAGGTAGGCGCGGTCCGCCTCCAGCTTGATGGACGGCGCCTCGTCGGCGGGCGGGCTCATGGGCGCGGCGGCCATCGAGGCAGATATATCAGGCCCGGGGCACTGGACTGCCCTGGTAGCCTGATATATCAGCGATGACGGCGTCGCGCTCACCAGCCCGCGCGGACCCCGAGTCGGCTCGGTTGGCGGACCTGCTGCGCCACGCGCGCTTCGAGGTGCTGCCGCTCGATGGCATCGAGGACGAGGTGCTGAGTCATCTCGGGACGGACGTCAAGGTGACCGTGACGGCCTCGCCGCGCAAAGGCCTGGACGCCACGCTGGAGCTGACCGAGCGACTCACGCGCGCGGGCTACGCAACCGTGCCGCACATCTCGGCCCGGCTCGTGCGCGACCGCGGCCACCTGTCCGAGCTGCTCGAGCGGCTGCACGCCGGCGGCGTGCGCGAGCTCTTCGTCTTGGCCGGCGACGCCGCCGAGCCGGCCGGCGAGTTCGTCGGGGCGGCGGAGCTGCTCGATGCGATGGGGTCGCGCCGCGCCGACTTCCACGCGATCGGCATCACGGGCTACCCGGAGACTCATCACCTGATCAGCGACGAGGAGACGATCCGGGCGATGTTCGCCAAGGCGCCGATGGCGACCCACATCGTCAGCCAGCTCTGCTTCGACGCCGAGGTGATCGCGGCCTGGATCGCCGAGGTGCGGCGGCGCGGCACGGACCTGCCGATCTGGATCGGCGTGCCGGGCAACGTGCCCTACGCGAAGCTGCTGCGCGTCTCGATGAAGATCGGGCTCGGCGAGTCGGCGCGCTTCCTGCGCCACCACCGCAACTGGATGTCCCGCCTGGTCACGCGCCAGTTCAAGCCGGACCGCCTGGTGCGCGAGCTGGTCCCGTTCGCGACCGACCCCGCGGCCCGCGTGGCCGGCTTCCACCTCTACACGTTCAACGAGGTGGGACGAACGGAACGGTGGCGCCGGACGACGCTGGAGCGCCTAGGCGCCTGACTCGTCGAGCGACTCGACCAGCAGCGTCGAGACGTCCGCCACCCGCATCTCCGCGCCGTTCGCCTTCACCCCGTCGTCCAGCATCACCGTGCAGAACGGGCAGGCGACCGCCAGCGTCTCGGCGCCGGTCTCGGCCGCCTCGCGCGCGCGCTCCTCGTTGATCAGCCCGGCGCGCTCCTCCATCCACATGTGGGCGCCGCCCGCGCCGCAGCAGAACGTGCGCTTGCCGCTGCGCTCCATCTCGATCGGCTGGCCGACCGCGGCGACCAGGTCGCGCGGGCCCTCCAGCACGTCGTTGTGCCGGGCCAGGTAGCAGGAGTCGTGGTAGGTGATCTCCTTCTCGCTGCCGTTCACGCGCAGCTTGCCCTCCTCGACCAGCGAGGCCAGCAGCTCGCTGTGGTGCACCACCTCGTACTCCCCGCCGAAGTCCGGGTACTCGTTCCCCAAGGTGTTGAAGCAGTGCGGGCAGCTGGCCACGATCTTGGTCACGCCCGCCTCGTTCAGCGTGCTCACGTTCTGCTCGGCGTGCGCCTGGAACAGGTACTCGTTGCCCATGCGGCGCGCCGGGTCGCCCGTGCAGGACTCGCGCGGCCCCAGGATCGCGAAGTCCACGCCCGCGGCCTTGAGCAGCTTCGCGGTCGACTCCGCCGCCGTGCGGGCGCGCTCGTCGAAGGAGGCCGCGCAGCCCACCCAGTAGAGGACCTCCGGCGCGGGGTCGCCCGGCTCCAGCACCCGCACGCCCAGCTGCTCGGCCCAGTCGGCGCGCTCGGTCTGCGGCTTGCCCCAGGGGTTGCCGGCGCGCTCGACGTCGCGCAGCATCGGCTCGGCCTCGGCAGGGAAGCGCGAGTCCATCATCACCAGGTGGCGGCGCAGGTCGATGATGTGGTCCACGTGCTCGATCGACACCGGGCACTCCCGCACGCAGGCGCCGCAGGTCACGCAGTCCCACACCACGTCGTCGCTCACCGCGCCCGGCACCAGCGGTTGGGCCTCGAACCCCTCGTCGCCGCGCAGCAGCGGCGGCCCGTCCGCGAAGACCTGGTCGCGCAGCGCCATGATCAGCAGCTTGGGCGAGAGCTCCTTGCCGGTCGCGAACGCCGGGCACACGTCCTGGCAGCGCCCGCACTCGGTGCAGGAGAAGGTGTCGAGCGTCTGCTTCCAGGTCAGGTCCGCCACGGTCCCGGCCCCGAAGCGCATCTCGTCCTCGGGCCCGTCGAAGCGCAGCGGCTCCAGGCGCCCACGCGCGCGCGTGCGCGTAAAGAAGACGTTCGCCGCCGCGGTGGCAATGTGCAGGTGCTTGGAGTGCGGCAGGTAGGCGAGGAACGTGAGGATGATCAGCACGTGCGCCCACACGAAGGCGCGCTCCAGCACCTTCGTGACCGAGCCGTCTCCGAACAGCCCGGAGAGCGCGTCGGACACGGGTGACCAGCCCGCCGGCCACTCGTTGAGGCCCAGGGCGATCCGCGACGCGTGCCAGAGCAGCAGCGTCGTCACGATGCCCGCGATCATCGCGAGGATCAGGTCGGCCTCGCCCAGGTGGCTGCCCTCGAAGCGCGCCGGGCGCTGGACCTTGCGGATCAGCACGGCGCCGATCACGCCGGCCAGCACGAGCACGGCGAAGATGTCCACGAGCAGCGCGAACCAGCCCTGGTGCCCGAGCCAGGGCAGCGTCGCGTCGCGGTCGACAGCGCCGATCAGCGCGATCAGGATCGTCGGCATCAGGACCAGGAAGCCCCAGAAGATCGCCGCGTGGATCAGGCCGGGGACGAGCCGCTGGAGCAGCTTGCGCTGACCCAGCACGATCTCGGCCTCGTTGCGGGCGCGCTTGGGCAGGTCGTCGAAGCGCGGCGCCGGCTTGCCCATCCGCACGAGGCCCACGAGCAGCCGCGCGCGGCGCACGAAGAGGGCGCCGCTGAGGGTGACCACGGCCGCCAGGGCGAGCGCTCCCAGCGCGACGGCTATCGGTAGCTCCCGGCGTGGGGCACTACGGCGACTGCGCCTTCCTCAGCTCGGCGGTGATCGCGGGCACGATCTCGGTCAGGTCGCCGATCACGGCGTAGTCGGCGCTGGCGAGGATCGGCGCCTCGGCGTCGGAGTTGATCGCGAGGATCTTCTTCGCGCCCTTGCACCCGGCGATGTGCTGGGTGGCGCCGCTGATGCCGCAGGCGATGTAGAGATCGGGCGATACCTTGGTGCCGGTCTGCCCGACCTGGTCGGTGTGCGGGCGCCAGCCGGCGCTGGTCACCACGCGCGAGCAGCCCACGGCCGCGTCCAGCACCGCCGCGAGCTCCTCGAGGATGCCGAAGCCGTCAGCCGAGCCGACGCCGCGCCCGCCGCTGACCACGACCTTGGCCTCGGCGAGCGAGACACCGGTGGACACCTCGTCCACGTGCTCGGACACCCGCACCACGAGGTCGGCGTCGGTGAGCGCGGGCGTGAAGGACTCGATCGCCGGCGAGCCGGCCTGTTCGGCGGCGGCCAGGGCGTGCGGCGCGACCGACAGCAACGGCAGCTCTGAGTGGACGCGCGCTTCCTCCAGCAGGCTGCCGCCCCAGCGGACCCGGGTGACGTCGAGCGTGCTCCCCCGGCTGCCCGAGTCCTGGGCGAGCACCCGCGTGCAGTTCGCCGCGAGCGGCAGGTCGCGCCGCGCGGCCACGTGGGCCAGCACCTCGTTGCCTCTGTTCGTCCCGGGGGCCACGACGGCGGTCGGAGACGTACGGTCGATGACCTCCTCGAGAGCGGTCGCCCAGGCGCCCGGCGCGTAGGCCTGCACGCCCTCGGCGACCCAGACACGTTCCACGGGCAGGCCCTCCGGGGCTGAGCCGATCGCGAGCGCCTCGACCTCCCCGAGCCCGCTCGCGAGCGTCAGAGCCTGGCGGGTCAGATCGTCATCGTCCACCAGCACCAGCACGGTCATCAGGCCACCCCCAGCTCGCGCATGACCTCAACCACCGCGGGCGCAGCGTCGGGGCCCTGGCCGAGGATCTCCGCCTGCTTGCCCTGGCCGGCCGGCACCGCCAGCCGCAGCTTCTCCAGCCGCGGCGCAGGCCGCTCGGGCGTCCTAGCCTCAATTGGCTTCTGACGTGCACGTAGCTTGGCCGGCACCGACGGATAGCGCGGCAGGTTGATGCCCTCCAGCACGGTGACCACGGCCGGCAGCGGCACGTCGTAGACGTCGCGCCCGCCCGCAACCTCCTGCTCGCAGCGCGCGCGGCCATCCTCGACCGACACGCCCTTGAGTCCTGTGACCACTGGCCGGCCCAGCGCGTGAGCGACCCGGATCCCGACCTGGTAGTTGCCCGAGTCGGCCGACTCGTTGCCGAACACGATCAGGTCGAAGCCCTCGGCGTCGGCCTGCACGGCGGCCACTATCGCCGCCGCGGTGGCCTGCGGATCCCACTCCTCGCCGCCGTCGGCAAGCAGGATGCCGCGGTCGGCGCCGATCGCGAGCGTCTCGCGGATCTGCTCCTCGGCCTCGGGCGGGCCGAGCGCGAGCACGGTCACCTCGCCGCCGTGCTGCTCCACCAGGCGCACCGCCTCCTCCACGCCGCACTCCTCGTGCGGGCTGATCGTGAAGCCCAGGTGGCGGGTCTCGAGGCTCTGCTCGTCGGCCGTCAGCACCATCTTGCCGCCGGTCAGCGGCACGCGCTTGACGCAGACGAGGATCCTCATGCCGGTACCGCGCCGGCCGCCTTGACCCGCTCGTTGTCGGGGTCGAAGATCGGCGTGGAGCCGGCGATCGCGACGGTCACGGGGAACAGCTCGTTCATGTACCGCACCGCCAGCTCCTCGCCGACGTTGGCGTACTCGGGCGGCAGGTACGACATCAGCAGGTGCTTGCCGACCGACGGCCCGGCGCCGGCGCTGGTCACGAACGAGCGGCGGCCCTTCGCGTCGGTCAGCGGCGCGCCGTCGCGCGTCTGGATCGGCTCACCGCCGAGCATGTACCGCTTGCGGCCGTCGGCGGCGGTGTGGTCGTCCACGGTGAGCGTGCACATCACCGTTGCGGGGTCCTCCGCGCGGTCACGCAGGTGAGCCTCCTTGCCGACGAAGTCCTCGTCCTTGACCTTGCCCCAGGCCATGCCGGCCTCGACCACGTCGTACTCGCCGTCGAGCTCGAACCCGAAGGCGCGGTAGCACTTCTCCAGCCGGCCGGTGGTGCCGTACACGCCGATGCCGGCGGGCACCACGCCGTGCGGCTCGCCCGCCTCCCACACGGTGTCCCACAGCCGGGCGCCCTGCTCGATCGGCACGTACAGCTCCCAGCCGAGGTCACCTACGTAGGAGATGCGCGACGCCAGCACGCGCAGCGGTCCCATCTCGATCGTCCGGCAGGTGGCGAACGGGAAGCCCTCGTGCGAGAGGTCGTCGCTGGTGACGCTCGCGAGGACGTCGCGCGCCCGCGGGCCCCACAGGCCGAGCGTGCACCAGCTGGACGTGAGGTCGAAGACCTGCGCTGTGCCGTCCTCGACGAGGTGGTCGGCGAACCACTTCAGGTCCGCCATCCCGTGCGCCCCACCGGTGACCACGCGGAACTGGTCGTCGGCCAGGCGCATGATCGTCAGGTCGGAGCGGAAGCCGCCACGCGGCGTGAGCACCGGCGTGTAGACGACCTTGCCGAGCTTCACGTCCATCTGGCGCATCGACACGCGCTGCACCGACTCCAGCGCGCCCGGGCCGACGACGTCGAACACGGTGAACGCGGTCAGGTCGAACATCGCCGCGCGCTCGCGCATGGCCAGGTGCTCGGCGTTGATGATCGGCGACCACCAGCGCGAGTCCCACTCGACCTCACGGTCGTTGACGTCGAACTCGTCGAGCAGCGCCCGGTTCGACTCGTACCAGTGCGGCCGCTCCCAGCCGGCGGCCTCGTAGAAGACCGCGTCCAGCTCGCGCTCGCGCTCGTTGAAGGGCGACAGCCGCACGTCGCGGCTGGAGGCCCACTGCTCGGCGGGGTGCACGATCCCGTAGGTCTTGTTGAAGCCCTCGTCGGCGCGCGCCCGCACGTGCGCGACGCTCTTCTGGTGCTCGTGGAAGCGCGCCACGTCGGAGGCCTGCAGGTCGATCTCCGGCTCGCCCTCGACCATCCACTCGGCCAGGGCGCGGCCGACCCCCGGCCCCTCCTTGACCCACACCGCCGCGGCCGACCACAGGCCCTTCACCTCGGGCGTCTCGCCCAGCACCGGCAGGCCGTCGGGCGTGAGCGACAGCAGCCCGTTGATCGCGTACTTGATGCCCACCGACTCGTCGCCCACGATCTCCGGCATCAGCTCCAGCGCGTGCTCCATCTGCTGGACGAAGTCGTCCTCGGTGAACGGCAGCTCGGTGGGCGAGAGGGCGGACTCCTCGATCGAGGGGATCTCGTCGGGGTCGTGCAGGATCGGTCGGTGAGCGTACGAGCCGATCTCCAGGCCGGTGCCGTCCTGGCGCTCGTACATGTTCGTGTCCATGTCGCGCACGATCGGGTGCTCGATGGCGCTCTTGGCGCCCGCAAAGTGAGGCACCGGGCCGATGTCGATCATCTGGTGGACAGCGGGGATCAGCGGGATCGACGCTCCCGCCATGCGCGCGAGGCGCGGGCTCCACACGCCGCAGCAGATCACGACCACCTCGGCCTCGACGTCGCCGCGCGTGGTGCGCACGCGCGTGACGCGACCGTGCTCGACGTCGATGCCGAGCACCTCGGTGTTCGCCGACACCGACAGGGCGCCCGACTCCTGCGCGGCCTCGCGCATCAGCGTGCCGGCGCGCAGCGAGTCCACCACGCTCACGGTGGGGCAGTAGAAGCCGCCCACGATCACGCTCTCATCGATGTACGGGACGAGCTGCTTGACATCCGCCGGCGTGACCAGCGACACGCCGTCCACGCCCCAGGAGGCGGCCGACGTCATGCGCCGGCGCAGCTCCTCCATGCGCTCCTCGGTGCGGGCGACCTCGATCCCGCCGCACTCGGTGCGCACGCCCAGCTGCTCGTACTGGGCCATGCTGTCGAGCGTCAGCGCGGTCATCTCGCGCGAGTGGTCCACCGGGTAGATGAAGTTCGACGCGTGTCCGGTCGAGCCGCCGGGGTTGGGCAGGGGGCCCTTGTCGATCAGCACCAGGTCGCTCCAGCCGAGGCGGGCGAGGTGGTGCACGAGGCTGTTGCCGACGATGCCGGCGCCGATCAGGACGGCCCGCGCCGTTTCGGGGAGGGCGTTGGCTTTGGAGCTTTCAGGGGCCATTAACCCCTGATATATCAGAACGCGGGGCTGGGGATGGGCTCGTCGCCCAACTCGATACGCCGGCGAGCGACGTAGTCGCGCAGCTCGTCGCGCACGCCCTCGTCGATCTCGGGCTGCTCGTAGGCGTCGACCCGCTCGCGCCAGATCTTGGCGGCGCGCGCCGCCGTGTCCAGGCCGCCGTTCTTGGTCCAGCGGTCGAAATTCTCGGTGGACGACAGCAGCGGTCGGTAGAAGCACTCGCGGAAGTGCAGGAGCGTGTGGGCGGCGCCCAGGAAGTGCCCGCCGGAGCCGACCTCCTCGTGCGCGTCGAAGGCCAGGCTCTCCTCGGTCACCTCGAGCGGCTTGAACTCGTGCTTGAGCATGCGCAGCAGCTCGATGTCGACGATGAACTTCTCGTAGCTCGACACCAGCCCGCCCTCGAGCCAGCCGGCCGCGTGCATCACGAAGTTGGTGCCGGCGAGGAACGTCGGCAGCATCGTCATCAGCGCCTCGTAGGCGGCCTGGGCGTCAGTGGTCTGGCTGGCGTTGAGCCCGCCGCCGCTGCGGAAGGGCACGCCGAAGCGTCGGGCGATCTGCCCGGTGCAGAGCAACCCGATCGCCGACTCGGGGGTGCCGAAGCT
>JAXDIH010000199.1:0-21651 GCA_034664105.1 Thermoleophilaceae bacterium
CCGAGCTCGCCCGCCAGGCGACCGGCGGCCTCGGGGTCGGGGTCGTGGCAGACGCCCGGGCCGTACTCCGCGGCCGCGAGGCAGCGGGCCGCCCACGCGCCGTGCAGGCCGCAGCCGATGATGCCCACGCTGCGCGCGTCCTCGCGTGCCAGCTCCTGCGCGGCAAGCGCGGCCACCGCTCCGGTGCGCAGGGCGGTGACAGAGCGCACGTCCACGAGCGCGAGCGGCTCGCCGGTCTCCGACGAGGACACGCAGACCATCCCCATCACCACGGGCAGCCCGGCCTGCGGGTTCTGAGGGAACGAGGTGACCCACTTCAGGATCGCCAGCCCGGCGCCCTTGGCGGGCATCGCGCGGAAGTCGCCGCTGGGCGGGGCCTCCAGGTAGACCTTGGGCGGCATCTCCCACTGGCCGGCGGCGTACTCGACGAAGCCTTCGCGGACGCGCTCGATCGCCTCGGCGGGCGAAATCGCGGCAAAGACGTCCTCCTGGCTGAACACGGGGAGCTGCGGCACCGCCGGTACGCTACTCAGCCCATGAGCCGCAACGGAAAGCAGCGCCCCGCGCGGCCGCGCATCGAGGTCGAGGGCGGCGGCGCGGCGTCACCAGAGGAGGCCGCGGCGATAGCGGCCGCGATCGAGCAGTTCCTGCGCGACACGGCGCCGCCGCCGGCCTCCGAAGGACCCAGCATGAGCCCATGGCTGCGCGCCGGCCTCTTCGAGGGCACCGGACGCGACCCGGTCGGGCCGTCGCCGTGGGGCGACGGCGAGCGCTGGGGCGCGTAGCTCCGTCGCGGCCGCCCGGGCTTTCGGCGTAAACGGCAGCTAACCAGGGGTGGGCGCCGCGCTTGCGGGAGTGTGGGCCCCCAACGTCAGACATAGCCCCCGTTTCGGGGCCCACACCGGCCTCGCGGGGTTGCCACGAGGGCCCACACCCGCCCCGCGGGGCCGCCACGAGGGCCCACACCCGCCCCGCGGGGTTGCCACGAGGGCTCGGGCCGCCCTTTATTGCTGCCGTTGGCCGAGGCCCGAGCGCGGGCCGGGGCTCTACCCGGCCGCCGCGAAGACCGGCGGCAGCCGCTCGGCCCACGGCTGCGCCCCTTCGAGCTGCGCGGCGATTCGGATCAGCACGTCCTCGCGTCCGTAGGCCGCCACCAGCTGCACGCCGATCGGCAGCCCGTCCTCCGACATGTGGAGGGGCAGCGTGATCGCCGGCTGGCCGGTGGTGTTGAAGCCCGCGGTGAAGACCGCGGCCGGCACGGCCGTCAGGATCGGCAGCATCGGGTTGTCGGCCGGGGCGTCGTAGGTGCCCAGCGGCGTCGGCGGCACCGCCATCGTCGGCGTGAGCAGCAGGTCGAAGCCGCTCGCCCACCACTCCGCGCTGCGCCGCGTCACGTCCTGAGCGAACTCCATCGCGGCCAGGTAGTCGGCCGCCGAGTGGCTGCGACCCTGCTCCGCCAGCGCCCAGGTGAGCGGCTCCACGTCGTCCGGCCCGATCGAGCGGCCGGTTCGCCGCTCCCAGTAGGCCAGGTTGTACGCCACCCCGCCCGTCCAGCGCACCAGGAAGTTGGGGATGTAGTTCTCGTCGTCGAGCGCGTCCGGGAATCCGACCTCGACCGAGTGCCCGAGCGACTCCAGCAGCCGTGCGGCGCCCTCGGCGGCCGCAACGCAGTCCGGGTGCGCCTCGAAGTCGCCGCCCGGCGGGCGGGTGAGCAGCCCGATCCGCAGCTTGCCCGGATCCGCCCCCACCTCCTCGCCGTAGGAGCGCTCGCGCGCCGGCGCAACGTAGGGCTCGCCGGGCGGCGGGTCGGACACCCACTCGAGCACCGCGGCGGCGTCGCGCACCGAGCGCGACACCACCAGCTCCGTCACGAGCCCGGACATGAAGTCGCCGAACTCGGGCGCGAGCGACACGCGTCCCCGCGATGGCTTGAGGCCCACGAGCCCGCAGCAGGAGGCGGGGATCCGGATCGACCCGCCGCCGTCGTTGGCGTGGGCGATCGGCACGAGCCCGGCCGCCACCGCAGCGGCAGAGCCGCCGCTGGACCCGCCCGGCGAGCGCGTGGTGTCCCACGGGTTGCGCGTCGCCCCGTAGGCCACCGGCTCGGTGGTGGGCAGGATGCCCAGCTCGGGCGTGTTCGTCTTGCCCAGCGACACGAAGCCCGCCTCGCGAAAGCGCCGCGCCAGCCAGGTGTCCTCCGCCTCGGTCCAGCCGACGTCGCGCAGGAACGCCATGCCCTCGTGCATCGGGTCGCCCGCGGTGTGGCACATCAGGTCCTTCACGAGGAACGGCACACCCCGGAACGGGCCGTCGGCCGGCTCCGCCGCCAGCGCCTGCTCGAACAGCGGGTGGATCACCGCGTTGAGCTCGCCGTTGAGCGCCTCGACCCGCTCTATGGCCGCTTCCACGAGCTCCCGGGGCGTGACTTCCCCGGAGCGGACGAGGTCGGCCTGAGCGGTGGCGTCGAGATGCGGATCCATGGCCGGCGAGCGTATCCGGCACGCACCCTACGGTCTATCTTCGGAAACTCGACCGGGTTTTGGTACTTTCCATGTTGCAAGGCCGGCCCCGAAACTCCCCGCGGAGGACTGACAACCCATGGAACCCACCTCGACCGAGCCGCGTCGCAAAGGCCGGAAGGGCTCGCTCGAAAATCCCGAGGTCCTGGAGAACGTCCCCGGGCACATCATCCCGATCCTCGAGCGCGAGTTCGACGACTTCGACAACGAGGCCGAGAAGTACCTCGCCGGCGACACGCCCGAGACGGAGTTCATCGGCTTCCGCCTCAAGCAGGGGGTGTACGGCCAGCGCCAGGCCGACGTGCAGATGATCCGGGTGAAGCTGCCGTTCGGCGGCATCACGCCGGAGCAGATGGAGGCCTTCGCGTCCGTGGTCGAGAAGTGGGCGCCCCTCAACAAGGGCCACATCACCACCCGCCAGAACATCCAGCTCCACCACATCCCGCTGCGCGACGCCGCCGAGGCGATCCGCGAGCTGTCGGACTCCGGCCTGTCGAGCCGCGAGGGCTGCGGGAACACGGTCCGCAACGTGACCGGCGACCCCTGGGCCGGCGTGTGCGAGGACGAGCTCTTCGACCCCACGCCGTACGTGGGCGCCTACGTGCGCTACTTCGTGCGCCACCCCACCACCCAGCTGATGCCGCGCAAGGTCAAGACGGCCTTCACAGCGACGGACGAGGACCGCGCGATCACCGGCATCCACGACGTGGCCTACATCCCGCGCATCCGCGACGGCGTCAAGGGCTTCGAGATGCGCGTCGGCGGAGGCACGTCGATCATGCCGCGCGTCGCTCCCACGCTCTACGACTTCGTGGCCGCCGACGACGGCGAGTACCTGAAGGCCGCCGAGGCCGTGTTCCGCATCTTCGACCGCCAGGAGTGGCTGCGGGCGAACCGCGCACGGGCGCGGCTCAAGGTCTTCGTCGACAAGTTCGGCATCGAGGAGCTGCGCAGCCAGGTCGAGGAGGAGCTCAAGGGCGACTGGGTCAACGAGCGTGACTTCGACCCCGAGCCCCTGCTGTTCATCGACGACGAGGAGGCCGGAGCCCCCGGCATCCCCACCGCCTACGCCAGCCCCAACGGCGACGGCAGCGAGTTCGAGCGCTGGCGCGCCACGAGCGTGCAGCCGCAGCGCCAGGCCGGGTTCTCGACCGTCCAGATCAAGGTCATCCGGGGCGACCTGACGCCCGAGCAGTTCCGCGGGCTCGCCGACCTGATGCGCCAGTACTCGGGCGGCTACTGCCGCACGACCGTCCACCAGAACCTGGTTCTGCGCTGGGTCCGCGACGAGACCGTGTACGAGGTCTGGCAGGCGCTCAAGGCCTTGGGCCTCGGGGACGCCGGCGTCGACGAGATCAACGACGTGATCAGCTGCCCCGGCACCGACTCGTGCAAGCTCGGGATCACCAGCTCGATGGGGCTCAACCACGCCGTGCGCGAGCGCATCGAGTCGATGGAGATCGAGGATCCGCTCACGCGCCGGGTGCACATCAAGATGTCCGGCTGCCCGAACGGCTGCAGCCAGCACCACATCGCGAACATCGGGTTCTACGGCGCGTCGATCAAGGTCGGCGAGCACACGATCCCCGCGTACGTCGCTCACATCGGCGGCAACTACGAGGGCGGTGAGGTGCTCTACGGCGCCCGGCTCAAGGTGCGCCTGGCCGCCAAGCGCGTGCCGGACGCCGTCGAGCGCTGGCTGCGGATGTACGAGGCCGAGCGCGAGGACGGCGAGGCGTTCAACGACTTCGCCGAGCGCGTGGGCACCATCCGCTTCGAGGACGAGGCTCGCGACCTGGCACTGCCGATCGAGTTCTCGCTCGAGAACATGAGCCACTTCATCGACTGGCAGCGCAGCGAGCCCTTCCAGGTGATCAGGGGCGAGGGCGAATGCGCGGTCTA
Organism: Thermoleophilaceae bacterium; assembly: GCA_034664105.1. Taxonomy (GTDB): domain Bacteria; phylum Actinomycetota; class Thermoleophilia; order Solirubrobacterales; family Thermoleophilaceae; genus JACVRW01. The sequence continues at coordinate 4,422 of JAXDIH010000199.1, forward strand.
GCGAACGTCACCGCGGAGGAGCTGCTCGCCGTCGCCGTCGAGCGGCATCACCCCAGCCTGCTGCTGGCCTGCTCCTTCCAGAAGGAGGAGTCGGTGCTGATCGACATGCTGATGAGCATCGAACCGACCGCCCGCGTGTTCACCATCGATACCGGCGTGCTTTTCCCGGAGACATACGAGACCTGGCGCAAGATCGAGGACCGCTACGGCCTCCACATCGAGGTGATCGACGCCACCCCGCCGAACGGCACGCCCTGGAGCGCCGCGACCTGCTGCGGGCAGCGCAAGGTGGACGCGCTGGACGAGGCGCTGGCCGGTGCGGACGCCTGGATCACGGGGATCCGCCGTGAGCAGAGCCCCACGCGCGCGGAGGCCACCAAGCACGAATGGAGCCCAGGTCGAGGGGTGTGGAAGTTCAACCCGCTGGTCGACTGGAGCGACGCCGACGTCTGGCGCTACGTGCACGAACACGACCTTCCTTACAATCCGCTCCACGATCAGGGGTACGCGTCCATCGGCTGCGCCCCCTGCACACTCCCCGGCAACGGACGCGAAGGGCGTTGGGCCGGTCAAGAGAAGACGGAGTGCGGACTGCACGTATGAGCGTGCTGGATAGCCCGCGCGACTCGCGCGGCGATCACATGAGCTACGAGATCTCACACCTTCGGGCGCTCGAGTCCGAGGCCATCCACGTGATCCGCGAGGTGGCCGCGGAGCTCGAGCGCGGCGTGCTGCTCTTCTCCGGCGGCAAGGACTCGGCCGTACTGCTGCACCTCGCCCGCAAGGCCTTCCACCCGGCCGGCCTGCCCTTCCCCGTGATGCACGTCGACACGGGGCACAACTTCCCTGAGGTGATCGAGTACCGCGACCGGATCGTCGCCGAGGTGGGCGCGCAGCTGATCGTGGCGAGCGTCCAGGAGTCGATCGACAAGGGTCGTGTGGTCGAGGAGAAGGGCCCGCGCGCGTCGCGCAACCGACTGCAATCCGTGACGCTGCTCGACGCGCTCGAGGAGCACGGCTTCAAGGCGGCCTTCGGCGGCGCCCGCCGCGACGAGGAGCGTGCCCGCGCGAAGGAGCGGATCATGTCCTTCCGCGACGACTTCGGCCAGTGGGACCCGAAGGCCCAGCGCCCCGAGGTCTGGAACCTCTACAACGGGTTCATCAAGCCGGGCGAGCACGTGCGCGTGTTCCCGCTGTCCAACTGGACCGAGCTCGACGTCTGGCAGTACATCAACGAGGAGGGCATCGAGCTGCCCTCGATCTACTTCGCTCACGAGCGCGACGTCTTCCGGCGCGACGGGATGATCTACTCGACCTCGGACTTCGTGGAGCTGCTGCCGGACGAGGAGACCTTCTCCGAGTTCGTGCGCTTCCGGACCGTCGGCGACATGAGCTGCACCGGCGCGGTCGCCTCCCGCGCGGCCACCCTCGAGGAGGTGGTGGCGGAGATCGCCGCCACGCGGATCACCGAGCGCGGCGAGACGCGCGCGGACGACCGCATCTCGGAGGCCGCCATGGAGGACCGCAAGAAGGAGGGCTACTTCTGAGCGGCGCGGCCACCAACGGCAACCCGCCGTCGGCAACCGCGACCTCCGAGCTGGTCCGCTTCGCCACCGCGGGGTCCGTGGATGACGGCAAGTCGACCCTGATCGGCCGGCTGCTGTACGACACCAAGTCGATCTTCGAGGACCAGCTGGCGAGCGTCGAGCGCGCCTCCGGCCAGCGCGGCGACGGCTACATGAACCTGGCGCTGCTCACCGACGGCCTGCGGGCCGAGCGCGAGCAGGGCATCACTATCGACGTCGCCTACCGCTACTTCCACACGTCGCGGCGCAAGTTCATCATCGCCGACACCCCGGGCCACGAGCAGTACACGCGCAACATGGTCACGGGCGCCTCGACGGCGGACCTCGCGCTCGTGCTCGTGGACGCGCGCAAGGGCGTGCTGGAGCAGTCGCGCCGCCACGCGTTCATCGCCTCGCTGCTGCGCATCCCCCACCTCGTGGTCTGCGTCAACAAGATGGACCTGGTGGACTGGGACCAGGCGGTCTTCGACCGGATCACGGCGGAGTTCGCGGGCTGGCTGGCCAAGCTCGACATCCACGACGTCACGTTCATCCCGATCTCCGCCCTGCACGGCGACAACGTCGTCGATCGCTCCGAGAAGATGCCCTGGTACGAGGGCACGTCGCTGCTCTACCACCTCGAGCACGTGCACGTGGCCTCCGACCGCAACCTGCGTGACCCCCGCTTCCCCGTGCAGTGGGTGGTGCGGCCGATGTCGGACGAGCACCACGACTACCGCGGCTACGCCGGCGAGGTCGCGTCCGGGGTGCTGCGCACCGGTGACGAGGTCGTGATCCTGCCGTCGGGCCGGACCTCGCGGATCGAGTCGATCGACACCTTCGAGGGCCAGCTCGAGGAGGCCTTCCCGCCGCTGTCGGTGACGCTGCACCTGGAGGACGACATCGACGTGTCGCGCGGCGACATGATCTGCCGCCCCGAGAACCGCCCGACCGAGGCGCGCGAGATCGAGGCGATGGTCTGCTGGATGTCGGAGCGCGCGCTGTCGCCGTCCGCCCGCTACCGGATCAAGCACACCACGCGCACCGCGCTCGCCAAGGTCGACGAGGTGCGCTATCGCATCGACGTGAACTCGCTCCACCGCGACAAGGAGGCGACCGGGCTCGAGCTCAACGAGATCGGGCGCCTGCGCCTGCGGCTGTCATCGCCGCTGTTCGTGGACGAGTACCGGCGCAACCGCGCCACCGGCAGCTTCATCCTCATCGACGAGTCGACCAACGACACCGTCGGTGCGGGCATGGTCCTCTAGGTGACCATCTGGGGGCTCACGCCCCCAGGCCCCCGTGGAGCATCGGCCAGCCGGTAGTCGTCCCGGCTAGGCTGCCTCGCGTGGATTACGCCCTGATTGCGTTCGGCCTCGGGGTCGGGGTGCTCGTGGGCATGACCGGCATCGGCGGCGGCTCGCTGATGACGCCGATGCTGATCCTCGTGTTCGGGGTCACCCCGATCACGGCGATCGGCACCGACCTCGCCTACGCGGCGGTCACGAAGACCGTCGGCGGCTACAAGCACTGGCGCCAGCGGACCGTGGACATCGAGCTGTCCAGCTGGATGGCGATCGGCTCCGTGCCCGCCGCGGTGGCCGGCGTCTACGTGCTGCGGGCGGTCGAGGACGCCGCCGGGCGCGACTTCGACGACCTCCTGATCGCCGTGCTCGCCGGGGCGCTGCTCCTGACCGGGGCCGCCACGCTGGTGCGCGCCTTCCTCAAGAGCATGCACGAGCGCGAGCGCGACACGATCCAGATGGAGCGGCGCCACAAGGTGGCCGCGATCGCCCTGGGCGTCAGCGTCGGCTTCGTCCTGGGAGTTACCTCGGCGGGCAGCGGCGCCTTGATCGCAGTCGGCCTGATCCTGCTGTTCAGGCTCTCGCCGACGCGGGTGGTGGGCACCGACGTCTTCCACGCCGCGATCCTGCTCTGGGCCGCCGGCCTGGCGCACGTGAGCGCAGGCAACGTCGACTTCGGGCTGGCCGGCAACATCCTGATCGGCTCGATCCCGGGGGTGTGGATCGGCAGCCACTGGTCGGTGCGGGTGGACCCGGCGGTGCTGCGCACCACGCTGGCCGTCGTGCTGATCGGCGCCGGGCTGGCGCTGCTGATCAAGGCCGGCCTGGACATCCCGATCGCGGTGATCGTGCCGTTCCCGCTGGGCGTGGTGGCGCTGCTCGTAGTGACGATGGTGCGCGGCCGCAGGACCCGGCAGCGCGAGCAGGTCCCCTGAGTCGCGTGGCTTAGCGCGGGGCCGGCAGGCGTGCCGCCGCGGCCGCGAGGCCCGTGGCCGAGTCCCGTGCCGAGAGCGTTGCGTGCACCTCTTTGCCGCCCAAGCGCCCGCTCACGGCGCGGCCGCGCAGGGATAGCGGGCCGTTGAGGAGCCCGCTCAGGCGCACCCGCCCCTGCTGGCGCCTCGACCCGAAGCGGCGCACCGTGCCGCTCACCCGGACACCCGGCACGAAGACGACGTCGGAGAGGTGGAGCGCGTTGTGCCCATCGATGCGGTAGTGCCCGCCGCGCAACCCACCGCCGCGCGCCAGGTCGGGGTCGCGCTCGTCGAGGATCAGCCCCGTCAGGGCGTCTTCCCCCACGTCGCGCAGCGTCAGCGCCAGCGCGGTCACCGCGCGGCCGCGCGTGCCGCCCACGCCGGCGGCCGGCGGCACCTGCCGCAGCGCCGTGGGCGGCGGCGGCAGCGGCGGGAACTCGCGCGGCTGGCGCCGGCAGGTCGTGGACACAGGCTGGTCGCGGAAGAAGCGCGCGAACGCCCGCTCCGTGCAGCCCGACGCATCCGACCCGAGCGCAGAGTGGCCGGTGGCCGGCGCCACCACCAGCTTCGCCTGCGGGAACGCGGCGGCCACGCGCTGAGCGGACTCCACCGGCGTGCGCAGGTCCTCCTCGCCCTCCAGCAGCAGCACCGGCACGTCCGGCAGCGGACCCGGGCCGAAGACGGGCTCGGCGGGCAGCACCGGCCAGCGGTCGCAGAGCTGGAGGATGTCGTTATCGAGCAGGCTGGGCCGGTCGAACGGCAGGAATGCGGAGTCCGGCAACAGGGCCGCGGTCGCCTCCGCCTGGCGCCGGCGCTCGGCGGGATCGGGCGGTGTCGTGCGCGCCCAGGGGAAGCGCGTCTCCTCGCACGTCGTGGCCGTGAACAGCGCCGTGCTGAGCAGCCGCGGAGGAGGCGGCTCGCCCTCTACGGAGAACGAGCGCCGGCCCAACCGCAGCAGCTGCGCCTTGTCGCCGTCGAGCGCGGCTCGGACGGCGCCCGGGAAGGCGGCCCGCAGCCCCGGGTCGAAGTCGCCGCTGATCAGCATCAGGAAGAGCTCGCCGCGGGTGACGCGGGCCGGTCGGTGGCGCCCGCGCGAGTCCACGACCGATCCGCGCAGCCCGCGCGCGCCGATCTGGCGCACGAGGCGGGCGAGATCCGCCAGCGGGTCCGAGGTGAACGAGCGGCAACCGGTCCGGCAGAGGGAGCTCAGCACGCGCGGCAGCGCCTCGAGTGTGGGCCGGTAGAAGGGGTCCGGACCGTCGGGCTCGAGCACCGAGTCGAGCACCAGCCGCTCGACATGGGCGGGGTAGGTGAGCGCGTACCCGAGCGCCACCTTCACTCCGTACGACGTGCCGTAGAGGGCGATCTTGTCCAGGCCCAGGCTCACCCGCAGCGCCTCGATGTCCTCCACCGACTCACGGCTCGTGTAGTGGTGGGCGCGCGCGCCCAGCCGGCGGGCGCAGACGCCGGCGGCCGCCCCGGCGTCGAACAGGCTCGAGCGCTCCAGCGCGCGGCAGCGCAGCAGGCCCGAGCGGCCCGTGCCGCGCTGGTCGAAGACGATCAGGTCGCGGTTGCGAAAAGCCGGCGAGAGCACGCCCAGGCCGTCGCCCTCGAACGCCTGGGTGGCCGACTGGCCGGGCCCGCCGGCGAGCACGAACAGCGCACCGCGGCGCGGGCGGCGCTCAGCTCGGATGCGCTTCACGAACAGCGAGACCCGCCCGGGCGTGACCCCGCTGCGATCCAGCGGGACGCTGAGCCGGCTGCACGTGAACATGAACGCGCCGCAGCGCTTGAAGCGCAGGGCGGCGTCGGCCGGGGGCGCCACGAACAGCGTCAGGAATGTCGCCGCGACGGCGAGCGGAGCGGCGATGCGCACCGGCCCAATTATGGGGGGCGAGCACCGAACTGGGATCAGTGCACGGGGTGGCGCCGGCCCGGAGACTGAGCCGCACGACCTTCGGCGACACGCTTCCGGCGACGCTCCCGCCGCGGTCGAGCGGGACCGTGAGGCTGGCGCACTGCACGCGAACCCGCAAGCGTGCGGCCGCCCATCATGGCCCGACGATAACCTCTCCGGCCCCGATGTTCACCAAGGTCCTCGTCGCAAACCGGGGTGAGATCGCTATCCGAGTCATGCGCACGCTCGACGAGCTGGGCGTGGCCAGTGTGGCGGTCTACTCCGAGCCTGACCGCGAAGCGCCCCATGTGCGGCGTGCCGGTGAGGCGTACCTGCTCGGCCCCGGGCCGGCGTCCGAGAGCTACCTGAAGGTCGACAAGATCATCGAGGTGGCCCAGCAGGCCGGCGCCGAGGCGATCCACCCCGGCTACGGCTTCCTCGCCGAGAACGCCGCCTTCGCCCGCGCCTGCGAGGAGGCCGGCATCGTTTTCATCGGCCCGCCGGCGAGCGCCATCGACGCGATGGGCTCCAAGACCAAGGCGCGCGAGATCATGCGCGACGCGGGCGTCCCGATCGTGCCCGGCACCACGGAGCCGGTCGATTCGGTGGAGGACGCGAAGAAGGTCATCGACGAGTCGATCGGCTATCCGGTCGCCATCAAGGCGGCCGGCGGCGGGGGCGGCAAGGGCTTTCGCGTGGCCCAGTCGGAGGACGACCTCGAGAGCGCCTTCGAGGGCGCGTCGCGCGAGGGCGACAAGTTCTTCTCCGACCCGACCGTCTACGTGGAGCGCTACCTGCCCGACCCGCGCCACGTCGAGGTGCAGATCCTGGCCGACGGCGAGGGCAACGTCATCCACCTGTTCGAGCGCGACTGCTCGGTCCAGCGCCGCCACCAGAAGCTGATCGAGGAGAGCCCGGCGCCGGCGGTCGACCCCGAGCTGCGCGAGCGCATCGGCAAGATCGGCACCGAGGCCGCGCGTGCGGTCGGGTACCGCTCGGCCGGCACGGTCGAGGGCCTGCTGCAGGACGGCGAGTACTTCTTCCTCGAGATGAACACGCGCGTGCAGGTGGAGCACTGCGTGACCGAGATGGTCACCGGCATCGACATCGTGCGCGAGCAGGTGAAGATCGCCGCGGGCGAGCCGCTCGCCTACGCCCAGCAGGACGTGGTGCTGCGCGGCCACGCGATCGAGTGCCGCATCAACGCCGAGGATGCCTCGAAGAACTTCGCCCCCGCCCCCGGCCGCATCGAGTCCTACCGCGAGCCGGCCGGCCCTTTCACGCGCGTGGACTCGGGCGCCGAGGAGGGCTACGAGGTGCTGCCGCTGTACGACCCGATGATCGGCAAGCTGATCGTCTGGGACGTGGACCGCGAGGCTTCCACCAAGCGCATGCTGCGTGCGCTCGGCGAGTTCGAGATCGGCGGCCTGAAGACTCTGATCCCGTTCCACAAGGCGCTGCTGCAGACCGAGCAGTGGCACAACGGCGAGACCTGCCGTGACCTGGTGGAGGACAAGGACTGGCTCAAGCAGCTGGCGTTCCCGCCCGCCGAGAAGGGCGGCGAGGACGCCGACGAGACCGTCGAGCGCAAGTACGCCGTCGAGGTGTCCGGCCGCAAGTTCGACGTGAAGGTGATCGGCGCCCCGCCCGCGGCCAATGGCGCCGCCCCGGCCAAGCAGGCGCCTCGGCGCGAGCGCAAGGCGAGCGGCGGCGGTGGCGGCGCCCCCGGGCAGCTGCTCTCGCCGATCCAGGGCACCGTGCTCAAGGTCGCCGTCGAGAAGGGGGCGCAGGTGGAGGAGGGCGCGCTGATCTGCGTGATCGAGGCGATGAAGATGGAGAACGAGATCACCGCCCCATCCTCTGGCACGGTCGAGGAGCTGGGCGTGTCCGAGGGCGGCTCGATCGCCACGGGCGAAACCATCGCCGTCATCAAATGACGCCATCCGGGGCTCGCGCCCCCGGGCCCCCGTGAAGATCGGCTTCGCGCGGCGCCGGCGGACGCCTTGAGCTCCGCGGTGATCGTCGGAGCCGGTGTCTTCGGCGCGGCGCTGGCCGACACCCTGGTCCGCCGTGGCTGGGACGTCACTCTGGTCGACCGCTTCGAGCCCGGCGATCCGCGGTCGGAATCCGGCGGCGAGACGCGCCTGCTGCGCTGCTCCCACGGCGCCGACGACTTCTACGCGGCCTCGGCCTGGCGCGCCCGTGAGCTGTGGCGAGAGCTCGGCGTGTTCGTGGACTCGGGTCTGGTCTGGCTGGCGCACCGCGAGGGCGGCTGGGAGACCGACAGCGAGCGCGTGCTGCGCGGCCTGGGCATCCCGGTCGAGCGCCTGGATCCCGCCGCGACGGCGCGGCTGTTCCCGAGCCTGGCCACCGGCGACCTCGCCTTCTCCCTGCTCGAGCCGGCGGCGGGCGTGCTGCGCGCCGCGGACGGCGTGCGTGCCCTGGTGGCGCGAGCGCGCGCCGGCGGGCTGCGGCTGGAGCGCGGCGAGGCGCGCGCGGAGGACGGGCAGGCGGTGCTCGACGGCCGCCGGCTCGAGGCCGACCACGTGGTCTGGGCCGGCGGCGCCTGGCTGGCCGGGCTGTTCGGTGAACACGTGCAGCTGCGCGTCACCCGCCAGGACGTGGTCCTGTTCGACGCACCGCCGGAATGGACCTCACCGCCGATGCCGGGCTGGCTCGACTTCGACGCGAGCATGTACGGCCACGGCACGATCGAGCCACACGGGATGAAGGTGGCATCCGACAGCGAGGGCGAGCCGGTCGAGCCGGGCCTGCGCCCGCAGGCTCCAGAGGCGAGCGTGACCGCTGCCCGCGACTACCTTGCCATCCGCTTCCCCGCGCTGGCTGGCGCACCGGTGCGGTCGGCGCCCAGCTGCCACTACTCGCTCACCGTCGACGGCCACTTCGTGTTCGCCCGTCACCCGGAGCACGAGCACGTCTGGCTGCTCGGCGGGGGCTCCGGTCACGCCTTCAAGCACGGCCCCGCGATGGCCGAGCACGTCGCGCGCGCCCTGGCCGGCGAGGCAGAGCCCGAGCCGCGCTTCGCGCTCGGCGAGCGGGAGCCCTCGGGCGCCCTGCGCACGGCCGGCTCCTAGCCGGACAGCGGCTGGCCGAAGGTGATCCGGTTGCCGTCCGGGTCGGCGATCGATGCCCTGCGCACCTTCCCCGGCAGCGTCTCGATCTCGGTGGCGAACCCTCGTTGCGCGAGCTCCCCCACGTGCTGGTCCAGGTCGTCCACGAGCAGCGTGAGCAGGCCATTGCCGGCGCGGTCGCTGTCGGCCACCACGTAGACCCAACCGGTATCCGCCAGCTGCCAGACGGCTTCGCTGTCGTGCGGGTGGAAGTCCGGCGCGCGTCCGAGCAGGCTCTCGTACCAGACGAGCGCCGCGGGGTAGTCGGCCACGGGCAAGCCCGCGAAGAGCTGGGTGATGGCCATGCGCTAGCGCGCTTCTACCACGAGCGAGTGGCTACCGCCGGCGCCGCCGCTGACCGAGGCCAGCACCTCCAAGCCGCGGTTCGTCTCTCGCAGGTGCCCCGCCACCGTGCGCCCGTCGAGCAGCACGCGCTCCACGTGCGTGTCCCGCGGCAGCGTTGCCCCGAGGGTCAGCTTGCGCAGCCTCACGCCGGCGTGGACCAGGGTCCGGTAGGTGTGCTTGGCCCGGGCGGCCACGACGTCGATCGCGCCGCCGCCGACGCGGATGTCGCGTCCGGCGATGCGCCGCTCGTAGGGCGGCAGCTGGGGCGTGACCTCGAGGCGGCCGCGCCCCAGGTCCGGCCGCACGCCGAGCTGCTGGTGGACGACCGGCCAGAGCGTGCCGTAGTTGCCCCAGGCCTGGAGCACCATGGCGCGGTCGTAGAACGGCTTGTCGATCGACCGGCCGTACGCCGGGGAGGGCGCGATCTCCGGCATCGCTCCAGGCTGCTCGTCCGGCACCGGCAGCGCCAGCCGCCGGTTGGCGGCCGTGTAGCGCCGCTGCTGACCCGCGCCGAGGCGCCCGTAGTTGCCTTCGCCGACAGCCATCACCGCGCTGTTGAGCGTGAAGATCTGCTGCTCGCCGGTGCCGGGCGGGCCCCCGTCGCAGCCGGGCGAGCCCGTGTGGAAGAGCCCGAAGTCGCCCGAGTAGCAGTCGGTCTCGCGCAGCGCGAGCGCGGCCGCGCCGTGCTCGCGCGTCGTCAGCCCGGGCACGGCCTGCCCCGCCTTGGACAGCTCCACCTCCATCGGGGTCACGCCGATCCAGTGGCGCTGCTGCACCTTCACGTCGCCCGGGTCGTCCAGCGAGTCCGCGTGCTGGGGCACCTCGGGCATCCACCAGGCGCCCTCGAAGGCCGCCTCGGCGCCGCGGGCGTGCGCCTCCGCCCAGGCCGCGGTGGCCCCGTCGTCCTTCGAGCGGGCCAGATCGGCCAGGTCGTAGAGGCCGCGGATCGTGTAGACGCTGTTGTCGAGCTTCTCCTCGCCCATGCCGGTGCGCTCGACGTTGCCGAGGCCCTCCGGCCAGCCGTCACCGTCGGCGTCGAGCTGGTCCACGACGTAATGCATCGCGCGCACAGCCTGGCCGTAGAGCTCGTCGCGGAACGCGTCGTCGCCGGACCAGCGCCACACCAGCGCCAGCGCGCTCGGGAACTTGGCGGTCTCGTCGGTGTTCCCGGCGTCCGAGTTGGCGCCGAAGTACACGCTGCCGTCCGTGGCCACCTCGTGCACGATCTTGCCGCTGTCCCCGTTGATCAGCACGCTCACGTCGCGCAGGGCACGCAGATGGTCCTCGATCGGCTCGAACAGGCCGGCCGCGACGGCGGCGAACGCCGTGTACTCGCCGTCGGTCGCGAACAACCACGGGTAGTCGGGGAACCCGGCGGCGATGAAGCGAGCGCTCGGCACGGTCCCCGCGGCCGGCGGGTACTGCTTGCCCTCGGCCACGTGGCGAGCGCGGAGGTCCTGCGCGAGCTGCACCGAGTCGGCCAGGTTCTGCTTGGACCACTCGATCCCCTCGGCGAGCAGCCGGTCACCGGGCAGCTCCATCCGCGTGCGGGCCGCCAGCTGCTTGCGCCTGGCCACCTTGGCCGTCAGGGCGGCCTCGGGGTCGCGCAGCGCCGCGTCGTACTCGGCTCGGGCGGCCGCCACGCCCTGGTCCGACCCGGCCACGGCGACCCAGAGCGTCTTGGTGGCGCCCGCGGGCACGGTCAGCGTGTAGGTCAGCTCCCCCCCGGCGCCCTTGCCGAAGACGCTGTCATCGCAGTGCGCGGGCTCGGTGCCGTCGACCGGACACGTCACGGGCGGGTCCTGGGGCCCGCGGAAGCCCGGTCCGGTGGCGGTCTGCGCCGGTCGCTCCCGGGCGCCGACCAGCGCGGCCCAGTCGTGCGACTCGGCGTTCGCCACCGGTGGCCGGCCCTGGTCGCGGAAGAGCAGGTGCCCGTCCGCCGAGGCGCTGTCGGGCAGGTTGAAGTCGCCCGCCGTCGGCGTGGTCGAGCCCCAGGGGTAGGCGCTGAGCAGCTCGGAGTGGGCGTCTACCGTCACGCTCACGCGCCGCTCGCCACCGGTCGACCGCAAGCGCAGGCCGATCAGGGCGGCCCGCCTGCCGTCCGGCACGAACTCGACGCGCCGTGCCTCGAGTCCGGCCGGAGCCGGCAGGTCCATGGCGATGTACCCCCAGCCGCTGGTGAAACGCGTGGCTGGGCCGGTCCACTTGCCGTCGAGGGCGAACCAGACGCCGTCCAGGAGCTTGATCGGCGGGCTCCAGATCCCGCCCATCTCACCGCGGATGTGCCAGCCGGTGGCCGGGAAGCGGCCGGCCTCGCTGCCGACGACGTAGGCGCGCTCGCCCGCGGCCACGTAGCGACGGTCGGCGAGGCGATCGGTGGTGGAGAGGGTCGAGGCAGCCTGCGCGGCCCCGGCGCCGGCGAGCACGGCCAGGGAGGCTGCGACGGCGGTGAGCTTCCTGCGCGGCACCTCTCTCCCGGGCGAGTCGTGCCCGGGGCCAGCTCAGGTCAAACCCGGGGCCAGCTCAGGTCAAACCCGGGTCAGGTTCTCGGCGTGTATGCCCCGCTGGGCCTTCGTGTCGCGCCCGGCCGGCAGCCGCTGCTCGCCCCGCTCGAGCGCGTCCAGGTAGTCCACGTCCTCGTCCAGCAGGCGTAGTGCCGTCTCGCGGTCGTGCGGAGCGCCGTGGCCGGGCACCACCGTCGCGGCGTCCTCCACGAGCGGCCCCAGGCGCGCCAGCGTCGCCCTGTAGTCGGCCAGCGAGCCGCCCTCCGAGATCCAGGGGATCTCGACGTCGGAGAGGTAGTCGCCCACCGCCAGCACTCCCTGGGCCCGGTCGAACACCGCCATCCCGTCGGCGGTGTGACCCTCGGCCGGGTGCAGCTCCAGCTCGCGGTCGCCGAGCTCCACGTGCCCGGGCACCGGCAGGCCCTGCACCTGGCCCAGCGCGAGCGGCGCTGGGCGGCTCACGTAGAACTTGTCGTCGTAGTGCCGCAGCCCGCGCTGCGCGCCGCCCGGCTCGCGGTGCAGCCGCTCCACCGAGCTCTCGCCGAGCCCCAGCGTCATCCCGGGGAAGGCGAGGCGACCCAGCAGGTGGTCGAAGTCGGCGTGCGTGGCGAACAGGCCGTCGGGCTCGAAGCCCGCCCCGGCCAGCAGGCTCGGCAGCGCGTCCAGCTCGTCGGGGAGATAGGGCGAGTCGATCAGCAGCGCCTCGCCCCCGGCACGCAGCGCCACCGCGTTCGTCTGCCAGAAGCCGCTGGTCACCACCAGCGCGTCCGGGCTGACGGCCACGGCGCGCAAGCGTCTATGCGGCGTTGAGCAGCTTGCCCGCGTCGCGGAAGGACTTGACCTCGGCGTCGGGCTTGCGGCCGCCCTCGACCACCTCGCCGTGGCGGTTGACCCAGATCACCGCGATCTTCTCCTTGATGCACGGCTCGATGTCCGTCGGGTAGCCCGAGGCGATGTGCACCCAGTGCTTCTTCATCGCGCCGATCCGGCGCGCGCACTCCTTGAAGTGCGCCGGGTCGGGCTTGTAGGAGCGCACCTGCTGGGCCGTGACCACGAGGTCGAAGTCCGCGCGGAAGTGCCGGCGCGTGGCTCCCAGGAGCTTGTCGTCGATGTTGGACAGGATGCCCAGCTCGTACTTCTTGGCGAAGCGCTCCAGCTGCGCGTTGGTCTCGCGGAACGGCTGCCAGGCCGGGACGCTGTTGGGCAGGAAGTTCGAGCGCGAGGGCTCGAGGTCCCAGCTCAGCTCCGCCGCCACGCGCACCGCGGTGCGACGCAGTACCTCGGCGTACAGCTCGTACGAGCCGCGCTGGATGTCGCGCTGCACGTCGATGAAGCGTGGAATCAGGACATCACGGTCGATCGTGAAGCCATCGCGATCGGCCTCCTTCTGGAATGCGCCGTAAACGCCGCTCTCCCAGTCGATCAGAGTGCCGTAGCAGTCGAAGGTTACGAACTTGACGTCTTTTGGAAGTGCCATTCAGCCGTTTCGATAGGGTCCGCGCCCCCCGGCGCAGCGGCCGAAGATCCTATCTATCCGGAATGGACCTACTCGAATACCAGGGCAAACAGCTCTTCGCCAAGCACGGTGTTCCCGTGCCCGAAGGGCGGCATGCGGCTACCGTCGCGGACGCCGTAGAGGCGGCTGAAGAGCTCGGATACCCGGTCGTAGTCAAGGCTCAGGTCCAGATCGGCGGGCGCGGCAAGGCGGGCGGGATCAAGCTCGCATCGAATCGCGACGAGGCCGAGGAGCACGCGCAGGCGATCCTCGGCATGGACATCCGCGGCTTCGCCGTTCACGAGGTGTGGGTGGAGAAGGCCAGCGACATCGACGAGGAGTACTACGCGGCGATCGTCTTCGATCGGTCGGCCAAGCAGCCGATGGCGATGCTGTCGCGCATGGGTGGCATGGACGTCGAGGCGGTGGCCGACACGGACCCCGAGGCCATGCGCATGACCCACGTGGACCCGCTGCTCGGCTTCCAGGACTTCCACGGTCGCCGGCTCGCCTTCGAGGCGGGCATCGCCGACGACGTGATCCGGCCGGTTGGCGCGATGCTCGGCAAGCTCTACGAGGTCTTCGTGGCCGAGGACGCCACGCTCGTCGAGGTCAACCCGCTGCTGATCACCAAGGCGCGCGAGGTCGTGGCGCTCGACGCCAAGGTCACGATCGACGACAACGCGCTCTACCGCCATCCCGACCTGGCGGCGCTGAGCGACCCGTCGGGCGAGGACCCGCAGGAGCGGATGGCCAAGGAGCGCGGGCTCACCTACGTGAAGCTCGACGGCAACGTCGGCATCCTCGGCAACGGCGCCGGGCTGGTCATGTCGACGCTCGACGTCGTGGCCCAGGCCGGCGGCCGGCCGGCGAACTTCCTCGACGCCGGCGGCGGCTCCAAGGCGGAGGCGATCACCAGCGCGGTGGAGGTGATCCTCTCCGACGAGAAGGTCAGCGCCGTGCTGTTCAACATCTTCGGCGGCATCACGCGCTGCGACGAGGTGGCGCGCGGCCTGATCGAGGCGTTCCGCGCGATCGAGCCCGACGTGCCCTTCGTGGTGCGGCTGGACGGGACCAACGACTTGGAGGGGCGCGCTCTGCTGGCCGAGGCGGCGCTGCCGAACGTGCACACCGAGGCGACGATGCTGGGCGCCGCCGAGAAGGTCGTGGAGCTGGCCGGCTGATGGCCATCCTCGTAGACAACGACACGCGGCTGGTCGTGTCCGGCATCACCGGGCGCGAGGGGACCTTCCACAGCCTGCGCAACCGCGACTACGGCACCCAGGTCGTGGCCGGCGTGACGCCGGGCAAGGGCGGACAGGACGTCGAGGGCATCCCGGTGTTCGACACCTTCCAGGCGGCCGTGTCCGAGACCGGCGCTAACACGGCGATGATCTTCGTGCCGCCCCGGTTCGCGGCCGACTCGATCCTCGAGGCCGAGAACGCCGGCGTGGAGCTGATCATCGCGATCACCGAGGGGATCCCCGCCCACGACGAGCTGCGCGTGTACAACCACCTCAAGCACGGCGGGTCGCGGCTGATCGGGCCGAACTGCCCGGGCATCCTCTCCCCCGGCAAGGCCAACGTCGGGATCATCCCGGCGCAGTTCTTCAAGGAGGGCAACGTCGGCCTGGTGTCGCGCTCCGGCACGCTCACCTACCAGATCGGCAACGAGCTGGCCCAGGGCGGCTTCGGCAACTCGTCGATCGTGGGCATCGGCGGCGACCCGGTGCCCGGCTCCAGCTTCATCGACATCATCGAGCTGTTCGAGGCCGACCCGGAGACCGAGCTGATCGTGATGTGCGGGGAGATCGGCGGGTCGGCCGAGGAGGAAGCGGCCGAGTACATCGCCGAGAAGGTGTCGAAGCCGGTGGTGGCCTACATCGCCGGGTTCACGGCGCCGCCGGGCAAGACGATGGGCCACGCCGGCGCGATCGTCTCCGGCTCGCAGGGCACCGCGGCCGCCAAGGCGGAGGCGCTCGAGGCGCGCGGAGTGCGCGTGGGGCGCAACCCCACCCAGGTGTCCGAGATCGCGGTCGAGATCCTGGGCAGCCGGGTCTAACCGACCCGCTTGACCGCCTTCCAGCGGCGGCCTACCTCAGGGCCTGTATGGCCGTAGCCACGGTCCCGACCATCACGCTCCCGTCCGGCGACACGATGCCGGTCCTCGGGCAGGGCACCTGGCGCCTGGCCGAGGGGCTTCATCCTCGCGACGAGGAGATCGCCTCGCTGCAGCTCGGCATCGAGCTCGGCCTGACCCTGATCGACACCGCCGAGCTGTACGGCGGCGGAGCCGCGGAGGAGCTCGTCGGGGAGGCGATCGCGGGACGTCGCGACGAGTTGTTCCTGGTCAGCAAGGTGCTCCCGCACAACGCCACCCGCCGGGGCACGGTTGCCGCCTGCGAGCGCAGCCTCCGACGCCTGGGCACGGACCATCTCGACGTGTACCTGCTGCATTGGCGCGGGAGCGTGCCCCTGGCCGAGACGCTCGGGGGCTTTGAGGACCTCGTCAGGGCGGGCGCCATCCGCAACTGGGGTGTGAGCAACTTCGACCGACCCGATCTGACCGAGCTCCTCGGCCTGCCCGGTGGGAACGCGGTCGCCACGAACCAGATCCTCTACAACCTCGCCCGGCGGGGGATCGAGTACGAGCTGCTGCCGTGGTGCCGGCAGCTCGGCATCCCGATCATGGCCTACTCCCCGATCGGACAGGGGCGGATGCTCCGTCACCCTGCCCTCACGGAGGTGGCGGAGCGGCACGGCGCCACGCCCGCTCAGGTCGCGCTGGCCTGGGTGCTGCGGCAGGACATGGTGAACGCGATCCCTCGGGCCGGCACGCCGGAGCACGTCCGGGACAACAGTGGCGCGCTGGAGCTCCACCTGGACGCTCACGACCTCGCCGCCCTGGACCATGCCTTCCCGCCGCCGGCGGAGCCGACGCCGCTCGAGGTGATCTAACGCATGATCTGCGCGCCGCTCGGGTGGCTGGGGCGGCGCCTCGGGTACAGCGCCGAGGTGCCCTACTCGCCGTCGGCGAGCGCGGCGCCGGAGGGCGCCGGGCGGCCCGTCGTCCCAAGTGCCGCCTCGCCGCTGTAGTGCCCGACGGCGTCGAACCAACGCTTGGCGTGCAGCCCGCGCCGGAGGTCGCAGTCCGCGAGGATCATGCCCTCCTGGTCGTAGAGCGGGCCGGCGATCAGCTCGCCCCAGGTCGGGTCCACGATCGCGGCGCCCCCGCGCCCGAACACCTCCTGGTCCGGTAGCTCGAGCGGGAAGTCCTCGGGGAACGCCGTGCGCGGGATGTACTGCGGCACCGAGATGACGAACGCGCCCGATTCGATCGCGATGTGACGGACGGTGGCGAGCCAGCCATCGCTGTCGTCGGCGGTCGGGGCGAGCCAGATCTGCGGACCCTGGCGGTAGACCTCCCAGCGGGCGAGCGGCATGCGGTTCTCCCAGCAGACGAGGCCACCGATGCGCCCCAGGGGAGTGTCCGCCACGCCGAGGTCGTCGCCCGCGCCGAACGCGTGGAACAGCCGCTCCTGATGGGTCGGAACGAGCTTGCGGTGCTTCAGCTCCACACCGTCGGGACCGAGCAGCAGCAGGGTGTTGTAGAGCGAGCCGGGCCGCTCGCTCTCGCGCTCGTTGACGCCGATCGCCACGTGCACGTCGTGAGCCCGGCAGGCATCGACGAGGCGGTCCACGAGCGGCCCCGGGACGTCAACCGAGTTCTGCCAGAGGCGCTCCCAGAGCTCGTCTGAGCCTCCGAAAGCTGCCGACTGGCGTGCCCACGCGTTGGACGGATAGACCGGCACGAACGTCTCCGGCAGCACCGCCAGCTGCGCGCCCTCCCGCGCCGCCTCCCCGATCAGGCGAACGGCCTTGTCGACGGACGCTTCGGCGTCGAGGATCACCGGCGTGGCCTGGATCGCGGCCACACGAATCGTCTCAAAGGTCGCCATGGGCCGCGACTCTAACGCGGCCGGTAGCGCAGGTGGACCACGCCCGAGCCGGGGCTGGC
>JAXDIH010000255.1:0-3201 GCA_034664105.1 Thermoleophilaceae bacterium
GTCCGCACTGCTACAGCATGCTATGCGCGATGGTTGACTTGCCTGGCCCCCAGGCAGTAGCCGGATCGCGCTAAGCCCGTGACCGCTAACTGCCTCGGCGTGAGCCACCAGGCGTGCCACTCCCGGCGGCGCTAACGACCGCGATCCCGTGGGTCCGGCGCTCTCACCGACGACTCCGTGGAAGTGAGCCGGCCGAGTTGCGCTTCCGCCTGAAAGCCCAAGCGCTCGTCCGGGCCCCGGCCAGCACGACCCGGGCCCCGCCTAGGTCCAGGGATACGGCCCCTTCGACGCCGCCAGCGTCTCGCCGCGCTCGAAGCGGCCTGCCCTGAACGGCTCCAGGCGGGCGTCGGCCCGGCCGCTCGCGATCTCCTCCGCCACCAGGCGTCCGATCGCCAGCGTCTTGAAGCCGTGCCCAGAGTCGACGATCGCGTAGACGCCTTCGCCGACCCAGTCGCAGATCGGGTAGTTGTCGGCGGTGTGCCCGATGATGCCGCCCGCCGCCGTCATCCGCCAGGCGTCGCCGTGCCCGCGGAAGCGCCGCATGGCGGCTGCCAGCCCGGATGTGAGGAACTCCTCGAACGCGGGCTCGGCGGCGTGGGCCGGGTTGTCCGGGCCGTACGGGTCGAGCTCCAGCGAATCGAGGTACACCGGCAGCCCGCCGCCGGTGATGCCCGTGCCGGTCCGGCCCATCCGGAAGTAGATCCCCCACGGTCCGTCCACCAGCACGCGGCCGTCCCGATCCGAGTGCAGCGGCAGCGTCTGGTCCAGGTGGATCACCGGCGCCTCGCTGCCCGCGCGCCCGGACAGGCCCGCGCCCGCGACCGTGAACTCGCCCTCTTGGGCCTTCAGGTAGCTGAGCTCCAGCTCGAACCCGAGCTGGTCGGCGAACCAGGGCATCCACGGGCCCGGCGCCAGGACGAGCTGCTCGTACTCGATCGGGCCCGCGCTCGTCAGCGCGCGCCCGTCGCCAAAGCCGGTCACCTCCACGCCCTCCCGGATCTCGACGCCGGCGGCCCGCGCCCGCCCCGCCAAACAACGAACCGTCTGCATCGCGTCCGCCCAGCCCGCGCGTCGCTCGTGCAGCAGCGCCTCGACCGGCGCGTCCCAGTCGGGCCAGCTCCACGTGAGGTACTCGCGGCACGCATCGGCGCCCACTACGAGCTCGGACTCGTAGCCGGCGCGCTCGTGCTGCGCGCGGATCGCCACCAGGTCCTCGACCTGGGCCGACGGCACGGCCGCCAGATAGCCGACCTGCCGGAAGCCGTACCCCTCCGGGTCCTCCTCGAACATCTCCACGGACAGGCGCACCAGCTCGGTGATCGCCTCCGCGCGGTAGAAGTTGCGCACGATCCCGCCGGCGATGCCCGATGCGCCCCCGCCCAGGCGACCCTTGTCGAGCACGACGACATCCGCGCCCGCCTCGGCGAGCCCCCAGGCCGCCGAGAGCCCGTTGACGCCGCCGCCGACTACTACGACCACGGGTAAGGCGAGTTCGACACGGGGTGGAGGTCCCCGGTCGCGAAGCGCTCGTACCTGAAGGGGTGCAGGAGCGCGGAGTGCTCGCCGCCCAGCACCCGGGCGATCTCGCGACCGACCGCGATCATCTTGTAGCCGTGGTTGCTGTCAGCGGCCACGAAGACGTTGGGGCGCATGTAGTCGAACACCGGGAAGTTGTCGGCGGTGAAAGCGCCGACACCGCCCGAGCGCACCTGCCGGTAGCGCGGGCGCGAGTCCTCGAAGCGCTCCATGCAGTGCGACAGCGCGGCGCACCACAGGTCGGGGAAGCCGGCCTCGACGCTGCCGGTGGGGTAGGGGTCCACCTGGAAGTCGTGTCCCTGCGGCAGCGGTGCCGCGCCGCCCTGCACGCTGTGCTTGTCCTGCTTGAAGTAGACGCCCCACTGCTCGTCGGTGATGAGGGTGCCGTCGTCGGCTTCCAGCGGCGCGTGGCTGTCCACGTGCAGCACCGGTGGCACGCTGCCGTTCGACGTCACGAACACGCGCGGGTCCATCTCGATCTCGCCCTCCTGGAGGTACCAGTAGGTCCACATCTCCTGCTCGGTGCCCGCCACCTCGAGCCGGCGCGGCAGCCCCAGCAGCTCCCACAGACTCGCCACCCACGGCCCGACCGCCACCACCACCTGCTCGACCTCGATCGGGCCCTGCGAGGTCTCGACGATCGTGACCGCGCCCGACTCGTCGTACACGAAGCCGGTTGCCTCCACGCCTTCGTCGATCTCCGCGCCCGCCGCGTGCGCCTTGGACGCGAGGCCCAGCATCGAGTCGCGGTTGAACGCGAAGCCGCCCTGATGCTCGTGCAGGCACACGCTCAGGCCGGGAGCGCGCCAGTCCGGGAACAGGCGGCGCATGTGGTCGGCCACGTCGGTCTCTCCGAGGATCAGCTCGGAGTCGTACCCGATGCGCTGCTGGCGCTCGAAGACGCTGGTCAGGTCCTCCTGCTGCGCGCCGTCCCCGAGGGCGATGTAGCCCGAGCCGTAGTAGTGGAACGTCTCGGGGTCGGACTCCCAGATCTCGACGCAGGCGGCCATCAGCTCCGACATCGCGGGTTGGAAGTAGTTGTTGCGAATCACTCCGCAGGCGATCCCGGATGCCCCCGCGGCCACGCCAGCCTTGTCGATCACCAGCACCTGCTCGTCGCGCTCGGCCAGGTGCCAGGCGGTGGACAGGCCGTGCACGCCGGCCCCGATCACGAGGTGCTTGGCGGAGCGCATCAGTGCAGCGGGGCTTCCCAGCCTTCGAGGACCGGCGGCTTCCAGTCCTCACCCACGATGCGCGAGCCCTCGACCCAGGGGCCGAGCTCCGGCTGGGCGAACTTGCAGTGCTTCTCCTTGAGCCGGATCCCGTAGGAGTTGCCGGCCTGCAGATGAGCGATCAGGACCTTGCGCGCGAGCTCGTTCTCGCGGCCCTCGGGGATCGGGAAGTAGATCTTCAGGAACGAGTTCGAGTACCGGTCGAACACCGCCGGCGTTCCCTGCTCGATCAGCAGCTCGATGTCCTCGAGCCAGTTGATGTCCTGCCCGGGCGTGGCGGCGTCGAGGTCGATGTCCTCGACCAGCGAGATGTCCTCCTGGTAGGCGAAGCGCTCGCCGGACAGGAACTCCGCGTCGATCGACTGGATCTTCTGGGGCTCGGCGCTCACTGCTTCACCCGCTCCGCGGCCGGCAGCTCGTCGATCGGGTTCTC
>JAXDIH010000263.1:0-6928 GCA_034664105.1 Thermoleophilaceae bacterium
CCCCGCGGGCGGGCGCTCGAGCGAGTTCGAGCCCAGTACGGCCCACTCCTCTCGCCCGCTTGGGCAGGGATACGAAGGCACTTTGCGCCGGCACAGCGGGCCGAGATACTCGGTGGGCGATGTCGCAGGAGAACGTGGAGCTCGTGGGTCGCCTGTACGAGGCCTTCCGGCGCGGCGACCAGGCCGTCGTCGTGGCCCACCTGCACCCTGAGATCGAGTGGAGGGCGATCGAGGACACCGAGACCTACCACGGGCATCGCGGGGTGGCGACCTCGGTTGCGGGCTGGCTCGAGACCTGGGAGGAGCACGAGCTCAAACCCGAGGAGTACCTCGATGCAGGCGATCAAGTTGTCGTGACCACTCGCTTGCGAGGCCGGGGCCGCCGAAGCGGCGCGGACGTGGAAACCTCTTACTTCGCCGTTTGGCGGCTCCGCGACGGGCGAGCCGTCGCCTATCACGAATACCCGAGCAAGCCAGAGGCCCTCGAAGCCGCGGGGCTGACGGAGTAATCAGCTGCGGGTCGCCTCGCGCAGGCGAGCCAGCCGGCGCGCCTGCTCGCGCGTCGTGAGCGGCTGGGCCCCGCAGGCGATCGCCTGGACGCGCACTTCCTCGGGCAGGTCGTAGTGGTCGGTCCAGGGCCGGGTCGGCTTGGTCTGGAACCACTGGCGCAGTAGGCCCAGCTGGGCGGCGAACTCGTGCAGCTCCTCTGGGGAGTCAGCGGTCAGATGACACCATCGCCGCTCGCGCCACCACCAGATCGCCTCGTCGACGTAAACGGCCATCCGCCGACGGTAGCTGCAACCGCTCGTGCGTCCCGTCAGGCGCCGGCCCTAGCTTCGAGCGCATGCTGAGCGTCGACAAGCGGGCCGGTTTCGCGACCGAGGGCGCCTGGTTCTGGAAGCGTCATCGCTTCCAAGCGGGCAGGCACGCCGCCCCGCGGCCGGTGGGACCGCGCGCGTTGGCCGCGCTGGAGCAGCTCCAGCACGAGCAGCCTGTCGCGCTGATCGAGGCCGAAGGCCGGCGCTGGTGGTGGTATCGCGACGCCTTCTACGTCGAGGCCGAGGCCCTCGAAGGGCACGACGTGATGGCGCTCGTCCTCGAACGCGAGCGGCGCAAGCAGCGCAAGCTCGAGCGCGCCCACGCCGCGCTTCATCAGGAGCTCAACGGCGCCCCGAGACGCGAGCCGATCCCGCGCGACGTGCGTCTAGCCGTCTGGCGGCGCGACGGTGGACGCTGCGTCGAGTGCGCCGGCGACTTCGACCTCCAGTACGACCACGTGATCCCGTTCTCGATGGGCGGCGCCAGCACCGTCGAGAACCTGCAGCTGCTGTGCGCGGCCTGCAACCGCGACAAGGGCGCCTCGCTCTAACAGGCGCTAGCGTCCCGCGCGTGCTCGCCCTGCTCTACGACGTGCACGGCAACCTCCCAGCCCTGGACGCCGTGCTCGCGGATTGCCCGGCCGAGCGCTTCCTGCTCGGCGGCGACCACGTGGGCTTTGGCGCCTGGCCGCGCGAGACCGCCGACCGCCTGAGGCAGCTCGACGCGGAGTGGATCCGCGGCAACGTCGATCGCTGGCTGGTCGACGCCCCCGACGCGCCCGAGGCGATGCTGCCCGTGATCGAGCGCTCGCGCGAGCTCGCCGGCGAGCAGCTGTCGCGCGAGCTGGCCGCGCTGCCCGAGTCGACGACGCACGAGGGCACGCTCTACTGCCACGCCTCGCCGCTCTCCGACATGGACAGCTTCTATCCCGAGCCTCAGGACTCCGACGTCGAGCGGCTGATGGGCGTCGAGGCGAAGCGCGTGGTCTTCGGTCACACCCACCTGCAGTTCACGCGCGAGGGACCGGGCGGCATCGAGCTGGTCAACCCCGGCAGCGTGGGAATCCCGCTCGACGGCGACCGTCGCGCCGCCTACGCGATCGTCCACGACGACGGCCGCGTCGAGCCGCGCCGGGTGGAGTACGACTGGCAGCACGCGGCGCGGGAGGTGCGCGCCAAGGTCGGCGAGCTGCCGGCCAAGCGCATCGAGCAAGCTCGTTTCGACGTGTCCTAGTGGTACCGTCCGGCGCGGTGCGGCTCACCAGCGTCCTCGCCCCCCGTGACCGGGAGTTCTTTGACCTGTTCGAGGAGGCTGGCGGCAACATCCAGCGCGCGGCCGGCCTGCTCGAGGAGATGCTGAAGGACTTCCCCGAGCGCAGCGACCTCGCGCGCGACATCCTGATCTGCGAGCAGGACGGCGATCGGATCACGCACGACATCATCCAGCGCCTCAACCAGACTTTCGTCACGCCGATCGACCGCGAGGACATCTACTCGCTGGCCTCCTCGCTCGACGACGTCGTGGACTACACCGAGGAGGTCGCCGACTACCTCGGGCTGTACCGGATCGAGGCGCCGATGGAACAGGCGCAGGCGCTGGCACAGGTGCTCCACGCCGCCTCGCGGCAGATCGCGGAGGCAATGCCGCGCCTGCGCGGCTTCAAGGACATCTCGCACTACACGGTGGAGATCAACCGGCTGGAGAACGACGGCGACCGCATCACGCGGGAGGCGATCGCGTCGCTGTTCGACAACGGCATCGACCCGATGGTCGTGATTCGCTGGAAGGACATCTTCGAGCGGCTCGAGGAGGCGATCGACGCCACCGAGCGCGTGGCCAACATCCTCGAGGGCATCGTCATCAAGAACTCGTAGTGTCGCGGCGGTCTGAATGAAGGGCGAGCTCCTCACGGTGATCATCGTCGTCGGCACGGCGCTGGCGTTCGACTTCACCAACGGCTTCCACGACACCGCCAACGTGGTCGCAACCTCGATCTCCACGCGCGCGATGGCGCCGCGCCTGGCGGTCGGCTATGCGGCGATGCTGAACTTCGTCGGCGCGTTCATCTCGCTCAAGGTGGCGGCAACGGTGGCCAGCGACGTGGTCGACCCCGGCGCGATAACCCTGCTGGTGGTGTTCGGCGGTCTGGTCGGCGCGATCGCGTGGAACCTGGCCACCTGGTACTTCGGCCTGCCCTCGAGTTCCTCGCACGCGCTGATCGGGGGCATCGTCGGGGCGATGCTGGTGGCCAAGGGCCCCGACGCGATCTTCTTCCAGCACGGGATCATCGGCAAGGTGATGCTGCCGGCCCTGGTCGCGCCGACGCTCGCGTTCATCGTGGGCGGCGCGTCCATCCTGGTCCTCTACCGGATCGTGGGCGGCCTGCGGCCGAAGCCGGTCACGCGCGGCTTCCGCACCGGACAGGTCATCTCGGGCGGGTTGCTGGCCCTCGCCCACGGCACCAACGATGCCCAGAAGACCATGGGCGTCATCGCGTTGGCGCTCGTGGCCTACGGGTCGCTGCCGGCCAGCGACCCCACGCCGCCGACGTGGGTGGTGGTGTCGGCCGCCGGCGCGATCGCCGTTGGCACGTACGCGGGCGGCTGGCGGATCATCAAGACGATGGGCAGCCGCATCCACAAGATGGACTCGGCGCAGGGCTTCGCGGCGCAGGGCGCCGGCGCCGCGGTGATCCTCGCCTCGTCGCACGGGGGCTTCCCCCTCTCCACTACGCACACGATCTCCGGCGCCGTGATCGGGTCGGGCGCGGCCAAGCGCCTCTCCGCGGTGCGCTGGGGCGTGGCCGGCAACATCGTGGTGGCCTGGATCGTCACGCTGCCGGTCGCGGCGGCGATCGGCGCACTGACCTACGCCGTCACGCGCCTGTTCGGCACCGGCGCTGTCGGCCCGCTGGTGGTGTCGGTGCTGATCCTGAGCGGCTCCGTGCTCCTGTTCAGCAGGCGCTCCCGGGAGAGCCCGCCGCCGGCCCGCGCGGAGGCATGATGCTGGCGACCATCGAATGGAACGCGCTGCTCACGGTGATCTGGGCGTCGCTCGTGGGCGGCATCGGGGTGACCGCCGCCTACGGCCTGGCGATCCTGGGCACCACCCGCGCGATCGACTACGGCCGCGGCGGCCGCCTGGGCGAAGCGACCGTCTACGCCCTGATCGGCGTGCTCGGCATCGCCACCGTGCTGGCGGCGATCGTCTTCGGGATCGTGGTTCTCACCCAGAAGTGAGCTGGGCCAACCGGTCGAGCGCGGCCTCGCTCGACCAGGCCCCCACCGAGGCGCGCACGGTGCCGGTGCCCGGCAGGTCGCGCACCACGAAGCCCTCGGCGCGCAGCCGTTCGACCTCGGCCTCCGGCTCCGCCGCCTCCCACGCCACCAGCGTCGAGCGCCCGCGCGGGCGCACGCGCGAGCCGAGCCGCGCGGCCAGGCCCTCGGCCAGGTCGGCCGCGCGCTGCTGCGCCTCCGGCAGGCCGGCGCCCTCCAGCACGTCGAGCGCGGCCAGCGCCCAGTCCACGTGGTGCGCCGGCGGGAAGCCGACGGACAGCCGGCGGGCGTCGGGATGGAGGTCGAATTCGAGCGCGCGCGTGGCGTCGGCGAGGTTGGAGTAGCCGGGCCAGGCGGAGGGCAGGTCGCCCCCCACCTCCGCTCGCGCGTACAGGTAACCGAGCCCGTTCGGGCCGCACAGCCACTTCTGGCCCGAGGCCGCGTAGAAGTCACAGCCGAGCGCCCGCACGTCCACCGGCACGGCGCCCAGCCCCTGGGCCCCGTCGAGCAGTACCAGCGCGGGGGTCGCGGCCAGGGCGGAGGCGTCCACCACCGCCCCGGTCATCCAGGAGACGTGCGAGGTGGCCACCAGTCGCGTGCGCGGGCCCACGGCGTCCGCCAGCTCGGCGAACGGAACCACCCGCACGCTCACGCCGCGGCGCTCGCGCAAGGCCCCGAGCGGCGCGAGCACGCCCGGGTGCTCCTGGTCGCTGGTGAGCACCTCGTCGCCGGGGCCCAGGTCGAGCGCCCCCAGAGCGCTGTTCACGCCGTCGGTGGTGGACCCGGTGAGAGCGACCTCCCCGACCTCCGCGCCCGTCAGGGCGGCGACCCGGGCTCGCAACAGCTCGATGCGCTCCAGGCACCGCTCGAGGAACTCGTGGCCGCTGCGGCCCTCCTCGAGCTGGCGCCGCAGCGACGCGAGCGCGGCGTCGTACGCCTGCCGCGGGATCGGCCCGGTCGTGCCGGCGTTGAGGTACTCGAAGCGCTCGAAGACGGGGAACTGTGCGCGCAGGTCGTTCACGGCCGCGGAGATACTAGGCTTCGCCGCCCGTGATCATCGAGCGCTCCATGAACGACGACTGGCTGTCGAACACCTACCTGGTGGCCGACGAGGAGGGCGGGTCGGCCCTGCTGATCGACGCCGGCGGACCGAGCGCGCCCCTGGTCGAGGCCGCGTCGCGCCTCGGCGTCGACGCGAAGACGCTGCTGCTCACCCACCACCACCACGACCACGTGGCCGAGGCGTCCGCATGGCCGGACGCCGAGGTGCTCGCCCACCCGGTCGAGGCTCAGGAGCTCGAGGGTGTCGATCGGACGATCGAGCCGGGTGAGACGGTCGAGGTGGGCGGCCTGCGCGTGGAGACGCTGCACACGCCCGGGCACACCGCCGGGATGCTCAACTTCGTCGTGAACGGCAGTGACGTCTTCACCGGGGACACGCTCTTCAAGGGCTCGGTCGGCGGCGTGCGCGCGCCCGGCGCGACCAGCTTCGCCGACCTCAAGCACTCGATCATGGAAGTGCTGATGAAGCTGCCGCACGAGACGCGCGTGCACCCCGGTCACACCGACCCGACGACGATCGGCGACGAGTGGGAGAGCAACGCCTTCATCCGCCTCTGGCGCGGCCTGGACGAGGAGGGCAGCGAGCCCTGCAAGGTCGGGGACCAGGACGCCACGCTGATCCTCTGGGCCCCTGACTACGACGGCGGGCACAAGGCGTGGGTGCGCTGGGCGGACGGCAGCGACGACATCGTCCCGGGCAGCCAGGTCGTGCGCAGCTGATTCCGTGACGCTCGCCTACGGCGTGCTGGCTGGGGGTGGCGTATGCGCCCGAGTCGGCGAGCGGGTCGTGGATCTGAGCTCGCTGGACCCGGTCTTCGCCACCGACTCGCTCAACGCCTTCATGGCGCGCGGGCCGGAGTTCTGGGAGCAGACCCGCGGCCGCCTCGACGAGGGCGTCGAGGTGGTGGGGGAGCCGGCGATGCCGTTCGCGGTCGCCGACTACGTGGACTTCTACTCGTCGCTGCATCACGCGACCAACGTCGGCCGCATGTTCCGCCCTGACGCCGAGCCGCTGCTGCCCAACTGGCGCCACCTCCCGGTCGCCTACCACGGCCGCTCCGGGACCGTCGTGCCGAGCGGGACTCCCGTGCGGCGACCGCAAGGGCAGCTGGGGGAGGGTGACTTCGGGCCGACCCGCGCGCTCGACATCGAGCTGGAGGCCGGCGTGGTGATCGGCGTCCCGAGCTCGCACGGAGAGCCGGTGCCGGTGGAGCGAGCGCTCGACCACGTCTTCGGCATGGTGCTGGTGAACGACTGGTCGGCCCGCGACATCCAGGGCTGGGAGTACCGGCCGCTGGGCCCGTTCCTGGGCAAGTCGTTCGCGACGTCGGTGTCGCGCTGGGTGGTGCCGCTGTCGGAGCTCGAGCCCTTCCGCCTGGCGGCCGATCCCCAGGACCCCGAGCCGCTGCCCTACCTGCGCGAGCCTCCCTGGGCCTACGACATCCCGCTCGAGGTCGAGCTGAACGGCGCGGTGGTGGCCAGCACCAGCACGCGCCACCTGTACTGGTCGCTCGCCCAGCAGATCGCTCACCTCACGTCCAACGGGGCCAGCTTGAGGGTCGGCGACCTGCTCGCCACGGGCACGATCTCTGGGCCGGAGCGCGAGCAGCGCGGCAGCCTGCTGGAGCTGTCCTGGGCCGGACGGGAGCCGATCGAGCTGCCCGACGGCTCCACGCGCACCTTCCTCGAGGACGGCGACGAGGTCGTTCTGCGCGGCGAGCCGCTGGGTGAGGTGCGCGGGCGAGTGGAGCCCGCGAGCGGCTAAACGTCTG
>JAXDIH010000013.1:0-14417 GCA_034664105.1 Thermoleophilaceae bacterium
ATCTCCGAGTCCGCGATCGAGTTCGAGCACGAGGTCGAGGACACCGAGGAGGTCGTCGAGAAGTTCAAGGACTTCCTCGACAACGTGACGCCCGAGGACTTCGCGGCGGGCGAAGAAGAAGAAGAGGGGCAGTAAGCCTCTGGGGGCTCGCGCCCCCAGCCCCCCGTGGAACGTCGGCCGGTGGCGGGGCCTAAGTCGTTGCGGTCCGGGCCTCCGCCAGCGCCAGGATGCGCCCGACCAGCTGGTCGAACGAGATCCCTGCCGCCTCGGCTGCCTGGGGCAGCAGGCTGGTCTCCGTGAGTCCCGGGATCGGGTTGGCCTCCAGGACCGTCAGCTCGCCGCTCGCGTCCATCATCAGGTCCACGCGCGCGAACGCGTGGCAGCCCAGCAGCCGGTAGGTCCGCAGCGCCAGGTCGTGCGCCTCTTCGGTCGCGCCCTCGGGTAGCTCCGCGGGGCACACGAAGCTCGTGCGCCCGATCTCGTAGCGGGCCTGGAAGTCGTAGAACTCGTCGCCCTGCGGCACCGCCTCCACGATCGGCAGCGGCTCGCCATCGAGGATCGAGACCGCGAGATCCCGTCCGTCCACGTGGCGCTCGAGCAGTACCTTCGAGTCGTAGGAGAACGCCGCCACCAGGGCCGCCGGCACGTCCGCCGCCGAGCGGGCGAACTTGATCCCCAGCGCCGACCCCTGCGAGGACGGCTTCACCACGATCGGGAAGTCCAGTCGCTCCTCGATGGCGCCCAGCGCCTCCGCAGCGCCCAGCTCCCGGAACGCCGTCTCGTTGAACGCGAAGAACTCCGGCGTCGGGATGCCCGCCTCGATCATCAGGTGCTTGGCCAGCACCTTGTCCGTCGAGCGCACGCACGCGAGCACGCCCGACCCCGTGTAGGGCACGTCCAGGATCTCCAGCAGCTCCTGCACGGTGCCGTCCTCGCCGTCGCGGCCGTGCATCGCGATGAACGCCACGTCGGGGCGCAGCTCGCGCAGCTGCCGGATCAGGTCGAGCCCCACGTCGATCGGCGCCACCTCGTGGCCGAGCCGCGTCAGCGCGTCCTCCACGCGTGCCCCGGAGCGCATCGACACCTGCCGCTCCAGCGAGCGCCCGCCCTTCAGAACGGCCACGCGCCGTGCGCGAGCGCCCGGCTCGGCCGGGCGCGCGGCGCCAGCCTTCATCAGCCCTTCGCCCGCCGCGAGCGCTCGGCCGGCGTGGGCATGCGCACCACCTCGCCCGACTCGCGCGGCTCGGCTGCCGCCTGGTGCTCCCCGGTCAGCGTGCCGTACAGCTCCACCTGCTCGGTGATGACCTCGCCGATGCGGCGGATGCCCTCGCGGATCGACTCCTCGTCGGAGCCGGAGAAGTTGAGTCGCATCGAGTTGCGCCCGCGCCCGTCGAGGAAGGCCGCCTCGCCCGGGACGAAGGCCACGTTGTCGCGCAGCGCCCTGGCCAGCAGGTCGGTGGTGTCGATGAAGTCCGGCAGGGTCGCCCAGATGAACAGCCCGCCGCCCGGCCGGGTCCACTCGGCCTGGTGCGGGAAGTGCTCGGCCAGGGCGTCGAGCATCGTGTCGCGTCGCTTGCGGTAGATGTCGGTCAGCGAGTCGACGTAGTCGCGCCAGTTGCCGCGCTCGAAGTAGGCCTGCACCATCAGCTGCGACAGCGTCGACGTGCACAGGTCCGTGCCCTGCTTGCCCAGATTGATCTTCTCCAGCACGGGCGGCGGCGCGGCCACCCAGCCGAGGCGGATCCCGGGGGAGAGGATCTTCGAGAACGTGCCCAGGTACATCACGTATACGCCCCCGTCGAGCGCGTACAGCGGCGGCAGCCCGTCGCCCTCGTAGCGCAGCAGCCCGTACGGGTTGTCCTCGAGCACGAGCAGCTCGCGCTGGTGCGCGATCTCGACCAGCCGCCGCCGCCGGCTCAGCGACATGCTCACGCCGGCCGGGTTCTGGAACGTCGGCACGGTGTAGATGAACTTCGGTCGCCGACCCTCCCGGTCCAGCTGGTCCAGGGCCTCCTCGAGCAGGTCGACGCGCATGCCTGCGGAGTCCATCTCGATCTGGACGACCTCGGCCTGGTAGGAGAGGAACACCGGCACGGCGCCCGGGTAGGTCGGGCCCTCGGCGATCACGACGTCGCCCGGGTCGATCAGCGTCTTGCTGACCAGGTCGATCACCTGCTGACCGCCGGTCGTGACGATCGTGTCCTCGCGGTCCACCGACATGCCCTCGGCGGCCATCACCTCGGCGATGCAGTCCTTGGTCTCGGCGAGCCCGTCGGTCGGCCCGTACTGGAGCGCCTTGGCGCACGACTCGGCGGCGATGCGCTGGGCCACCGCCGCGAAGGTGTCAGGCGGGAACGTGCTGGTGTCCGGCAGGCCGCCGGCCAGCGAGATCACCTCCGGTCGCGCGGTCACGGCCATGAGGTCGCGCATGGCCGACGCCTTCATGACCTTCGTCCGGGAGGCGAAGAGCCCTGCGTAGCGTTCGAGGTCGCGTGAGATGCCCACAGCGCGACGCGTAGGCTACCGGCCAGAGTGAGCGTCTTCCTGGACACCACCACCGGGATCGGCCTGGCCGGCGCTACGGGAGTGCGCCCGTACCTGCCGCCGCTGCTGGCCGGCGTGCTCGCGCGCGAGGACACGGGCATCGACTTCGACGGCACCGATCTGCGCTTCCTCGAGTCGACCTGGTTCCTGGCGGCGGTCCTCGCGATCGCCGTGATCGCGTACCTGGCTGAACGTTCGGGGCCGAACCGCCGCTTCGTAGAGCTGTTCAGCGGGGTCGCGGGGGTTGTACTGGGGGCATTGCTGTTCGCGGGCGCCCTCGCCGACGGTGGCAGCGCGAGCTGGCCCGGCCTGATCGGCGGGGCGATCTGCGCGGCTCTTGGCTGGCGCGCCGTGGGCGGCCTGGTCGAGCGCACGCGCGCGCGGCTGGAGGGCGGGGGAGCCGGGCTGCTCACCGCCTACGCCGACGCCGTCGCGCTGCTGCTCGCCGCCATCGCGATCTTCCTCCCGCCCGCGTCGATCCTCGCCATCGCCGCCTTCCTGGTCCTGCTGTTCGCGGGCCGCGGGCGCGAAGGTGAGAAGTACGCGGGGCTTCGGGTACTGCGCTGACCCAGGTGCCCGAACGCCGACCGAAGAAGCTCGTCCTCGCGGTCATCGACTCGCTCAAGCCGGACATGCTCGACCTCGCTGTCGCCGAGGGCCGGGCGCCGACGCTCGGCGCGCTGCGCGACCGCGGCACCTACATCCGCGACTGCCTGTCCACGTTCCCGTCGGTCACCCCCGTGGCGAGCGCCGCGATCGCCACCGGCTGCGGCCCCGCGGAGCACCACATCCCCTCGATGAACTGGTACCACCGCGGCGAGGAGCGCTACGTCGAGTACGGCTCGTCCTTCCAGGCCACGCGGGCGTTCGGCGTGGTGCGCTCGCTCTACGACACGGTCTACAACATGAACATGGCGCACCTCACTCGTGCGCACAAGACGGTCTTCGAGCACCTCGACGACGCCGGGCTCCGGACCGCCTGCACCACCTGGCTGATCTACCGCGGCCGCACCCGCCACGAGCCGTCGGGCACCAGCGTGTACCGGCGCATCGCCGAGGCGGCGCAGTTCCGCCACTCCGTCTACGGCGCCGGCGAGCTGTTCTACGCGGACCTGTTCGATTCGCGCAACACCGGCTGCACCTCCGCGCTCGGCATGCCCGGCCAGCGCGACCAGCACACCGGCTGCGTCGGCGCCTACCTGGTGGAGCACGACCTGTTCGACTTCCTGCTCTTCTCGCTCCCGGACAACGACACTCACTCGCACAAGGCCGGCCCGGAGGGCCAGGTGCGCTCGATCGCCGATGCCGACCGTGCGCTGGAGCGGATCGTCCACGTGGCCGGCGGCGTCGACGCCTTCCTCGAGGACCACGCCGTCATCGTGATGTCGGACCACTCGCAGACGTCGGTCGAGGCGCGCACCAACCTCGCCGACGCCTTCGCCGAC
The DNA here is from genome assembly GCA_034664105.1 of Thermoleophilaceae bacterium. Lineage (GTDB taxonomy): Bacteria > Actinomycetota > Thermoleophilia > Solirubrobacterales > Thermoleophilaceae > JACVRW01. The sequence goes on from JAXDIH010000013.1 coordinate 3,990, forward strand.
GCGCGCGTGCTGAGCCCCTCGGACCCGGCGCCGACCGAGGCCGAGCTGGCGGTTTCGCCGGCCGCGCGCTCGGCGATGGTCTACGCGCTGGACGAGAGCCGCCGCGACGAGCTGGTCGCCGGCGCGGTGGCCACGCTGCGCGGCCTGGAGGGCGTGGATCTGGTGGCCACGCAGGCCGACGGCGAGGCCGTCGTGCACAGCGCACGGGGAGAGCTGCGCTTCGCACCGGGCGGCGAGCTGCGCGACCGCCGCGACCGTGCCTGGCGTGTCACGGGCGAGCGCGCGGCCCTCGATCTCGACGTGGCCGGGGGGCGGGTCGTGAGCGAGGCCTACCCGGATGCCCTGAACCGGCTCTGGTCCGCACTGGAGTGCCCGCACTCGGGCGACGTGCTGGCGTCGGCGGAACTGGGCTACGAGTTCGTGGACTGGGGCGGCGCCGACCACGTGGGAGGCGGCAGCCACGGCTCCCTGCACCGCGATGACTCGGAGGCGGTGCTGCTGCTCTGCGGGCTGGACGCGCCCGAGCAGGACGAGTGGGCGCTGACCGACGTGACCGGACTTGTACTGGACCACTTCGGTGTACCGTTGGATCGATGACCGAGGAGCTCGACCTCGTCGTCACGCACGGGCCTCACCCGATACATGTGCGTGTGCGCGCCGGCCTGCGCAAGTCGAAGAACTGGCGGCAACTGGCCAAGTTCTGCATCGTCGGTGGATCCGGTTACGTGGTCAACCTGTGCGTGTTCGCGTTCTGCTTCGAGGTGCTCGGCTTTCACCATCTGATCGCCGCCACGGCGGCGTTCGTGGTCGGCGTGGCAAACAACTTCTGGTGGAACCGCCACTGGACCTTCCGCGCCCGCGGCGGCAGGGCGCGCTTCCAGGCGCCGCGCTTCCTGACGGTGAGCGTGGTGGCCTTCCTGTTCGCGCTCGCGGTGCTCGAGCTGTTGGTGAGCGTCGTGGGAGTCGCGGAGCTGCCCGCCCAGGCGATCGCGATCGTCGCGGCGACCCCGCTCAACTTCCTAGGGAACAAGATGTGGAGCTTCGCGATCGAGGTCTCGCGCGACTGATTCGCGCCTTCGTCGCCGTAGTCGCTGTCCTGTTATCGGTCCCGGCCGTCGCCGCGGCTCAGGACCCGCGGCTGCCGCAGTCTGAGACGGTTCCGCCGCGCTCCTTCGAGCGCAGTGCCAAGCAGGTCGAGCGGGTCGCCGAGCGCGCTTCCAAGGTGCGCGAGGCTCGCCGGGCCGGTCCACTCGACCCGACCGCCTATACGCGCGGCCCCGGGCGCTGGCAGGTCAGCTTCTTCCGTAACCGCAAGGAGCTCGTCCAGGTGCAGGTGGACGACCGGTCAGGGGCGATCCTCGAGCAGTGGAGCGGCTACCAGGTGGCCTGGCGGATGGCGCGCGGCTATCCGGGCGCGTTCGGCCGCAAGCTGAACGCGCCCTACGTGTGGATCCCGCTGTGCCTGCTGTTCCTGGCGCCGTTCGTCGACTTCCGCCGGCCGCTGCGCCTGCTCCACCTCGACCTGCTCGTGCTGCTCGGCTTCGGGGCCTCGCACGTGTTCTTCAACCGCGGCGAGATCGGCGTGTCCGTGCCGCTCGTGTATCCCGTGCTGCTCTACCTGCTCGTCCGCATGCTGCTGGCGGGCCTGCGGCCGCGCGAGCGGCCCGGCCGGCTGGTGCCGCACGTGCCGCTTGCCGCGCTGGCGGTGTTGCTCGTGTGCCTGGTCACGTTCCGGGTGGCGCTGAACGTGGTGGACTCGAACGTGATCGACGTCGGCTACGCCGGCGTGATCGGGGCCGACCGGATCGCCGACGGCGACCCGCTCTACGGGGACGGCTTCTCCAAGGACGTGGGGAAGGGGGACACCTACGGCCCGGTCGACTACCTGCTCTACGTACCGTTCGAGCAGGCGATGCGCTGGAGCGGTCGCTGGGACGACCTGCCGGCCGCCCACGGGGCGGCGATCGCCTTCGACCTGCTCACGATCGCGGTGCTGCTGCTGCTGGGGAGGGCACTGCGTCCGGGGCGGGAGGGGACCGCCCTCGGCGTGGCGCTGGCCTACGCGTGGGCGGCCTACCCGTACACGGCGTTCGCGCTCGAGACCAACTCCAACGACACCCTGGTCGCGCTGGCCTGCGCCGGGGCGCTGCTGGCGTTCGCGCGCCGGTCGGCCGCGGCGACCGGCGTGGCCGTCGGCCTGGGCGCCGCGGCGAAGTTCGCCCCGCTGGCGCTCGCGCCGCTGTTCGCCCGGCGGCGCCCGCTCGTGTTCGCGCTCGCGCTGGCGGTGACGATCGCCGTGACGGTGGTGCCGTTCATCCCGGACGGGGGCCTGCGCGAGCTCTATGACCGCACGCTCGGCTACCAGGCGGCGCGCGGCTCACCGTTCAGCGTGTGGGGCCAGACCGACCTGGACTGGCTCCAGACGCTGGTGAAGTGCGCGGGGGTTGCGCTCGCCCTGGTGGTCGCCTTCGTGCCGCGCCGCCCCGACGATCGCCAGCTCGCCGCGCTCGGCGCCGCCGTGCTGATCGCGCTCCAGCTGCCGGTGAACCACTGGTTCTACCTGTACGTGGTGTGGTTCGTCCCGTTCGTGCTCGTGACGGTGCTCGGCGCGTACCGCGCTACAGCTCCGCCGGCACCAGCAGCTGACGGATCGATTGGGCGCGCCCGTCCGAGTCGCCCTCCACCAGCACCGCGTTCAGCCACGGATCCTCGTTCGCCGTCTCGAAGCGCACCTGCGTGAGCGTGAGGAAGCGCTCGATCGCCAGCTCCTTCTTCACGCCGATGACGCCGCCGCGCGGGCCCGTCATCCCGACGTCTGTGATGTAGGCGGTTCCGCCCGGCAGCACGCGCGCGTCGGCGGTCGGCACGTGGGTGTGCGTGCCCACGCAGGCGAGCACCCGGCCGTCCAGGTACCAGCCGAGCGCCACCTTCTCGCTGGTGGCCTCCGCGTGCATGTCAACGAGCACCACGTCGGCCGAGCCGCGCAGCTCGGCAAGCAACGCGTCGGCCTCGGCGAACGGCGAGCGCACGGCCTCGACGAAGACCTGCCCGGACAGGTTGATCACGCCCAGGCGCAGCCCGTTCGACTCGACAACCGTGTGCCCCCGGCCGGGGCTGCCCTTCGGGTAGTTGGCCGGCCGCACGATGCGCGGCTCGCGGTCGAGGTACTCGTAGACCTCGCGGTGCCGGTAGGCGTGGTTGCCGAGCGTGATCGCGTCGGCGCCCAGATCGAGCAGCTCCTGCGCGGTCTTGCGCGTGATGCCGACCCCGCCCGCGGCGTTCTCGCCGTTGACGACGACGAAGTCGGGGCGGTGCTCCTCCCGCAACGCGGGCAGCACGGTTGCGAGCGTCCGCCGGCCGATGCCGCCGACCACGTCGCCTACGAAGAGGAGCTTCACCGCAAGCGATTCTGCCAACCTGCGCGCTGTGGAGACGGTGACCACCACTCTCGCCGCCCGGGATCTGGTCAAGCGCTACGGCGATCGCCTCGCCCTGCGCGGCGTCTCGCTGTCGGCTGGCCCGGGTGAGCTGGTGGCCGTGATCGGGCCCAACGGAGCCGGCAAGACCACGCTGTTGTCGATCCTCGCCGGCATCCAGCGCCCCGACGAAGGCTCGATCTCGGTCGAGCCGGAGCGGGTCGGGTGGGTGCCCCAGCAGGCCGCCCTGTACGGCAAGCTCACGGTGGCGGAGAACCTGATGCTGTTCGCGCGCCTGGAGCGCACGCCGGACCCGAAGGCCACCGTGCGGCGCATGCTCGAGCTGACCGACCTGGGGGAGCGTTCCGATGACCAGGTCGGCACCCTCTCGGGCGGCAACCGCCAGCGCGTGAACATCGCGATCGGGTTGCTGTCCGAGCCCGAGGTGCTGCTGCTCGACGAGCCCAGCACCGGCCTCGACCCGCGCCAGCGCGAGCGCCTGTGGGAGTTCATCCTCCGCCTGGCGGGCGAGGGCACGACCGTCGTCTACGCGACCCACCACATCCCGGAGGCGGACCGCTACGCCGACCAGCTGATCGTGCTGGCCGACGGCGAGCGTGTCTTCGACGGCTCGCCGCGCGAGCTGGAGCAGGCCACGGGCACCACGGGGCTCGACTTCGAGCGCGCCTTCGTCGAGTACCTGCAGCAGCGGGGCCACTAGTGCGCTGGCTGCTGCTCAAGGACCTGCGCATCCTGCGGCGGTCTCCGCTGATGGTGTCGCTGCTGGTGATCTACCCGATCGTGATCGCCGTGCTGATCGGCTTCGCGCTCTCGCGCGGGCCCGACAAGCCGAAGGTGGCGTTCTACAACGGCCTGTCGCTGTCCGCCAGCACGATCGAGCTGGGCGGCCACAAGCTCAACCTCGCCGACGAGGAGGGCACGCTCTTCAAGGACATCGAGGTGGTGAAGGCGAGCAGCCGCGCCGACGTGATCAAGAAGGTGCGCGACGGAAGCGTGCTGGCCGGGATCGTGATCCCGAAGGACCTGGCGGCCAACCTCCAGTCCACGCTGGAGTCGGGCAAGCTCCAGGTCTTCTACAACAGCGAGGACCCGGCCAAGCAGGCCTACGTCGAGAACACCATCCAGGCCCAGGTCAAGGCCGCCAACGCCGCGCTGACGAGGCGCATCGCGCAGGAGGCGCTCGACCTGCTCGGGTTGATCGGCGACGGCGGCGTCTACCACTTCCTCGGACAGGACTTCAACGTGCTCGGCCTCAAGCGGGCCGAGACGATCCTCACCGACACACGGGCGAGCCTGCCCCCGGGCTCGGAGAAGCGGAAGCAGGTCGACGAGGTGATCGACTTCACGAACCTCGCGCGCGACAACCTGTCCTTCTCGGACGACGTGCTGAACGTCGTCGGCGAGCCGATCAAGGTGTCGGCGAGGTCGCTGGACGGCGGGAGCACGTCGCTCGACGCGTTCGCGGTCGCGCTGGCGGCCAGCGTCTCGCTGATGTTCATCACGCTGCTGCTGGCCGCCGGGATGCTGGCGATCGAGAAGGAGGAGAATGCCTTCCCGCGGCTGGTCCGCGGCCTGGTGTCGCGCTCGGGGCTGCTGGCCGAGAAGGCGGGCCTGGCCGCCGTCTGCTCGACAGCGGTGTGCCTGCTGATGCTGATCGGGCTCGGGCTGTTCGTGGACCTGGACTGGAGCCGCTTCGCGCTCTGGGTGGTGGCGATGGCCGCCGGCGCGCTGGCGTTCGCGGCGCTGGGGCTGGCGATCGGAACACTCACGCGCGAGGTGCGCGCGGCCTCGCTGCTGGCGTTCATGCTGTCGCTGCCGCTGGCGTTCCTCGCGCTGGTGCCCTCCGGGGCGGTGGCGCCTGCGCTGTACGACGTGATCCGGGCGGTGTCGGCCGCGTTCCCGTTCAAGCCGACCCTGGACGCCCTGGACGCCGCGCTCAACAACGCCGGTGGTCTGGGCACGGCGCTGCTGCACCTGGCGGCGCTGGTGGTGGTGTTCGGGGCGCTGAGCCGGCTGGCGCTGCGGCGCTTCGCAACCTAGGGCCTACCCCTAGACTGACCAGGCGATGTCCTTCCCCGCCACACGCATGCGCCGCCTGCGCAAGACGGGTGTGCTGCGCGGCATGGTGCGCGAGACCGAGCTCAGCCCCGCGCGCCTCGTGTACCCGATGTTCGTCCAGCTCGGCGAGGGCCGCACCGCGATCGAGTCGATGCCCGGCATTTCGCGGCTGTCGATCTCCCACGCGGTCGACGAGGCCGGCGAGGCGCATCAGCTCGGCATCCCCGCGGTGCTCCTGTTCGGCCTGCCCGCCGAGAAGGACGAGCAGGGGTCGGGCGCCTACGACGAGGAGGGCGTCGTGCAGCTAGCGGTGCGCGCGCTCAAGGAGGCGCACCCGAACCTCGTCGTAATGACCGACGTCTGCCTCTGCGCCTACACGAGCCACGGCCACTGCGGAGTGGTGCTCGACGACGGCAGCGTGGACAACGACGCATCCCTCGAGCTGCTGGCCCGCACGGCGAGCTCGCACGCGCGCGCGGGCGCTGACGTGGTGGGCCCCAGCGACATGATGGACGGCCGAGTGGGCGCGCTGCGCGCGCAGCTCGACGCCGAGGGCTTCAAGGACCTGCCGATCATGGCCTACTCGGCCAAGTTCGCCTCGGCCTACTACGGGCCGTTCCGCGAGGCCGCCGACTCGACGCCCGCGTTCGGCGACCGCCGCGGCTACCAGATGGACCCGGGCAACGCCGAGGAGGCCGTGCGCGAGGCGCTGCTGGACGTGAGCGAGGGCGCCGACGTGGTCATGGTCAAGCCCGCGCTGCCCTACCTGGACGTGATCCGCCGCGTGAAGGAGGCCACGCGCGTGCCGGTCGCGGCCTACAACGTCGGCGGCGAGTACGCGATGGTCAAGGCGGCTGCCGAGCGCGGCTGGATCGACGAGCGCGCCACCGTGCTCGAGACCCTGACCGGCATCCACCGCGCCGGCGCGGACATCATCATCACCTACCACGCGAAGGACGCCGCCGAGTGGCTGCGGTAGCCAAGACGCGCAGCCGCAAGGACGGCGCCGCGGTCGCGCTGGACGAGACCGACAAGCGGCTGCTCAACCTCATGCAGGGCAGCTTCCCGCTCGCCGAGCGCCCCTACGCCGAAGTCGCTCGCCTGGCCGAGCTGCCAGAGGACGAGGTGCTGCGCCGCACGCGGCGGCTGCTGGACGAGCGCATCATCCGCGAGGTCACCCCGATCTTCGACACGCGCGTGCTCGGCTACAGCTCGATGCTGGTCGCCGCCAAGGTCGACTCGGAGCACCCCTGGCGCGCGGCCAAGATCATCAACTCGCATCCCGGCGTGTCGCACAACTACCTGCGTGACCACGACTTCAACCTCTGGTTCACGATCGCCACCGAGCCCGGCTCGCGGCTGGGGGTCCAGGGCACGCTCGACGTGCTCACCGAGCTGACCGGTGCCCAGTCCATCCGCCAGCTGCCCACGCTGCGCCTCTTCAAGATCCGCATGGATCTGGAGATGGAGAAGGGCACCGACACGCTGGCCGCCGTCGCCGAGGCCGTCGACCACAAGGAGCCCGAGGCGATCGAGTTGTCCGAGCTCGACCTGGCCGTCATCCGGGCGACCCAGGGTCCGATGGATCCGGTCTCGGAGCCCTTCGCCCCGGCGGCGGCCGAGCTCGGGATGTCCGTGCCGGCTCTGCTCGAGCACCTGGAGTCGATGCGCGAGCGCCGCGCGCTGCGCCGCGTGGCCGCCATCCTGTTCCACCGCCGCGCCGGGTTCTCGGCCAACGGCATGGGTGTGTGGAAGGTGCCCGAGGACCGGATCCTCGAGCTGGGCCCGCGCATGGCCTCCTTCCGCGGGATATCGCACTGCTACCAGCGGCCGACCTACGCGGACTGGCCCTACTCCGTCTTCACGATGGCGCACGGCCGCTCGAAGGACGAGTGCGACGCGATCCTCGACTCGATCGCCGAGGACACCGGCATCGAGGATCGCCGCACGCTCTACTCGTCGACGGAGTTCAAGAAGATCCGCATGCTCTACTTCACCGGCGCCCACGCAGAGTGGGAAGCGCAGTACGCGTAACGGACCGGTCGGCTGCCGCGTATGCCCGCGCGGTCGACCTGCTTCCCGGCGGCGTGAACTCGCCGGTGCGGGCGATGCGGTCGATCGGGCGCGACCCCGTCTTCGTCGCCCGCGGCGAGGGCGCCGAGCTGATCGACGTGGACGGCAACCGCTACGTCGACTGGGTGATGTCGTGGGGACCGCTGATCGCCGGCCATGCTCACCCCGACGTGGTCGCCGCGGTGACGGCCGCCGCCGCCGCCGGCACCAGCTTCGGGGCCCCGACGGTGGCCGAGGTGGACCTGGCGGAGGAGGTCGTCCGGCGCGTGCCGAGCGCCGAGATGGTGCGACTGGTGTCCTCGGGCACGGAGGCGTCGATGAGCGCGCTGCGGCTCGCGCGCGCGGCGACCGGGCGGGACCGGATCGTGAAGTTCGCCGGCGCCTATCACGGCCACGTCGACGGGCTGCTCGCGGAGGCGGGGTCCGGCCTGGCCACGCAGGGCATCCCGGCCTCGCCGGGCGTGACCGCCGCCCAGGCCGCCGACACGGCCGTGGTGCCGTGGGGCACGGTCCCGGAGGGCGAGTTCGCCGCGATCGTCTGCGAGCCCTATCCCGCCAACATGGGCCTCGTGCTCCCGCCCGACGGCTTCCTGGCCGCGCTGCGCCGGCGCGCGGACGAGACCGGCGCGCTGCTGATCTTCGACGAGGTCATCTCCGGCTTCCGGGTCGGCGCCGGCGGCGTCCAGGAGCGCGAGGGCGTCACGCCCGACCTCACGATCCTCGGCAAGGTGATCGGGGGCGGGCTCCCGGCTGCCGCGTACGCGGGCCCGCGCGAGCTGATGGAACGGATCGCGCCTGCCGGCGACGTCTACCAGGCCGGCACCCTGTCCGGCAATCCGCTGGCGACCGCCGCGGGCCTGGCCACGCTGAGCCTGCTCGACGCGGCCGCCTACGAGCGGCTCGAGCGCACAGCCGCCGAGCTGGCGAGCGGCCTTCGCGCCGCGGCCGCGGACGCGGGAGTCCCGGTCCAGGTCTGTCACACCACGGGCCTGCTCACCGTCTTCTTCAGCGAGGAGCCCGTGCGTGACTACGAGGACGCCAAGAGCTGCGACACCGAGCGCTACGCGGCCTTCTGCCGGGCCATGCTCGATCGCGGCGTGTACCTGCCGCCGTCGCAGTTCGAGGCCTGGTTCCCGTCGCTCGCCCATACCGACGCGCACGTGGAGCTCACGCTCGACGCGGCCCGCGAGGCGTTCGCCCAGTCATGACGGTGCTGCGGGAGATCACCGCGGCGGCCGGGCCCTCGCTCGCGCCGTACGCCGTCCCCGAGCCGTGGCCGGAGCGCTTCGGCGCGGCGTTGGGCGACCGGTTGTTCGTCCTGGAGGCGGTCTACGAGGGCTACCTGCTGCACTACGGCGATCCCCGCCTGTTCGACGGAATGGACGCGGACCTGCGCCTGCTGGCCGGCGATGCGCTGTACGCGCTCGGCCTGGCGCGGCTCGCCGAGAGCGGCGACCTGCCAGCGGTGGCCGAGCTGTCGGACCTGATCTCGCGCTCGGCGCAGGCGCACGCCGAGGGCCGTGGCGACGCGGCCGAGGCGCTCTGGGACGCGTCGGCACACGCTCTGGAGCCCGGCGCGCGATAGGCTCCTGCCGCTTTGGTGGCTGGGTGCCAATCGTGCCGCTCGGCACCATGTTGGCACTAGGCTTCACCGCCCCTCAGAATCACTCTCTCACCCGTGGCTGATCCCCCCAAGTTCGACAAGAAGTCCCGCTACACCGAAGGTCGCGGCATCGCCGGGGCGTTCGAGGGCGAGACCGTCACCCGCCGTCGCCTGATGGAGGGCGGCGCGCAGCTTGCCGGCGGAGTGGCCGTGGCGGCCATCGCGCTGCCGGCGCTGGGCTTCGCGCTCGGCCCGCTCCTCGAGGAGTCCGAGCCCGAGCGCTGGCAGGACGTGGGCCCGGAGGACGACTTCAACGCCGAGACCTACGTGCCCAAGGTGATCAGCCTGGTGCCCCAGGTCGGCGACGCCGGCAAGACGACGATCTACGTGCGCAGGGACAACCCGAAGAAGGACAAGCGGGTCAAGGGGCAGGGCCCGAACCCGCCCTACGTCGCGATCTCCACGCGCTGCGCCCACCTCGGGTGCCCGGTGCGGTACATCCAGGCCTCCCAGAAGTTCGTCTGCCCCTGCCACGGCGGGGTCTACGGCTTCGCGGGCCAGGTCGAGGGCGGCCCGCCGGTGCGACCGCTCGACCGCTTCTACACGCGGGTCACCAACGGACGCGTCGAGGTCGGCAAGCGCTTCTCGCTGAACTCGCAGCTCGAACGCTTCCCGCACCCGCGCGACCCGTCCAACCACCTCGACGGCCTCTGGCAGTACCTGTATCCCGGAAGGCCGACCACATGAAGCTGCCCACGCCCCCGCTTCCGAAGGCCCTGCGGCCCTCGCCCAAGCGCCCCGGCGGCGGGCGCAACGGGCCGAATGGCCGCAACGGCGCGCCGCCGGCGCCGAAGGTCAAGGATCACGCGATCGAGGGAGCGGCCACCGCCGTCGGTTGGCTCGACGAGCGCACCGGCGCCACGCCGTTCCTGCGCGGCTTCCTCTACCGCAAGGTGCCCAAGGGGACCAACTGGTTCTACACGCTGGGCTCGGCCACGATGTTCGCGTTCCTGTCGCAGGCCATCACGGGCGTCTTCCTCGCGATGTACTACGAGCCCGACCCGACGCGCGCCTACGAGTCGGCCTCGCACATCACCAACGACGTCTTCCTCGGCGAGTTCGTCCGCGGGATGCACAAGTGGGGCTCGTCGGTGATGATCATCCTGATCTTCCTGCACATGGGCCGAACGTTCTTCTTCGGCGCCTACAAGTACCCGCGCGAGCTGAACTGGGTGATCGGCGTGATCCTGCTCGTGC
>JAXDIH010000106.1:0-5482 GCA_034664105.1 Thermoleophilaceae bacterium
CGGCCAGCATGTGCTTCGACGCCATCACGTCGTAGGCGCCGCCGTAGGCCTTGCGCGTGATCACCGTCAGCTTCGGCACCGTCGCCTCCGTGAAGGCGTAGAGCAGCTTCGCGCCGTGGCGGATGATCCCGCCCCACTCCTGCGAGGTGCCCGGCAGGAACCCGGGTACGTCCATGAGCGTGAGCAGCGGGACGTTGAAGGCGTCGCAGCAGCGCACGAAGCGCGCGGCCTTCTCCGAGGAAGAGATGTCGAGCACGCCGGCCAGCTGGGAGGGCTGGTTGCCCACCACCCCGATCGGCCGGCCGTTCAGCCGCGAGAACCCGATGACCATGTTGCGCGCGAAGTGCTCCTGCACCTCGAAGAACTCCCCGTTGTCCACGAGCCGGTGGATCACGTCCCGCATGTCGTACGGCTTGTTGGGGCTGTCGGGGACGATCCGGTCGAGCTCCTCGTCCTGGCGCTCCGGGTCGTCGCCCGTCTCCATGCGCGGCGGCAGCTCGAGGTTGTTCTGCGGCAGGAACGACATCAGGTAGCGCGCGTCCTCGAGGCAGCTCTCCTCGTCGTCGGCCGCGAAGTGCGCGACGCCCGACTTGGTGTTGTGGGTCATCGCCCCGCCCAGCTCCTCGAACTCCACCTCCTCGCCGGTGACCGTCCGGATCACGTCGGGGCCGGTGATGAACATGTGCGACGTCTCCTTCACCATGAAGATGAAGTCCGTCATGGCCGGTGAGTAGACGGCGCCGCCCGCGCAGGGACCCATGATCAGCGAGATCTGCGGGATCACCCCTGAGCACCGGACGTTGCGCGCGAACACGTCGCCGTAGGCGCCCAGCGAGACGACCCCCTCCTGGATGCGGGCCCCGCCGGAGTCGTTGATCCCGATCACCGGGCAGCCGACCTTCGCGGCCAGGTCCATCACCTTGACGATCTTCTCGCCCATCACCTCGCCGAGCGAGCCGCCGAACACCGTGAAGTCCTGCGAGAAGACGCACACGGGCCGGCCGTCGATCGTGCCGTGGCCGGTGACCACGGCGTCGCCCCAGGGGCGGTTGCGCAGCATGTCGAAGTCGGCCGTGCGGTGCCGGACGAACGTGTCCAGCTCCTCGAATGAGCCCGGATCGAGGAGCTTGTCGATGCGCTCGCGGGCGGTGAGCTTGCCCTTGGCGTGCTGCTTCTCCTCGGCCTGAGGATTGGTGTGAACCGCCTCCTGGCGCAGCTCCTCGAGCTGCTCCAGCTTCTCGTCGTAGGTCTCCGGGGACTTTTGCCTCATGCGCGAGGCAGGTTATCCATTGCGATCCACGCCCTCGTAGTAGGGCAGCCGCCCGCCGGCCCGTTTCTTCACGATTCCGTACAGGTGGCGCACCACGCTGGGGTGGCGGTGGGCGACGTTGGTGCCCTCGCCGGGGTCGTGGCGCTTGTCGAAGAGGTGGAAGCGCGCGGGCTTGTTGCGCGCCCACATGGCCCAGCGCCTCGTGCGGATGAAGAACGAGTTGCCATAGCCCCCGATGGCGTACTCGCGCTTCGGCAGCGGCTTGCCGTCGAACAGCACCGACATGTCCACGCCGTTCATCCGCTCCGGCGCCGGCACGCCCATCATCGACAGCAACGTGGGCGCCACGTCGTGGGTGGAGGCGAACCACCGGCTCACCTGGCCGGCGTTGCGCCGGGCCGGGTCGACGATCACCATCGGGATGCGGGTGAGCGCGGGGTGCAGGGCCGTGGAGATCTTGCCCGTCCAGCCGTGCTCGCCCAGCAGGATGCCGTGGTCGGCCACCAGGGCGACCACGGTCTCCCGCTCCAGGTTGAGGTCGTGCAGGCGGTCGAAGAGCACTCCCAGCCAGCGGTCGGTCATCGTCACCTCGGCCGCGTACAGGTCGCGCAGCCGGCGCACGACGGGCCCGCGCTCGCCCGGCTTCAGCCAGTTGTCCACCTTTCCGTACAGGGGCATCGCCGGCTCGCTGCCGCGCCACTTGCCGTACATGTCGGCGTAGCCGATCGGCGGGGTCCACGGCTCGTGTGGCTCGTAGGTGTCGACCACCATCGCAAACGGCCCCTGCGCCGCCCCGAGCTCCAGCGCATGCGTGGCGTCGGTCATCACCTTGGCGGCGAAGGAGCGCCGCTCGTCGAGCCAGTAGCGGCTGTTGGCCAGGTACTTGCCGACGCGCTCGCGCTTCTCCGGCGCGATCGCCGGGTGGAGCCAGTGGCGCAGCACGTTCGGGGGCACGCTCGAGATCTTGCGGCTGCCGCCGATCTGCCCGCCGGTGCGTATGAAGGCGTCCACGCTGCGCCGGAGCGGCCCGAACGGGCGCGAAAAGCCGAGGAACGGGTTGTCGGTGACGTAGGCGGTCCAGTAGCCGGCGCGGCGGAGCACCGCGGGCAGGGAGTCGTCCACGTCCCGCAGCGGCGCCCAGCCCGGGGAGTCGAGCAGACCCGGGTAGTCGTGCCAGTTGCGGAAGGGGAAGGTGCGGCGGCCGCCGAGGATCGAGTTGCGAGCGGGGACGGTGGGCATCGCCTCCGGGTAGGCGCTGGTGAAGCGCACGCCCTGGAACAGCAGCTCGTCGATGTTCGGCGTGTGGATCTCGCGGTCGTAGACGGCGTCCGCGCGCAGCGAGTCGACGATCACGAGGATCAGGTTGGGCCCGTCCGGACGCTGGGCGAAGGCCGGAAAGTCGCCCAGCATCGTCCCGGTCGCCGCCGCGGCGGTGGCCTGGATGAACCGGCGACGTGTGGTTGCACGCGTCACCTGGCTAGTGGAGCACGGCTCAGGGCAGCTGGCGAGCTAACCGCGCGAGAACGGGCGGTGGTGAGCCGAGCCAAGCGCCTCGAGAGCGCCCTCCAGCGCGGCCAGGGCGCCGTCGCGGTCGAGCGGGGCGACGTCTTCCTCGGCGGGCGCATCGGCGGGCCCATCCGCGGGCGCATCGGCGGCGGGCGCCGCGGCGGACCCATCGCCGGCGGGCGGCGCGAGCGGCTCCGAGGGCTCTTCGGCGAGCACGGTGGCGGGCTCGGCGGGCTGTTGCGCGACCGGCTCCTCCACTACCGGCGCCGGCGCACCCGCCACCCACACGGGGTGCTCGGCGGCCGGGTTCGGCAGCGAGCCCCGCTCGCGGCGGCGCAGCCACCCGAACAGACCTCGCCGGGGCGGGCGCTCGGCGACCGGCGCGGCCGCCTCCAAAGCCGCTTCGGCAGGGGGTTCCGGAAGTTCCGTCCCTATAGAGGACGCTTCTTCCGGGACCTCCTCGGCGACGGGCTCCGGCGCCGGGGGCTCCTCGCCCTCGATCGTCGCCGTGAGCGTCACCTTGGTGCCCCATCCGGAGGGCTCGATCGACACGGTGCCGCTGGCACCCTCGCCCTCCCAGGCGACCGTGCGCTCGGGCTCCAGCCTCGTGATCTCGATCTCGCCGAACGCCCCCAGGTGCCTGGCCAGCCGCTCTACCTCGCTCAGCTCGCTCCAGAGCTCGGGAGGCGACTTCACCAGCGTGCGCTTCGCGGTTAAGTCCTGCATCGCCTCCCGGTTCGAGCAGGCCTCGCCGAGTCCTTCGTGAAAGATGTCTTGCAATGTTGGGCGCAGACCTCGCAGAGCTGCTCGGAGACCGCATTCCCGCGGATCACAGCCGCAGCGTGCTCGCGGACAGCTACGCCGCTCGGTACCTGAACCGTCCGGGTCGCCCGGCGGCCCCGCGCGTGCTCGATCTGGGCTGCGGGGACGGCGCGTCGGTCGACCTGTTCCGCTCGCTGGAGCCGCGCGTGCAGTGGACGGGCGCCGACATCGCCCACTCGCCCGAGGTGGCCGAGCGCACCCGCGACGACGCCGAGTTCGTCACCTTCGACGGCGAGCAGCTCCCGTTCGCCGACGCGAGCTTCGACCTCGTCTACTGCAAGCAGGTGCTGGAGCACGTGCAGCGCCCGCGCCCGCTGATCGCCGAGGTCGCGCGCGTGCTGCGGCCAGACGGGTGGTTCGCCGGCTCCACCTCGCAGCTCGAGGCCTTCCACTCGCGCAGCCTCTGGAACTACACGCCCTACGGGCTGATGGTGCTGGCCGAAGAGGCCGGCCTCGAGCTGACCGAGGTGCGGCCGGTGATCGACGGCTTCACGCTCGTGGCCTGGCGGGCGCTCGGAACTCCCCGCTCCTTCTACCGCTGGTGGGCGCGCGAATCGCCGCCGTATCGCGCGATCTCGCTGCTGGCGCGGCCGGCCCGGTGGGACCACCGCACGGTCAACACGGCCAAGCTCGTGCTGAGCGGCCAGTTCACGTTCCTGTGCAGGCGCTAGATCGGCTTGGTCGCCATCGCCCAGAGGGCCACGGCGTAGGCCGCGATCAGCAGCAGGGTCAGCGCCGTCGCGGGGCGCACCAGCCCGCGCGGCTCGCCGCCGCTACGCGCCCGGCGTGAGGCCAGGCCGGCGAGGACGGTCACGATGATCAGCAGGAGCAGCCCGCCGTCGGTGACCATGTAGCCGATGTTGAGCCAGGTGAGGTCGTCCGGCACGTCCTCCTTGGAGGCGATCCACTCGGCCGCGCCGCGCATCACGATGTACGAGGGAATGGCGCCGATCAGCAGCGTCCGGAACGCCAGCCGCAGGGCGGCCGGGCGGTCGCCGCCCCGCAGCGAGACGACGAGCACGACCGCCACCACGGCCAGCAGCGCGACGAAGACCATCGCGCTGAGCACGTGCACCAGCAGCGGGAAGTTCCAGTCGTCTGGGCGGACCGCGGCGATGCTCATGCGCCGGGCTTGTAGATCATCACGACGAGCAGGGCGGTGGTGGCGATCGCCATGACTCCGTAGAGCGGCTGCACCAGCGCGGCTGGTGGCGCGTCGGTCTCGGAATATGCGGTCCCGAGGCGGATGCCGGCGGCCGCGGAGACCGCCCACAGCGCCAGCGCGATCAGGATCCAGGCGTCGCCGAGGCTGTAGTCGTCGAGCGCCAGCCAGATCCCGAAGACGAGGGTGAGCAGGCCGCCGACGTCCCACAGCCGGCGCGCGAGGAAGGTCAGCTGTGCCCCGGCCACGCGGGCGCCGCCCAGCATCAGCACCGAGAACACCACCACGGAGCCCACGGCCGCGAACGCGCCGATCAGGTGGAGGAACAGCAACCAGTCGTACCGGCTCACGGCCGGAAATCTACGACGGATCGCGGACGGGCGGCTTCCCCAGCAGGGCGCCGTCGAAGCAGCCGACGACTTTTCGCTCGTACTGGCGCGGCCGGGCCTCGATGCCGGCCGTGTGGGTGGCGCCCGGGACCTCCCAGACGGCCTTGGGCTCGCTCGCCGACTCGTAGAAGTCCTGGCTGAGGTCCTCCCCGCCCTGCCCGCGCTCCGCGTAGATGAAGAACACTGCTCGCGGGGCGATCCGGTCGAACGGTTCTCAGGCTTCGGAGTACTCGCCGAACTCGTCGCGCATCACGCCGCTGACCTCGCCGATGCTGGCCCGCGCCTTGAGCGCCGCGCGCATCGGCACGAGCAGGTTCTCGCCGCTCGAGCAGG
>JAXDIH010000034.1:0-61725 GCA_034664105.1 Thermoleophilaceae bacterium
CCGGGCGCTCACCGCCGCATCAGCGGCCTCGACGCGATCGACAAGATCATCAACATCGATCAGTCGCCGATCGGCCGCACGCCGCGCTCCAACCCGGCCACGTACATCGGGCTGTTCGACCACATCCGCGAGCTCTACTCGCGCACGCAGGAGGCGCGGGCGCGCGGCTACAAGCCGGGGCGCTTCTCGTTCAACGTCAAGGGCGGGCGCTGCGAGGTCTGCCGCGGCGACGGCCAGATCAAGATCGAGATGCACTTCCTGCCCGACGTGTACGTCCCGTGCGAGCAGTGCCACGGCAAGCGCTACAACCGCGAGACGCTCGAGGTGCGCTTCAAGGGCAAGACGATCGCCGACGTGCTCGACATGACCGTCGAGGAGGCGGTCGGGTTCTTCGAGCACATCCCCAAGATCAAGCGGCGCCTGCAGGCGCTCCACGACGTGGGGCTGGACTACATCCGGCTGGGCCAGGCGGCCACCACGCTGTCAGGCGGCGAGGCGCAGCGGGTCAAGCTGGCGTCCGAGCTGAGCAAGGTGGCCACGGGCCGGACGCTGTACATCCTCGACGAGCCCACCACCGGGCTGCACTTCGCGGACGTCCAGCGGCTGCTGGAGATGCTCGGGCGGCTGGTGGACCAGGGCAACACCGTCGTCGTGATCGAGCACAACCTGGACGTCATCAAGACCGCGGATCGCATCATCGACCTCGGACCCGAGGGGGGCGAGGAGGGCGGCCAGCTGGTGGCGCAGGGCACGCCGGAGCAGGTGGCCGCGGTGGCGGGCTCGCACACGGGCCGCTTCCTCGCGCAGATCGTCGAAGCGCCGAAGAAGAAGCAGCGGCGGCCGCGCCCGAAGGTCGCGGCGGCGGCCTAGGACGAGCCGGTCTCGCGCGCCCGGCGCAGCTTGCGCACGGTCTGGATGACCTCCATCCGGCGGCGGGCCCGGACGGCGACCTCCATCAGAGTGGGTGCTTCGCCGCTGTCGGCGATCCCGATCGAGCAGGTCGTGGGACCGGCCGGCAGGTTGCGCCCCAAGGCGTCGAGCATGTCCTCGAAGCGCTCCTCCCAGACGGCTGCCTTGTCGGAGTCGGTCGCGTGCAGCAGGACGGAGAACTCGTCGGGGCCAGTTCGCGCCACCTCGTCGACGCCGCGCACGGTTTGATGCAGCACCTCGGCGCAAGTGCGCAGCAGCTGCGTGCCGGCGGCCGCCCCGTGGATCTTGTTCACGGCTCCAAGGCCGTCCAGATCCAGCACGGCGACGGCCAGCGTCTCGCTGGTACGGCCGCGGCGCAGCTCCTCGCGGGCGAGCAGCTGGGCGAACTCTTCGGCCCCCGGTAGATCGGAGAGCGGATCCATAGGTTCCTTCATCGGCTGTTTGGCCTCGAAGCCTGAGATGCTGTCGCGCGTGGGCAACGGGTGGCTCTGGTGGCAGAAATGGCGCTGGTACGAGCGCAATGCGCTGCCGTGGAACCGCGCGCGCATCCACCGGGAATTCGCGCGCCGCCGCGCCTTTGCGCGCTGGCCCGTGCACGGAAACTTGCTGGAGGCCTTCCGCGAGGGGCGCCTGGAGGTGGGCGAGCACACGCTGCTTGAGCCCCACGTATGGCTCACGGCCCCGGACGACGCGCGCATCCGCATCGGCTCGGGCACGTTCCTCAACGTCGCCGTCATGGTGGCCTCGGTTGAGCTGGTCGAGATCGGCGACCACTGCATGTTCGCCAACGGCTGCTTCATCACCGACGGCGCGCACCGCTTCGACGACGCGTCCCGGCCGGTGCCCTGGCAGGGGTTCACCACCAAGGGCCCCACGCGCGTGGAGGACAACGTCTGGTGTGGAGCCAACGTGGTCGTCACCAGCGGCGTGACGATCGGCGAGCGCTGCGTGATCGGCGCGAACAGCGTGGTCACGCGGGACATCCCCGCCTTCTCGGTGGCGGCGGGGATCCCAGCGCGGGTGCTGCGGCCGATCGACTACCGGGACGCGGTCAGCACATGACGATCAGGTGGAACGAGCGGTCAAGCTCGGTTCCGTTGGCTCCGTTCTCGGTGCGCACCGCCACGCCGTTGACGTTCGAGCCGAGCGAGCTCACGCTGATCTGACTGTTCTGGGGCGGCGCGGAGGCGCTCACGTCGCCGACGGTGGCGAAGTACGCGCAGTTGCGCACGTCCCCGCTGAAGATCACCTGGTAGCGACCCTCAGAGGTGCGCGCGGCGGAGCTGATGTCGCGACCGCGCACGGCCTGCCCGCTGGCGTTCACCACGGCGAAGCGCGTGCCGCCGCCGGCCAGGAAGGCGGCCGGCACCGGGCCGAGGGTGGATTCCTTGATGGCGCCGCCACCGAGGCCGTCAGTACGGACATCGACTCCGCTGAGCGACTTGTTGCGGATGTCCTTGGTCGTCACGGTCCCGTTCTTGATGCTCTTCCCGGTGATGACGAGCGCGTAGGCGGAGCCGCCCAGCGACATCACCAGAGCGGTGACCGCCACGACCATGGCGGGCGACGGCAGGAAACGACGGATGCGACCCATGTTCGGAACCTCTCCTTCGTGCAGGGGTGGGCTATCGCCCTAACCCGCGGACTACCGGGAGGGTTCGGTGCTACGAAGCGAGCACCTGCTCAGAGGGTGAATCCGCCCGTAAAGGGCTCTCCGGTGCTGTCGCGCATCAGGTCGTGCAGGCGGTCGATCTCGTCCGGGGCCATCGTGTAGCCGTGCTCCGGCTCGGGGTAGCGACGGGTGCGCACGTCCTCGGTGAACGCCTTGACGCCCTTGATCATCTCCCCGCGCACGTCGGCGTAGCGCTTCACGAAGCGCGCCGCGTGCCCGTCGTAGATGCCGAGCAGGTCGTGGAATACCAGCACCTGGCCGTCGGTGGCCGGGCCGGCGCCGATGCCGATCACCGGGATCTGGATGCGCGGCATGATCACCTCGGTCAGCGCGGAGGGGATCGCCTCGAACACGATCGCGAAGCACCCGGCCTCCTGGAGCCCGACCGCGTCGTGCATCACTTGGAGCCCGCGCTCCGCGGTGCGGCCCTGCGAGCGGTACCCGCCGAGCGCGGTGGCGGTCTGCGGCGTAAGGCCGACGTGGCCCATCACCGGGATGCCGGCGCCGACGATGGCACGGGCGCGCTCCACCGAGCTGCCGCCGCGCTCGAGCTTGACCGCGTCGCAGCCGGCTTCCTTGATGAAGCGCTGGGCGTTGGCGATCGCCTGCTCGTTGGAGACCTCGTACGAGCCGAACGGCATGTCGCCGACCAGCAGCGGCGTCGACAGCCCGCGCCGCGCGGCGGAGGCGAGCATGATCAGCTCGTCGAGCGTCACCGGGACCGTGGAGGGGTAGCCGAGCACCGTCATCGCACCGGAGTCGCCCACCAGGACGACGTCCACGCCGGCCTCCTCGGCCACCTGGGCGCTCGGGAAGTCGTAGGCGGTGATCATCGCGATTGGCTCGCCGAGCGCCTTCTTCTCGCCGAGCTTGCTCAGGGTGATCGCCGGGCGCTGGGTGGGACGGGTGCTCATGTCGTGCCTCCGAGGATCGTGTTGTCGATGAGTCGGGCGCGGCCCACGCGGGCCGCGACGGCAAGCAGGGTGGAGCCGTTCACGCGCGCCGCGGGGGAGAGGTCGTCGGCGGAGCGCAGCTCGAGGTACTCGGGGTCGATGCCGTGGGCATCGAGCTGCGCGCGGGCGGCTGACAGTACCGCCGCGGCGTCGAGGTGACCGGCGGCCACCTCCGCCTCGGCCGCGCGCAGGGCGCGGCTGAGGCCGAGCGCGCGGTCGCGCTCGGCGGGCGTGAGGTACGCGTTGCGGGAAGAGAGGGCCAGGCCGTCCGCATCGCGCACGGTGGGACAGACCTCGATCCGGACGGGGATGTCGAGGTCGCGAACGAGCTTGCGGATCACGAGCGCCTGCTGGGCGTCCTTCTGGCCGAAGTACGCCACGTCGGGGGCGGCCATGTTGAGAAGCTTCGTCACCACCGTCGTAACCCCCGCAAAGTGCCCCGGACCGCGCTGCTCGGGCGCGCCGTCGAGCACGTCGGTGAGGCCGCCCACGGTCACCGTGGTGTCGAACCCCGGCGGGTAGACCTCCTCGGCCGGCGGGGCGAACACCACGTCGACGCCCTCCGCCTCGGCCAGCGCGGCGTCGCGCGCCTCGTCGCGCGGGTACGCCTCGAGGTCCTCGCCGGGACCGAACTGGGCCGGGTTGACGAACAGGGACATCACCACCAGGTCGGACTGCTCGCGCGCGCGGCGGAGCAGCGCGATGTGGCCGTCGTGGAGGTAGCCCATCGTCGGCACCAGGCCGATGCTGCGCCCGGCGCGCCGCTCGGGGGCGAGCGCCTCGCGCAGCTCGGGGACGGTGCGGATCGTCCTCATACCCGGGCCCCGGCCAGCGCTCTGGTGTGGCGGACCAGCTCGTCGAAGAGGTCGAGCAGCCCGGGGGCCACGTCGGCCACGGCGAGTCGCTGGGCGGCGACGGTGGCCTCGTCGCCGCGCGCCACCGGCCCCGTGAGCGCACGCTCGGGGCCGAGCTCGGCGACGTTGTCGACGGTGCGGCGCAGCAGCGGGACGAGCAGCTGCCGCGCCTGCGCCGGCTCGAGCCCGGCGCCGGCGGCGATCCGCTCGGCCGCCGCCTCCAGGGTGACCAGGAAGTTGGAGGCAACCGAGGCGGCGGCGTGGTAGGCGGCGCGGCCCTCGTCGTCGATCTCGAACGGCGTCATGCCGAGCGTGCGCGCGAGATCGGCGGCGAAGGCGAGCGCCTCTGCCGTGGACCCTGCGGTGGCACAGCCCGCGCCCGCGAAGGCGCTCAGACCGCTCGAGTCGGGCGCGAACGTCTGCAGCGGGTGCAGCCCGAAGGCGGCCGCGCCGGCCGGCGCCAGTGCGCTCAGCGGGGTGGCGCCGCTCGTGTGGCCCACCAGCGGCGCGGCTCCGGCGACCGCCGTGGCGGCGGACTCGATCTCGGCGTCGGGCACGCACAGCACGATCGCGTGGCAGTCGCGTGGCGTCTCGCCGCGCCCGGTCGGGCCGGCTACGGCAACGCCGGCCTCGCGCAGCGCGCCGGCCAGCGCGGTCCCGAGCCGGCCTGGACCGACGACGCCCACCCGTGCGTCCCTGAGGCTGTTTGTGATCGAGTGCATCCGTGTGCCGGTCCACTCCGTTTCCCGGTAGCGGCCGACACCAACCAGGATACCGTCGCCCCAGGCTTCTAGGCTTAGATTCGTGCAGGCACGCAGCGCAGAGGAGCGTCGCGAGGCCCTCGTCGAGCTATACCGGGAGGCGAGCGCCTGCACGCGCTGCCCGCTGCACCAGGGACGCACCAAGGTGGTGTTCGGGGCGGGCAACGCGGACGCCGACCTGATGTTCGTCGGCGAGGCCCCCGGCCAGCAGGAGGATCTCCAGGGGCTGCCGTTCGTCGGCCGCGCCGGGAAGCTGCTCGACCAGCTGCTGGGCGAGGTCGGGCTGGACCGGGAAGACGTGTTCATCACCAACGTGCTCAAGAGCCGGCCGCCGGGCAACCGCGACCCCGAGCTGGCGGAGATCGACGCTTGCAAGCCATACCTGCACGCTCAGGTGGAGCTGATCGAGCCGCGCGTTATCTGCACGCTCGGCAACTTCGCCACCAAGCTGCTGACCCGCTCGCAGCGCGGCATCACCAGCGTCCACGGCCGCCCGCAGGTGCACGAGCTCGGCGGCCGGGCGGTGCGGGTGTTCCCGATCTACCACCCGGCGGCCGCGCTGCGCAGCACGAAGACGCTGGAGGAGCTGCGCGAGGACTTCCGGCGGTTGCCGGACCTGCTGGAGGAGCCGCCACCGGTCCCGATCGGCGCGGTGGCGCCGATGGCCGTAGTCGCGGAGCCGCCCCCCGAGCCGCCGCAGATCAACCTGTTCGACTGACCTCGCTGGAATCCGCATCGGCGCAGGACACCGAGGCCGCCGGAGCGGAGCTGGCCGCACGCCTGGAGCCGGGGGACGTGGTGCTGGTCAGCGGCGAGCTGGGCAGCGGCAAGACGACGTTCGTGCGCGGCGCCTGCCGCGCGCTGGGGGTGGAGGGCCCCGTGACCAGCCCGACGTTCACGCTCGGTCACGTACTCGGCGGCTCGCCCGAGGTGGCTCACCTCGACCTGTACCGGCTCGGCTCGCTCGCCGGCGAGGACCCGGCGCTGCTAGACGACTACCTGACCCCCGAGCGGGTGGCGTTCGTGGAATGGCCCGCCGTCGCCGAGCCCCGCTTCGAGCGGGTGGCGGCGCGCGTGCGGCTGGAGCACCTGGGCGGCGACCGGCGGCGGATCACGATCTCGTGACCCTGCTCGGGATCGACACCTCGACTCCGGCCAGCGCCGCCTGCGTGCTGCGCGAGGACGGGTCGACGTTCGAGGTCGTACCGGACCCGGCGCGGCTGGGCGCCGGCCCGGCGCACGCCAGGGAGCTGATGCCGGCGATCGCCGAGGTGATGGAGGACGCGGGCGTGGAGTTCCGGGAGCTGGAGGCGATCGCAGTGGGGGTGGGTCCGGGCACGTTCACGGGCCTGCGCATCGGGATCGCGACCGCACGCGCGCTGGCGAGCGCGAGCGGGCTGCAGCTGAGGCCGGTCTCGTCGCTGGCGGCGCTCGCCGCGGGCATCGACGCCGAGCTGCGTCTGGCGTTGATCGACGCCCGCCGCGGCGAGGTCTTCGGCGCGCTGCACGGGGCGGGCGGGGAGCCGCTCTGGCCGCCGTTCGTGGCGTCGCCGGAGGAGGTGGTGGCTCGGGTCCGGGAGGCGGGTGTCAGCGCGCGAGCGGCCGGGGACGGGTCGATACGATTTCGCGGGGTGCTCGAGGCGGCCGGGATAGGCGTCGACGCGGACGAGTCGCGGTCCCACGTCGTGCGGGCGGTGCAGGTCTGCCGGCTGGCGCGCGGGGTGCCGGGCCAGCCGCCCGGAGCAGTTCTCCCCGACTACCTGAGAGAGCCAGACGCCAAGACGCCGTGAGTCACGACCTTCAGATCCGCCGCCTCACCTACGCCGACCTGCCGCAGGTGATCGCGATCGAGCGCCGCGCGTTCCCAACGCCGTGGTCGCTGGCCATGTTCGTGCTGGAGCTGTCCAAGCCGTCCGGGATCTGCCTGGCCGCGACGATCGACGAGCGGATCGTCGGCTACGTGGTGTGCTCGCGCTACGACACCGTCTGGCACGTCATGAACGTGGCGGTGGACGACCGCATGCTGCGCCAGGGCATCGCCAGCACGCTGATGGAGCGGCTGTTCGAGCTCGCCGATCGGCCCAACGAGCAGTACACCCTGGAGGTGCGCACCTCCAACGACCCGGCCATCCGCCTCTACGAGAGCTTCGAGTTCCGTGCGGCCGGGCGTCGGCGCGCCTACTACCACGACAACCGCGAGGACGCCCTGATCATGTGGCGCACGGTGCCCGAGCGGCAGACCGCTTGAACGCCGCACCCCGAGTAACGCATGGGCGGCGGCTTTGATCTTGGCGCTCGAAACCAGCTGCGACGACACCTGCGCCGCGCTGGTCACCGAGGAGGGCGAGATCCGCTCCAACGTGATCGCCTCGCAGGGGCTCCTGCACGCGCGCTACGGCGGCGTCGTGCCCGAGATCGCGTCGCGGCGCCACCTGGAGCTGGTCGACGCGGTGGTCGCCGACGCGCTCGAGGGCGCCGGCGCGGGCCTCGACGACGTCGACACGGTCGCGGTCACGCAGGGGCCGGGCCTGATCGGGGCGCTGCTGGTGGGGCTGTCGTCGGCGAAGGCGCTGGCGGCCACGCGGCGGCTGCCGCTGGTGCCGGTGGACCACCTGCACGGCCACGTGATCGCCAGCACGCTGGGGCCGGAGCCGATCGAGGTGCCCTACCTGTGCCTCGTGGCGAGCGGAGGCCACACGTTCCTCGCGCGCGTCGACGACCCGGCCTCGTACACCGTGCTCGGCCAGACGCTGGACGACGCCGCCGGCGAGGCCTTCGACAAGGGAGCCCGCCTGCTCGGCCTGGGCTACCCGGGCGGCCCGGCCCTGGACCGCCTGGCACGCGAGGGCGACCCCGAGGCGTTCGCGTTTCCCCGCAGCGCGCCCGGCGAGCTCGACTTCAGCTTCTCCGGGCTCAAAACCGCGCTGCTCTACCGCCTGCGCGACGAGCCGGACGCGAACAAGGCGGACCTGGCGGCCTCGTACCAGCGCGCCATAGTGGAGGCGCTGACGGCGCGCACCCGCGTGGCGCTGGAGCGCGAGGGGCTGGAGCGACTGGCCATCGGAGGCGGCGTGGCGGCCAACTCCGAGCTGCGAACGGCCGTGAGAGACCTGGGCGTGCCGGTGTGGGTGCCCGCGAGCGAGCTCTGCACGGACAACGCCGCGATGATCGCCGGCGCAGCCCGCTTCCTGAAGCCGCTCCGCTACCCGGAATACCTGGCGCTGGACGCGCAGGCCCGCCTTCGGTAGCGCCCCCGAGCGAAGCCGATCGCCACGGGGGTCCGGGGGCGCGAGCCCCGGCTGTCATCCCTGGAGGCGCGACTCCTCGAGATCCAGCTCGCGCTCCACTCGCCGCCTCACCTCGTCCGAGATCGCGCCGCTGTTGCGCAGCGAGATCAGCGCTTCGCGCTGGGCGTCGAACAGCTCGTACATGACGCGGATGTAGTCGCCGGTGCGCTCCTCGTACTCGGAGCCGTCGCCGTCGCCGATCGCCCCGAAGCGCCGGCGCCGATAGTCGTAGAGCGCGCGCACCCGCTCCAGGGTGTCCGGGCGCGCCCACTCCTGGCCGTCGAGCTCGTGGGTGCGCTCGATCGCCGCCTCCGCGAGCCGGACGCGGGCGGCCACCTCCTCGCGCTCCTCGGAGCCGTCGTCGCGCACGCCCAGCCGTTGGATCAAGGGCGACAGCGTCAGCCCCTGGCCGATCAGCGTCACCAGGATGACCGCGAAGGTCAGGAAGACGATCAGGTCGCGGTGCGGGAACGCCGGCCCGGCGTCGGTGCTGATCGGCAGCGCGAGCGCCGCGGCCAGCGACACCGAGCCGCGCATGCCCGCCCAGCCGACCACCAGGCGGTGGCGCCAGGTCGCTCGCCGCGCCCGCTGGCTCGCCCGCCGGTCGAGCGCCCGCACGACGTAGACCGTCGTGAAGCCCCACAGCAGGCGCATGCCGATCACCACCGCGCTCACCAGCAGCCCCCACCCGATCAGCTCGCCGGCCGAGTGCCCGGAGATGTTGTCGATCACGTTCGGCAGCTGGAAGCCCACCAGCAGGAACAGCAGCGCGTTGAGCAGGAACGTGAGCACCTCCCAGATCGCCACCCCCTGGAGGCGCATGACCGGCGTGGTCAGCTCGGGCGTGTGCCAGCCCATGTAGACGCCCACGGTCACGGCCGCGATGACGCCCGACACGCCCAGCTCCTCCGCGGGCAGGTACGCCGCGTAGGCGGACAGGATCGAGATCGTGATCTCGGTCGGGGGGTCGTCGATGCGGCGCCGCACCTCGCGGATGATCCGGCCGGCGAGCAGGCCGACCAGCAGGCCGCCCACGCCGCTCCAGACGAACTTCAGCCCGGCCTCCCAGAGCGAGAAGGTCCCGCTCACCACGGCCGCCACCGCCACGCGGTAGAGCAGCAGGGCGGTCCAGTCGTTGGTGAGGTTCTCGCCCTCCACCACGGTCAGCAGCCGCCGCGGCGCGCCGATCCGCCGCATGATCTCGGCGGGCGCCACGGCATCCGTCGGCGAGACGATCGCGCCGAGCACGAACGCCTCGGACCAGCCGAGCCCGATCGCGTGGTGGGCCACCACGGCCACGGCGGCCATCGTGACCGCGACCAGGCCGATCGACAGCAGGGCGATCGCCCGCATGTCGCGGCGCAGGTCGCGCAGCGAGGTGAAGAACGCCGCGCCGTAGAGCAGCGGCGGCAGGAAGATCAGCAGCACCAGGTCGGGATCGAGCTGGACCTTCGGCATCCCCGGGATGAACCCGATGCCCGCGCCGCCGAGTACGAGCGTGATCGGGTAGGGCACGTTCAGCACCCGCGCCAGCACCGCCAGACCGGCCCCGGCCACCAGCAGCGCGAAGACGATCAGCTCGACGTGCTCCACGCGCCCTAGAGTGCCACTTGTGCCGACTCTGACCCTCTATGGCAAGCCGGGCTGCCACCTCTGCGACGACGCGCTCGCGGCGGTGGAGCGCGCCACCGCCGGCCGCCAGGTGCTGCTCGAGCAGGTCGACATCACGCTCGACCCGGCGCTGCACGGCCGCTACGGCGAGCGCATCCCCGTCCTGGAGATCGACGGCGAGGAGGCGTTCGAGCTGTTCGTCGACGCAGACGTCTTGAAACGGCGGCTCGATAGAGTGACCCCGTGAGCTTTCGGGAACCCGCGACGGGCGGGACCGGGGTGCAAGACGGCGGGAGCGAGAGGTTGTCACTCGGCGTCGCCGCGCGTTTGTCGCGGTACCTCCAGGTCCTGACCCAGGCGAAAAAGATGGGCCGCGAGACGATCTCCTCGCAGGAGCTGGCGGACTACACGCACGTCAACTCCACGCAGATCCGCCGCGACCTGTCCGGTTTCGGCAAGTTCGGCAAGCGCGGCGTGGGCTACAACGTGGACTCGCTCGTCTCGCAGATCCGCAAGATCCTGCGCACCACGGGCAAGCACAACATCGTGCTGTTCGGCGCCGGCAACCTGGGCCAGGCGATCGCCGGCTCGGACATCTTCGCCGACCACGGGTTCCGCGTCGTGGCCCTGTTCGACAAGGACCAGGCCAAGGTCGGCCAGCGCGTGAACGAGACCTTGACCGTCCGCGCCTACGACGAGCTCGAGAAGGTGATTCGCGAGGAGGACGTGGTGGTCGGCGTGCTCGCCGTGCCCACCGGTGCCGCGCAGCAGGTGGCCGACGACCTCGTGGAAGCCGGCGTGAAGATAATCTTCAACTACTCCGAGGCACTGCTCCAGGTGCCGCCCGAGGTGACCGTTCACACCTCGAGTCCCGCCGTCGATCTGCTCTACGCGCTCTACTTCTACCTGACCTGATGCTGGACATGGCCCGCGTCCACGAGGCGTTCGAGGCCTCAACGGACTTCACGGTCGGAATCGAGGAGGAGTTCGCGATTCTCGACCCCCACACGCTGTCGCTCGACCACCGCTTCGACGAGCTGAAGCAGGCCGCCGACGCGGACCCGGTGCTGGCCGAGTCGGTGGCGGGTGAGCTGATCAAGTCCGAGATCGAGATCCGCTCCGGCCGCGGCGAGACGTTCGCCGACGCCATCGAGCGCCAGCGCGAGGCGCGCGTGCGGCTCTTCCGCCTCGCCGCCGAGCGCGACGCGCTGCTCGCCGCGACCGGCACCCACCCGTGGAGCCCGTGGCAGGAGCAGCAGATCATCGACACGGAGCACTACCGGCGCGTGGCCGAGGGGCTCCAGTACGTGGCGTGGCGCAACAACACGTTCTCGCTGCACGTCCACGTGGGGGTGCGCGGCGCGGACCGCGCCGTCAGGGTGTGCGACCGGCTGCGCCCGGTGCTCCCCGAGCTGCTGGCGCTGTCGGCGAACTCACCGTTCCTCGACGGGCGCAACTCGGGGCTGTACTCCGCCCGCTCGCAGATCTTCACGAAGAGCTTCCCCCGCTGCGGCATCCCGGACGCGTTCGGCGGCTGGTCGGCCTACGCGGACTACGTGGACTTCCTGATCGCCACCAACTCGATCGTCGAGCAGACTCAGATCTGGTGGAGCGTGCGGCCGCACCACTCGTTCGGCACCGTGGAGCTGCGCATCTGCGACGCCCAGACGAGCGCAGCCGACTCCAACGCCCTGGAGGGGCTGATCACCGTCTGCGTCGCCCAGGCGGCGCTGGACGAGGACGAGGGCGTCCCGCACGAGGACCAGCCGCATCGCTTCATCGAGGAGAACTTCTGGCGGGCGATCCGCTACGGGCTCGACGGCAAGCTGATCGACCTCCCGCGCCGCGAGGAGTACCCGGCGGCCGCCGTGGCCGAGCGCCTGCTCGAGTGGACGGCCCCCGCCCGGGCGCTGCTGGGCATCGAGCCGGCCCTGCCCGAGGAGAGCGGCGCTCAGCGCCAGCGGCGGGCGCTTGCCGAGGGAGCCTCGATGGAGGAGGTGTTCTCGGCCGAGGTGGGGGAGACGCAACGGACCTACACGGCCGAGGGGGCCCGCGCGTGAGCGAGCCGGAGCCCCAGCTGCCGGAGGTGGCCGACGTGCTGGTGAGCACCACGGCCTCGCTGGTGAACCTCGCCGGCATCCGCCTGACCGAGAAGGAGCACCGCAACCCGGCGAAGGCCAAGGAGGCCATCGACGCCGCCCGCGAGCTGCTCCCGCTCTGCCCCGAGGAGGCCGCCGGTCCGATCAAGGACGCGCTGTCCCAGGTGCAGCTGCTGTACGTGAAGGAGACGGACGAGCGCGCCAAGGCGCGCTCGAAGATCTGGACGCCGCCCGGGACGTGATCGGGGTCTTCGGCGGATCGGGCTTCTACCGCTTCCTGGACGAC
This sequence comes from Thermoleophilaceae bacterium, assembly GCA_034664105.1. GTDB lineage: Bacteria > Actinomycetota > Thermoleophilia > Solirubrobacterales > Thermoleophilaceae > JACVRW01. The sequence goes on from JAXDIH010000034.1 coordinate 12,454, forward strand.
GTCGAGGAGGTGCCGGTCGCCACGCCCTACGGGCCGCCTTCGGCGCCGGTCCGCATCGGCCGCATCGACGGCGCCGAGGTCGCGTTCATGCCGCGCCACGGCGACGACCACACGCTTCCGCCGCACCGCATCAACTACCGCGCCAACGTGTGGGCGATGAGGGAGGTCGGCGTGCGGCGCATCATCGGGCCCTCCGCGTGCGGCTCGCTCAAGCCGGAGCTCGCGCCCGGCACGTTCGTGATCTGCGACCAGTTCGTCGACCGCACGCAGGCGCGTGAGAGCACGTTCTACGACGGACCGCAGACCACGCACGTGTCGGCCTCGGACCCCTACTGCAGCGACCTCAGCGAGATCCTCGCGACGAGTGCCGAGCAGCTCGGCATCCCCGTGGTCAGGGGCGGGATCGTGGTCGTAATCCAGGGCCCGCGCTTCTCCACTCGCGCGGAGTCGAGGTGGTACGCCGCCAGTGGCTTCGACGTCGTGAACATGACCCAGTGCCCGGAGTGCTGGCTGGCCCGCGAGTTGGAGCTTTGCTACGCCAACGTCTCGCTGGTAACGGACTACGACGTGGGTCTCGAGGGCATGCCGCACGTGGTGCCGGTTTCCGCTGATGCGGCCTTCGCGGTCTTCGCCGAGAACCTCGATCGGCTGCGGGCGCTGCTGTCCCACGCGGTGCCTCGGATCGGCCCCCAGCCGGAGGACGCGTGTGCCAGCGCGTTGCAAAGCGCCGTCGTCCGATAAACTGCGGCCGCTCTTTTCCGGGCGGTGTCGGAGGCACCCCCAAACCCTCGCCTCCAGCGCCCCGCGCATGACCGCCCGCTGACTCAATCGACGGAGGACATACCCCTTGGAATTCCTGACTGACTGGGGCGTGATCATTGCGCTCGTCTGCGCCGGTGCTGCCGTCCTGTACGGCGTACTGACTTCACGCTGGCTGCTGCGCCTCTCGCCGGGCAACGAGGAGATGCAGGCAATCTCGCTCGCCGTCCAGCAGGGCGCAAGCGCTTATCTGCGCCGCCAGTACACGATCATCGCCGGCGTCGCCGTGGTACTGGCGATCGTGCTCGGCGTAGCGCTCGAGGCCCAGGATCGCGAAGGCATCCTCACGGCCATCGGCTTCCTGATCGGCGGTACGTTCTCCGGCGCCGCGGGCTTCATCGGCATGAACGTGTCGGTGCGGGCGAACGCGCGTGTGGCCGAGTCGGCTCGCTCGGGCGTGTCTCGTGCCCTCGAGGTCGCCTTCAAGGGTGGCGCGGTGACCGGCCTGCTGGTGGCCGGGCTGGCCCTGCTCGGCGTGGCCGGCTACTACGGGATCCTGGTCCTGGCCGGCACGGACGAGCGCGACGCCATCGACGCGCTCGTGGGCCTCGGCTTCGGCGGCTCGCTGATCTCCGTCTTCGCCCGTCTGGGCGGCGGCATCTTCACCAAGGCGGCCGACGTCGGCGCCGACCTCGTCGGCAAGATCGAGGCCGGCATCCCCGAGGACGACCCGCGCAACCCGGCCGTGATCGCGGACAACGTGGGCGACAACGTCGGCGACTGCGCCGGCATGGCCGCTGACCTGTTCGAGACCTACGCCGTCACGGCGGTTGCCGTGATGCTGCTGGGAGTGCTGACCTTCCAGGAGATCGGCACGGTGGCGGTCTACCCGCTCGTGATCGGAGGCGTCTCGCTGCTCGCTTCGATCATCGGCACGTTCGCCGTCCGCAGCGCGGCCGGCAACGTGGAGCGCGCTCTCTACCAGGGCCTGATCGTCTCGGGCGGCCTGGCGGCGGTCGCCTTCCTCCCGATCACGCTCACGATGATGGACGACCTCACCTTCAAGGGTGGCGTGTCCTCACTGCTGCGCGGCGGCGCCGACGTGGCGCCGAGCGGCATCGAGCTCTACCTCTGCACGCTGATCGGCATCGGCATCACGGCCGGGTTGTTCGTGATCACCGACTACTACACGTCGACCCGCTTCCGCCCGGTGCGCACCACCGCGCGCGCCTCGCAGACGGGTCACGCCACGAACATCATCCAGGGGCTCGCCCAGGGCTTCCAGTCCACGGCCGCCCCGGCCATCCTGCTCGCGCTCGGGATCCTGGTCTCGAACGAGCTCGCCGGCATCTACGGCATCGGCGTGGCGGTGATGGCGCAGCTGTCCCTGACGGGGCTGATCGTGGCCCTGGACGCCTTCGGGCCGATCACCGACAACGCCGGCGGCATCGCCGAGATGGCGGATCTGCCGGAGGACGTGCGCAACGTGACCGATCCGCTCGACGCGGTCGGCAACACCACGAAGGCGGTCACCAAGGGTTACGCGATCGGCTCGGCCGTGCTCGCGGCGCTGGTGCTGTTCGCCGCCTTCATCGAGGAGCTGCGCGAGGAGGCTGCCGCGGCGGGCTCGAAGCTGCCGTCCTTCGACATCTCGGAGCCAGAGGTGCTGATCGGGCTGCTGATCGGCGGCATGATGGTCTACCTGTTCGCCGCCCTGGCGATCGAGGCGGTCGGCCGCGCCGGCGGCGGCGTGGTCGAGGAGGTGCGCCGGCAGTTCAAGGAGAAGCCGGGCATCATGGACTACACCGAGAAGCCGGACTACGCGCGGGCTGTCGACATCGTCACCGCCTCGGCTCAGCGGGAGATGATCCTGCCGGCGCTGATTCCGATCCTGGTCCCCGTGGTCGTGGGCCTGCTCTCGGTGCAGGCGCTCGGCGGACTGCTGATCGGCGTGATCGTGGTGGGCTTCTTCATGGCGGTCTCGATGACCGCCGGCGGCGGCGCGTGGGACAACGCGAAGAAGCTGATCGAGGACGGCGAGTACGGCGGGAAGGGCTCCGAGGCGCACGCCGCCTCTGTTACCGGCGACACGGTCGGCGATCCCTACAAGGACACCGCCGGCCCGGCGATCAACCCGATGATCAAGGTGGCGAACATCGTCGCCCTGCTGATCATCCCGTTCCTCGTCTAGCCCGCACTCTCCCGGCCGGCGTGCTCCCCCTTCGGGGAGCCGCCGGCCGGAGTAGTCTCGCCGCTCGGCATGGCGGAATATCGGCCTAAGAATCAGGGGCTCGAGCGAGTCCTGGGCACGGGCTCGCTGTTCGCGACGGCCTACGGCAACGTAGGGTCGTCGATCTACTACGCGCTGGGCCTCGTGGCGATCTACGCCGCGGGCATGACGCCCGTGGTGTTCGTGATCGCCGGCCTGATCTTCGCCGCGACGGCGGCCACCTACGCCGAGGCGACCACGATGTACCCGGAGGCGGGCGGCTCTTCGTCGTTCGCCCGGCGAGCCTTCAACGAGTTCTGGTCCTTCTTCGCCGCCTGGGGCCAGATGCTCACCTACATCATCACGATCGCCATCTCGGCGTTCTTCGTGCCGCACTACCTCGGGGTGTTCTGGGACCCGCTCGGCGAGTCTCCGGCCGACATCATCGGCGGCATCATCGTCGTGGTGGTCCTGGGCGCCGTGAACATCGTCGGCGTGAAGGAGTCGGCCGGCGTGAACGTGGGCTTCGCCGTCGCCGACTTCCTCACCCAGGTCGGCCTGGTGGTGGTCGGGATCTTCCTCGTGCTGGATCCGCACCTGCTGGTGGACCAGGTGGACTTCGGGACGACTCCGACCTTGGGCGACTTCCTGATCGCAATCCCGGTGGCGATGGTGGCCTACACGGGCATCGAGACGGTCTCGAATATGGCCGAGGAGGCGCGCGACTTCGGCAAGACGATCCCGCGCGGCATCGGACTCGTCGTGCTGGCCGTGGCCGTGATCTACACCTTCCTCCCGGCGATCGCGCTCTCGGCGATGCCGGTGGTCAACGGCCAGACCCAGCTGGCGCTGCCCAAGGAGCAGGGCGGCTACGCGGACGACCCGGTGCTGGGCGTGGTCGAGAACATGGACCTGGGGGCGCTGCAGGGCTCGGCGGAGGTCTACGTCGGCATCCTGGCGGCCACGATCCTGTTCATCGCCACGAACGCGGGCCTGATCGGGGTGTCGCGGCTGACCTACTCGATGGGCCAGCACCGTCAGCTGCCGGAGATCCTGCGGGTGCTGCACCCCAAGTTCCGGACGCCGTACGTGGGGATCGTGCTGTTCGGGGCGATCGCCTGCGTGGCGATCCTGCCGGGTAAGGCCGACTTCCTCGGGGTGATCTACGCCTTCGGGGCGATGCTCTCGTTCACGATGGCGCACCTGTCGCTGATCAAGCTGCGGGTGAGCAATCCCGACGTCGAACGCCCGTGGCGAAGTCCGGGGACCTTGCGCATCCGCGGCAAGGAGCTACCCGCGCTCGCTCTGTTCGGCGCCTTCGGCACGGGCACCGCGCTGATCGTGGCGACGGCCCTCGACGTCCGCGTGCTGATCTCGGGGCTGCTCTGGCTCACGCTGGGCATCGTGCTGTACGTGATCTACAGGCGGCGGCAGGGCCTCTCGCTCACCGAGACGGTGAAGATCGTCACGCCGAAGCCCGCGGTCGAGCACGAGGTGGAGTACGAGTCGGTGCTGGTGGCCTTCGAGGACGGCCGCTTCTCGGCCGAGGCGGTGGCCACCGCGGTGCGCCTGGCGGCCCGGCGCCGCCGCGGCATCCACGTGCTGGTGACGATCACGGTGCCGCCGAACTCGCCGATCGACGCGCCGCTGCCGGAGGAGGAGGCGCGGGCGGCGTCGCTGATCGACTCGGCGCGTGTGCGCGGCGGGCGGCGCGTGACCGGGCACTGGGAGAAGGTGCGCCCGGGCGGCGCGGGGCGCCGCATCGTGGAGGAGGCACGCGAGATCCGCGCGCGAGCGCTGGTGATGGAGCTGCCGCCGCGACGCACCGGGATGTCGCTGTTCGGCAAGACCCTGGAGACCGTGCTGACCGAGCGCCCCTGCCGAGTGATCATCGAGTCGTCACGCGGCGTGAACGGGCGGCGGAGCGGCGGGTCGTAGGGGGGATCCCCCCGCCGAAGGCGCCCCTGCGGGTGCCATTATTCCCCGCGTGCAACGCGCCTATCTCGCGTCCACGCGCCTGCTCAGTGCCGTGCTGCTGCTGGTCGGCCTGGCGATGGTCGCGTCGACGATCGCGCGCGGCGGTGGCGCGCTCGCCCTCGGCGTCGTGCTGGGCATCATGCTCGCGCTGATCGGCGCGGCGCGCCTCTGGCTGGCACGCGGCGGCGAGCGGTGAGCCAGGACGGGCGCGCCGGGCGGCGCACCCGTGGGAGCGCGGACGCGGCCCGTAGCCGGGCGGCCGCGGACCGCGCGCGCTCGCAGCTCCGGCGCGGCTCCGAGCGCGCCGGCCGGGCGGGCGCCCGCATCTCTCGCGGGCTCGGCGAGCCGGCGCTGTTCGCGATCCTGCTCAGCGCGGTCGTCTCCGGCCTGTTCATGGTGCTCGGGGTCGTCGCCGACGACGCGCTCGGCCTCACCCCGCTCGCCTTCCTGGCCTCGGGCCTGTTCTTCGTCGTCACGATGGCCACCTACGTCGAAGGCAGCTCGCTGCACCCCGAGCGCGGCGGCGCCTCCACGTTCGCTCGCTACGCCTTCGACGAGCTCTGGAGCTTCGTGGCGGGCTGGGCCATCCTGCTCGACTACCTGATCGTCATGGCCATCGGGGCCGTCGTGCTCTCGGACTACCTCGCGGTCTTCTGGACCGAGCTGGACCAGGGCGTGACGGAGATCGTGATCGCCGGCCTCGCGCTCGCCTACGTCGCCGTGCAGAACGTGCGCGGCCTCGGGGCCGACCGGCTCGGCATGGTGCTGCGCCTGTCGCTCGTCGGCATCGTGCTGCTGCTCGCCGTATCCGGAATCGCCTTCGCCCAGCACTGGGATCCCGCCGCCATCACGGACTCGATCGACGTCGGCGCGGTGCCCGAGTGGGACCGGCTCCTGTTCGCCACGGTGGTGGCCGGGGTGGCCCTGATCGGCGTGGAGGCGGCCTCAGGGCTCGCCGGCGAGGTGCGCGTGGGCCGCAGGGGGCTGCGCCGCGTCGTCCTGGTGACGGCCGTGACGGCTCTGGTGCTGTTCGTGTGCGTGTCCACCGCCGCGCTCATGACGCTGCCGGTGGTGGGTGGGGAAACGCCGCTGGGCGGGCAGTTCTCGGGGGCGCCCCTCATCGGCGTGGTCTCCCAGTTCCACCCCAGCTGGCTCAAGGACGCCGCGCGCATCGCCGTCGGGTCCGCCGGCGCGGCGATCCTGATCGTGGCGATGAACAGCCAGATGCTCGGGATCGCCCGGCTCGCCTACTCGCTCGCCACCAACCGCCAGATCCCGAGCGCCGCGGGCCGGCTGCACGAGCGCCGCGGCACTCCCTACATAGCGATCATCAGCGCCGCCGTGATCGCGTTCGCGCTCGCGGTGCCGCACGACATCGATTTCCTCGCGGGCATCTTCGCCTTCGGCGCGATGGTCGCGTTCGCGATCGCCCACCTGTCCGTGATCGTGCTCCGCTACCGCGAGGGCAACCGCCCGAGCGCGTTCCGGGTGCCGCTGTCGGTGAGGGTGGGGCGCGGCTCTGTGCCCCTGCCGGCCGTGCTGGGCGCTCTCTTCTCGATCCTCGCCTGGGTCAGCGTGATCATCCTGCACTCGGGCGCGCGCCTGATCGGCGGCGCCTGGATGCTCGCGGGCATCGCGATGTACGTGATCTATCGCTCCGGGCAGGGCAAGGCGCTCACGAAGCGCTTCACGATCCCGGCCGAGGCGCTCCAGGAAGCAGCGCCCGTCGAGTACGGCAGCATCCTCGTGCCCCTGTTCGGCGAGCCGATCGACGACGAGATCATCGGGACCGCCGGCCGGCTGGCCGCCGAGCATCCGGACGAGGCCGAGGGCGGCGCCGTCGTGGAGGCTCTGTACGTGTTCGAGATCCCGATGTCGCTGCCGATCGACGCGCGCGTGCCCGACGAGCGCGTGAAGGAGGCCAAGCGCGTGCTCGCGCGCGCCAAGGAGGTCGGCGAGGAGTACGAGGGCGTGGAGGTGGCCACCGCGATGGTGCGCGGGCGCACGGTCGGCCAGGCGATCGTGGCGGAGGCGCGCCGGCGCGGCGTGGAGGCGATCGTGCTCGCGGCCGAGGAGCCCACGCGCGTGCGCAGCGGCGCCATCCTCGGCGGCCGCGGCCGCTCGCGTGACCGCTTCGTCGGCGAGACCACGCGCTACGTGATCGAGAAGGCTCCCTGCAAGGTGTTTCTCACGGCGCCGCCGGCGGGCGAGGAAGGCACTCGCGAGGGCGTTCTCCCTTAGAGTGGGAGCCGAATGTTCGTATTGATAGTCGGATGCGGCCGCGTGGGCTCCGCGATCGCCAACTCGATGCTGGCCGAGGGACACGAAGTCTCCGTGCTCGACGAAGACGCGGAGGCGATCGCGCTGCTCGAGCGCGGCCAGTCAGAGGGCTGGGAGGAGCGCGGCGGGCGCTTCACCGAGGGCACGGCGCTGGAGATCGAGGCGCTGCTGGCCGCCGGCATCGAGCAGGCCGACGCGTTCGTCGCCTCGACCGACGGCGACAACACCAACCTCGTGATCGCCCAGATCGCGAAGCGGCGCTTCGACGTCGAGCGCGTGGTCGTCCGGGTGCTGGACCCCGCGAGGGCCCGGTGGTACGCGGAGCAGGGCCTGCAGACCGTCTGCCCGACCCAGACGGCCATCGAGCTGCTGGAGGCGGCGGTGCGTGGCCAGATCCGCTTCGAGGGAGTCTCGGGCTAAGCCATGTACGTGGTGATCGTGGGAGCCGGCAAGGTCGGGTGGAACCTGGCGCGCGAGCTGATCGCCAAGCGGCACGAGATCACGGTGATCGAGTCCGACCCGGTCCGCTTCGCGGTGGTCGAGCAGGAGCTGGAGCACAGCGCCCAGTACGGCGACGGCTCCGAGCTCTGGATCCTCGAGCGCGCCGGCATCGAGCGCGCCGACCTGGTCGTCGCGGTGACCGGCGACGACGAGGACAACATCCTGATCTCCCAGGTGGCGCGCGAGAAGTACGGCGTCACCCGCGTGGTGGCGCGCTGCAACAACCCGCGCAACCTCCAGCACTTCGAGCTGCTGGGCGTGAAGCCGGCGATCTCGGCCACCGACCTGATCCTGAGGCTGATCGAGCACGAGGTGCCGAAGTACGGCCTGGTGCACCTGCTCGATCTGCCGGAGGAGCGCCTGGAGATCATCGAGCTGGAGGTGGCCGAGGGCTCGGAAGCCGCCGGCCGCAAGGTCAAGGAGCTGGGACTGCCGGACGGCTCGCTGGTGATCTCGATCCTGCGCGACGGCGGCGGCTTCGTACCCACCGGCGAGTCGGTCGTCCAGGCCGGCGACGAGGTGCTCCTGGTGCTCGACGTCGGGCTGGAGCAGAGCGTGACTGAGCGCTTCACCGACCGCTCGGGCGCGCCCGCGTAGGTACCCGTGGCGCGGCGCAAGGTCGACCATCTTCTGATCGGCGGCGGGCTCGCCTCGGCCAACTGCGCGCGCTGGCTGCGCGAGGAGGGCGCCGAGGGCTCCGTGCTGCTCGTCGGTCGCGAGTTCGACCCGCCCTACAACCGGCCGCCCCTGTCGAAGGGCTACCTCCAGGGCAAGGAGTCGCGCGAGGACGCGCTGTTCCGGCCCGACGAGTGGTGGGAGGAGCAGCGGATCGAGCTGATGACGCGCACCAGCGTGACGAAGCTCGACACCGCCGAGCGCGTGGCCACGCTCTCCACCAAGGAGGAGATCGAGTTCGGCACGGCGCTGATCGCCACCGGTGCGAACGTGCGCCGCGTGCGCGTGGACGGCTGCGAGCTCGACGGCATCCACTACCTGCGCGCCTTCGGCAACTCCGATGCGATCCGCGCCGACGCCGAGAAGGCCGAGCGGGCAGTGCTCATCGGCGGCAGCTATATCGGCTGCGAGGTGGCAGCCTCGCTGACCGCCGCCCACGGGGTGAAGTGCTCGATCGTGATGCAGGAGGAGGTCACGCTGGAGCGCCAGTTCGGTTCCGAGATCGGCCGCTTCTTCCAGGGCGTGCTGGAGGAGCACGGGGTGGAGGTGCACGGCAGCGACGAGCTGGAGCGCTTCGAGGGCGCCGACGGCCGCGTCAGCAAGGTCGTGACCAAGAACGGGCTCGAGCTGGACTGCGACTTCGTGGTCGTGGGCGTCGGCGTGATGCCGGACGTGATGCTGGCGCGCTCGGCGGGGCTGGAGCTGGGGGAGAGCGGTGGCGTGAAGTGCAGCGCCGGGCTCGAGAGCTCAGTGCCGGGCATCTACGCCGCGGGCGACATCTGCGAGTACGACAGCCCGATCCACGGCCGCCGCCTGCGGGTGGAGCACTGGGACGCGGCCTTCAACCAGGGCAAGACCGCCGCGCTCAACATGCTGGGCCGCGGCGTCGAGCACGACGTGGTGCCGTACTTCTTCTCGGACCTGGCCGACTGGACGGGCTTCGAGTACGTCGGGCCGGGGTCGGGCGACGTGGTGCTCCGCGGCTCGCTGGAGCAGGGCGACTTCACCGCGTTCTTCCTCGACGAGGGGCAGGTGGTCGCGGCCCTCACCGTCGGCCGCTCAGACGACCTGGAGCACGCCCGCCGCTTCATCGCCGAGCACCTGCGGCCGGACCCCGCGGCGCTGGCGGACGAGAGCACCGACCTCAGCTCGCTCTAGCCGCCGCGCCGTCCCTACTGGGGAGCAGGGACTCGAACCCCGATAACCAGCTCCAGAGGCTGGCGTCTTGCCATTAGACGACTCCCCAATCGAGTCGGAAGGATAGAGCCTCGATTCCGGCCTGCAGGGCCCGCTACCCGCGCTTCACGCGCAGGCGCAGGCTGGTGGTCTTCCCGCGCTCGTCGGTCATCTTCACCGGGACCACCAGCGTGCGCGCGACCTTCTTGCCCTTCGCGCGCTTCAGCCCCTTCCAGACGATCTTCACCCGGCGGGCGCCCTTGGGCAGCTTCTGGTTGATCGCCTTGGGCACGCGCCGGAACTTGACGCGCTTGCCGTCGATGACCACCCGCGGTGCCGTGCGCCCGGGGCGCAGCCCCTTCGGCAGCGACAGCCGCGCGCGGGTCATGTCCGGCCCGCGCCGGGCTGCCGTGAGCACGGCGGCCAGCGTGAAGCCGCGGCGGTCCTTCGAGACCTTGACAGTGGCCAGCGGATCGCAGCCCGGCGTGGCCAGCTCCTGCTTGAACGCACGCGTCTTGCCCGAGTGCGAGGTGAGCTTCACCGACATCTTCGTCGGCGTCGACGGCGCGCACAGGTCGAACGCCAGCTGGAGCGGTCCCGTGGGGCCGCCGCCGAACTGCAGCGTGAAGCTGCTCAGCGGCAGGTCCGGGTTCGAGGCGAACACGTTGCGCAGGCCCGCGGCCGTGGACTGGATCACGCCGTCGATGCGCAGGTCCACCGGGGGTGGCAGAACGACCATCAGGCCGGGCAGCGCGGCCGGGGTGTTGAAGGCGATGTACACCGGCCCGGCGACCGGCGAGGCCTGCAGCGGCGACTCGATGATCGCCGTCCCCACCCGTGAGCTGTCCGGGCAGGCCGTCGCGTCCGCCTGCGCGCGCGTGCACGCACGCCCGAGCACCGCCACGCTCGGCTGCAGCGCCTTGGGCAGAGTCACCTCGGCGCTCTTCAGCGCCGCTTCCTCGGGATCGAACTTCAGCGTGGTCGAGACCGGCGGGAAGCTGCCCTTCTTGGTCGCGTCCGTGGCACCGAGCGACCCCTCGGCCGTCGGCGCGAAGCCCAGGGAGTCGCAGCCCGTCGGCGTGAACACGGACGTCTTCTCCGAGAAGAGCGTCGGCGCGTCGTAGGAGTTGACCCGGCCCAGCGAGGTCGCCGGCGCGCAGGACGTCGGCATGCGCATGAACGAGCCGCGGCTGGCCTTGCCGAGGAACGTGAGCTGCACGCTCGTGATCTGGATGTTCAGGCCGGACTGCTCGCGCGGCTGGTCCGAGAACATGGACTCGAGCCCGATCCCGTCGGCGCCCGGCTTGAGGTACACCGGCGACTCTAGATAGACCGGGGGAGCGCCCTGCGGCAGCGGCGGCGGCAGCGCGACCGGCTGCAGCTTCAGCCCGAGGCGCGCCGGCTCGCCGCCGAGCGGCTTCAGGTTGTAGACGGTCCCCTCGATCGGCTGATCGGTGAGCGTGGCCAGCGGCGGCGCCAGGTGGACGGTGGCGGTCACATGGACCGTTCCGACCTTCGCGGCCGCCGCGCAGCCGGCTTCGGAGCGGAATTGCTCCCTCGTGCAGAGCGCGGCGTTCTGAGGATTGCCGAGCAGGCCGGGCGCCAGGCGCACGAACGTGTCCTTGACGTCGTCGTCCGCGGACGAAGGCGACACGTGCTGGAAGATCGTGACGTCGGGGTGCCCGCCCGCCTGCGTGCTGGAAGGCGTGACCGTGAACTGGTCCAGCGTCACCGCGCCCAGCGCGGAGGCCGGCAGCAGCAACAGCATGGCGACAACGACAACGGCCAGCTCAGGCCGCCGACTGGTTCGCCCAGTCGCGATACAGGCGCGCATAGGCGCCATCCAGCTCAAGTAGCTCTTCATGCGTGCCCTGCTCGACAATTCGCGCCCGATCCAGCACAACTATGCGTCCAGCTCCACGAATGGTCGATAGACGGTGGGCGATTACCAACGCAGTGCGGCCTGCGAGCAGGCGTCGCAGGCCCCGTTCGATCTGTGCCTCCGTACGAACGTCCACGTTCGAGGTGGCCTCGTCGAGGATGAGGATGCGCGGGTCCGCGGCGGCCGCGCGCGCGAACGCCACCAGCTGGCGCTGGCCCGCGGACAGCTGCCCGCCGCGCTCGCCCACCTCGGAGTCGTAGCCCTCGGGCAGCCGCTCGATGAACTCGTGTGCCCCGACCGCCATCGCGGCCGCTCGCACGTCCTCGTCGGTCGCGTCCTGGCGACCGAAGGCGATGTTGTCGCGGATCGTGCCCGAGAAGAGGAAGCCCTCCTGGGGCACGATGCCGAGCTGCGAGCGCAGGGAGTGCTCGGTCACGTCGCGCAGGTCGTGGCCGTCTATGAGCACCCGCCCGTGGTCGGGGTCGTAGAAGCGCGCCACCAGCTTCGCGAGCGTCGACTTGCCAGCCCCTGTGGCGCCCACCAGCGCCACCGTCTGCCCCGGCGGCACCCGCAGGTCGACCTCGCACAGCGCGGGCGCCTCGCCGTCGTAGGAGAAGCTCACGTCGTCGAACTCGATCTCACCGCGCACGCGCGGGAGCTCGATGGCGCCCGGCTTGTCGCCGAGGTCGGGCTTCTCGTCGAGCAGCTCGAAGATCTTGTCGAGCGCGGCCATGCCGGCCTGGTAGGTGGTGTAGAGCTGCGACAGCGACTGGATCGGGTCGAAGAAGCTCTGCAGGTAGAAGACGAACGAGGCCAGCACGCCGATCGTCACGGCGCTGTTGCCGTCGAGCACCTGGTTGCCGCCGTAGATCAGGATCGCCGCGGTGGCGACGGCCGACAGCAGCTCGACCGACGGGAAGTACGCGGCGTTGAGGTAGACCGTCTTCATGTTCACGCGGCGGTGGTCGTCGTTCAGCTCCGCGAAGCGCGTGCGGTGGCGCTGCTCCTGGCCGAATGCCCGCACCACCCGGACACCGGAGAGCGTCTCCTGCAGGTACGCGGTGACGGCGGCGATCCGCTCGCGCGTGAGCCGGTACGCGCCGCTGGAGACCAGCCGGAACACGATGCTCCCGGCGAACAGCACCGGGAAGGTCAGGAACGTGACCAGCGCCAGCCCCGGGTCCATCAGCACCAGGATCACAGCCGTGCCGATCAGCGTGAGCGTGGAGGAGAAGAGCGTCTGGATCCCCTCGGTCACCAGCTGATCGAGCGCCTGCACGTCGTTGGTGATGCGCGAGATCAGCACGCCCGTCTTGTTGCGCGAGTAGAAGCCGATCGACAGCCGCTGCAGGTGCTGGAACAGCTGGATGCGCAGGTCCTGCAGCGCGCGCTGGCCCACCCAGTTGATCAGGTAGGTCTGCACGTAGGTGGCGCCCCAGTTGACCACGGCCGCGCCGATGAACGCCACCAGCACCAGCGTGAGCACGCCGGTGTCGCGGTGGTGGATGCCCTGGTCGATGGCCACGCCGGCGAGGTAGGGCGGAACCAGCGCGGCGCCCGTGGCCAGCCAGAGGGCGGCGAGCATCAGCAGCACGCGGCCGCGATACGGCTTCAACAGGCTCACGAGGTGACGCAGGCGGCTGCGTCTCATAGCCCAGCCACCTCCCGCTCGGGGTCCTCGCGCGTCAGGAACACCTGGTCGGGCAGGCCCTTCTCCGCGATCTCGCGGTAGAGCGAGGACTCCTCGAGCAGCTGCTCGTGCGGGCCCCGCGCCGCCACCCGGCCGTCCTCGAGCACCACGACCTCGTCGGCCAGCGCGATCGTGGACAGCCGGTGCGCGATCACGAACGTCGTGCGGCCCTCCATCACCTCGGTCAGCGCCGACTTGATCCGGCTCTCGGTGGTCGCATCGACGCTGGAGGTGGCGTCGTCGAGGATCAGGATGCGGGGCTCGGCCAGCAGCGCGCGGGCGATCGCCACGCGCTGGCGCTGGCCGCCGGACAGCGTCAGGCCGCGCTCGCCGATGAGCGTGTCCAACCCGTCGGGCAGCTCGTCGAGCAGCTCGCCGAGGCCGGCGCGCACAGCAGCGGCCACGACCGCGTCGTCGCTCGCCTCCGGGCGCGCGTACGCGATGTTGTCGCGCATGGAAGCGGAGAACAGGAAGGCGTCGTCGGACACCACCGCCACCTCCCTGCGCAGCGAGGCCGGGTCGACGCCGCGCACGTCGGCGCCGTCGACCAGCACGGCACCCTCGTTCACGTCGTAGAGGCGCGGGATCAGCATCACCAGCGAGGTCTTGCCAGAGCCGGTCGGGCCCACGATCGCCACCGTCTGGCCGGGCTCGACGTCGAGGTCGATCCCGCGCAGCACGGGCTCGTGGCCCTCGTAGGCGAACGTAACGTCGCGCAGCTCCACGCGGCCGCCGCCGGCGGGCAGCGGTGGCGCGTCCGGCGCGGCGGTCAGCCGCGGAGCGCGGTCGAGCAGCTGGAAGACGCGCTCGCCGCTGGCCACGGCGCGCTGCGCCATCCCCAGCGCCATGCCGAGCATGCGCATGGGCGAGGTGAGCATCAGCACGTAGCCGTAGAACGCCACGAAGTCACCCTCCGAGAGGTTCCCGTCGATCACCTGCTTGCCGCCGACGAACAGCAGCGCGGCCAGGCCCAGCTGGGGGAGGAAGCCGATCAGCGGGGAGTAGAAGGCGCGCAGGCGGGTGGAGACCATCGACTGCTCGAAGACGCGCTTGGTGGCGCGGTCGAAGCGGCGCAGCTGGCGGTCCTCCTGGGCGAACGCCTTGACCACCCGGACGCCGCCGATGTTCTCCTCGGCCTCGGCGGTCAGCTCGGCGATGCGCTGCTGCACCTCCTGGCTGGCGGGACGGTTGCGGCGGCCGTAGCGGAAGGAGGTCCAGATCACGAACGGCGTGGGGGCGAGGGCGATCAAGGCGAGCCAGGGGTCGAGCGCGAGCATCACGCCGGCGGCGATCACGATCGTGAGCGCGGACTGGAGGATGAAGATCAGGCCGTAGCCGAGGAAGAAGCGGACCGACTGCAGGTCGACCGTGGCACGCGACATCAGCTGGCCCGTCTGCTGGGAGTCGAAGAAGCTGAGCTCCAGCGAGTGCAGGTGGCCGTACATCCGGTTGCGCAGGTCGTACTCCACGCCGAGCGACACCTGGCCCGCGACGATGCGGCGCGCCACGCTGAAGGCCAGGCGCAGGACGCCGGCGGCGACCATGACGAGTGCGAGCGGCCAGAGGTCCGCACCGTCGCCGCGGATCTCGTCGACCGTGCGGCCGACCAGGTACGGAATCAGGACCGCGGTGCCCATCGCGACCGCCGCGAGGGCGAAGGAGACCAGCACCGCGCCCCTGTACGGGCGCAGGAAGCCGAGCAGTCTCCAGAACGTTTGCATCCGCCTTTACTTTACTTTGTGAAGCAGGGGTCGGCAGGGGTCACCGCCCACGCGCCCCTGGGCGCGCGCGTGCATCCGGAAGGAGCCCTGTCGCTGGCCGAGAACAGGTCTCGCGGTGGGCAACACACCGACAGCGGCGAGGAGTTTGAGTCAGGGCGAGCAGCGCGCCCTGGCGTCCTTCATCGCGGGTCGCCTACCGGCCGGGCAGCTGCACGGAGAGCTCTGCCGCGCCCGCGAGACGGCGCTGGCCAAGGCGGCTCAGCACTACGTCGCCACGCCGGAGGCGGGTCGCTCCGCGCCCGCCCGCAGCCCGGCGCCCGCGCCCGCCCTGCACGCCGCCTAGCTGGCGCCCGCGGACCCGACGACGCTGCGCACGATCGCCTCCATCTCGCTGAGAGTGGGAGGGGGGTCGGCCAGCAGCGTCATGATGATCAGCCCGTTGCACGCCGCCACCAGCGCCCGGGCCGTGGCCTCGTCCACGTAGCGCGTGAGGATCTCGACGAAGGCGGAGTCCCACGCCACGCTGACCTGACGCAGCGTCGGCCGCCGCAACGCCGCCACGTACAGCTCGAAGCCGACCATCCAGTTGCCCCGGTCGGGACCGAGGGAGCCCAGGATCAGCTCGGCCACCGCGGAGGCCAGGTCACGCTTGGAGTCGACCGTCTCGCCCCAGGCCTTCAGCTCGGTGATGTTGTCCGCGGCCGCCTGGTCGAGCGCCGCGGCGAGCAGGTCGTCGAGGTCGGCGAAGTGGTACGTGGTCGACCCGAGCGGCACGTCCGCCTTGGCGGCGACCGCGCGGTGTGTGAGCCCCTCCACGCCGCGCTCCGCCACCACGTCGATCGCGGCCGCCGCGATGCGGTCGCGTCGGTGCGGATCGAAGCGACGGCGGGCAGTTCGAGCGGGCGCCATCAGCGGCCGCTCCCGGGGCGGGTTGCGGTCATGTGCGGTCCGACGGCCATTCTATGGGCGATTACCGCGTCTCCGGAAACGCGAGCTCGACGGTCGACGTGGCCGGGTCGGGCCACCGCGACGTGACCACCTTGCCGCGCGTGTAGAAGGCGAAGCCCTCCTGCCCGTACACGTGCGTGTCGCCGAACAGCGAGGCCTTCCAACCGCCGAACGAGTAGTAGGCGACCGGGACCGGGATCGGCACGTTGATGCCGACCATGCCGACCTCCACCTCGTGCTGGAAGCGCCGAGCGGCGCCGCCGTCGCGCGTGAAGATCGCCGTCCCGTTCCCGTACGGGTTGTCGTTGACGAGCCGGATCGCCTCCTCGTAGGTGTCCACCCGTGCGACGCCCAGGACCGGACCGAAGATCTCGTCGTCGTACGCCTTCGTGCCGGGCCTGACGTCGTCGATCAGCGACGGTCCGAGGAAGAAGCCACCGATGGGCGCGTCGGCGCGACCGTCCACCACCACGCGCGCGCCCTCGAGCGGCGCGTTCTCGACGTACGACGCGACCCGGTCGCGGTGCTCGGCGGTGACCAGCGGGCCCATCTCGGAGGCGGGGTCCATGCCGTCGCCGATCTTGACCTCCGGGATGCGCCGCTCGATCGCCGCGATCAGCTCGTCGCCGGCGCTGCCAACGGCCACCAGCTGCGAGATCGCCATGCAGCGCTCTCCCGCCGAGCCGTAGGCCGCCGAGACCGCGGCGTCGGCGGCGCTCTCGATGTCGGCGTCGGGCAGCACCACCATGTGGTTCTTGGCGCCGCCGAGCGCCTGGCAGCGCTTTCCGCGCATGCACGCCGTCTCGTAGACGTAGCGGGCGATCGGCGTGGACCCGACGAAGCTGATCGCCGCCACGTCGGGGTGCTCGAGCAGCGCGTCCACCGCCGTCTTGTCGCCCTGGACGACGTTGAACACGCCGTCCGGCACGCCCGCCTCCTTGAGCAGCTCGGCGACGAGCAGGGAGGCCGACGGGTCCTTCTCCGACGGCTTCAGCACGAACGTGTTCCCGCACGCGAGCGCGGGCGCCCACATCCACATCGGGACCATCACGGGGAAGTTGAACGGCGTGATGCCGGCGGCAACCCCGAGCGGCTGGCGCAGCGAGTACACGTCCACGCCGCCCGACGCCTGCTCGGAGAAGCTGCCCTTGAGGTTCTCCGCCAGGCCGCAGCAGAACTCCACGACCTCCACGCCGCGCGCCACCTCGCCGCCCGCGTCGGACAGGACCTTGCCGTGCTCGGCGGTCACCAGCCGGGCCAGCTCGGCGCGGTTCTCGTCGAGCAGCTGGCGGATGCGGAAGAACAGCGCCGTTCGCTTGGACAGCGACAACTCGCGCCAGGCCGGCAGGGCGCGCTTAGCGGCCTGCACCGCGGCGTCGACCTGCTCGGGTCCGGCGAGGTCGACCACGCCGGTCTGGACGCCGGTTGCGGGGTTGTACACCGGCGCGCTGCGGCCCGCGCCGCCGGTGGCGGGGCCGCCGTCGATCCAGTGGGGAAGCTGCATGACGGTGTCCGTGGAGTAGGTCATGCGGCGTGGAAGTCGCGCACCCAGCGGTGCGGTCGGAGGGCCTCGAGCTCGGCGTCCGTCAGCGGCCCGGCGTCGATCGCGCGGGCGTTCGCCTCGACGTTGCGCAGCGAGCGCATGCCGGCGATCACCGTCGACACCGCCGGATCGCTGATGCAGAACCGCAGCGCCATCTCGGCGATGCGGTCGACGGGCACGTCGAGGTCGCGAGCGATCGCGTCCACCCGTTCGGCCACCTCGCGCTTGCGGTCGCCGGCGAAGTAGCTGTTGCGGAAGTCGCCCTCCGGGAACTCCGTGCCGGGCCGGATCTTGCCGGTCAGCCCGCCCTCGTCGAAGGGCACCCGCGCGAGCACGCCGATGTTCCCCTCGCGCGCCACCGGGAAGAGCTCGTCCTCGGGGTGCTGCTCGAACATGTTGTAGACGACCTGCACCGTGTCGACCGCGCCGGTCTCCAGCAGGCGCGCCCCGTTGGCAGGGTCGCCGTGGCGGACCGAGACGCCCGCGAAGCGGATCTTGCCGTCGGCCTTGAGCCGCTCCACGGCCTCGGGCCAGGTGCCCTGCCCGACCCACTCGTCCGACCACACGTGCAGCTGGAGCAGGTCGATCGCGTCCAGGCCGAGGTTGCGCAGGCTGGCCTCGGCCGACTCGATCACCCAGTCCGCGGGCAGCACCTCGTCGACGTGGGCGTCGTCGGGTGGCGGCCAGCCGCCGATCTTGGGTGGCACCTTGGTGGCGACGTGCACGGTCTCGGAGCTGGCGCGCAGCGCCTTGCCGACCAGTTGCTCGCTGTGTCCTTCGCCGTAGGCCAGCGCGGTGTCGACGAGGGTCACGCCCAGCTCGATCGCGCGCCCCAGCGAGCGCAGCGCCTCGTCGTCGTCCCCGCCGCCCCAGTCGGCCTTGCCGATGCCCCAGGTGCCGTAGCACAGCTCGGAGACCTGCAGCCCCGTCCTCCCCAATGATCCGTAGCGCACTTGCACGTCCTCCTAGTAAGCCTGGCGGTAGAGCTCGAGGATCTCTTCGCGCTCAGGCACGCGCGGGTTGAAGGCGGGGCTGCCGCTGGCGATGGCGGCTTCGGCCATCGCCTCGAGCTTCGATTCGAATAGGTCGCGCTCAACGCCGAGGTCGCCCAGCCCGGGGATCGACAGATCCCTGTTGAGGGCCTCCAGCTCGTCGACGAGCGCACGGCAGGCGTCGGCGTCGGACTGGTCCGGCGTGGCGGCACCCGCGGCGCGCGCCATGTCGGCGTAGCGAGCCGGGGCGGCCTCGACGCTGTAGCGCGTCACGGTCGGGAGCAGCAGCGCGTTGCTGAGCCCGTGCGGCACGTGGAAGTGTGCGCCGATCGGCCTGCTCATCCCGTGCACCAGGCACACCGAGGCGTTGCTGAACGCCGCTCCGGCGAGCGTGGCGCCCAGCATCAGCGCCTCCCGGGCCGGCTCGTCGCTGCCGTCCTCGAACGCCCGGCGCAGGTTGGGGGCGATCAGGCGCGCCGCCTCCAGCGCGAAGATGTCCGTGACGGGGTTCGCCTGCGTGGACACGTAAGCCTCGATCGCGTGGGTGAGCGAGTCCACGCCCACGTGCGCGGTCAGCGGGGGCGGGCAGCTGAGCGTGAGCAGGTAGTCCACGACGGCCGCCCGCGGCAGCAGGTTGTCGTCGCGCATCATCATCTTCACGTCGCGCTCGGAGTCGGTGATCACGGTGACCCGCGTGACCTCGCTGCCGGTCCCGGCCGTCGTCGGCGTGGCGACGACCGGCAGGCCGGCGCGCTCGATCAGGTCGTAGCCGGCATAGTCGGCAAGCGCGCCCTCGTTGGTGGCCATCACCGCGGCCGCCTTGGCGGTGTCGATGGAGCTCCCGCCGCCCACGGCCACGAGGCCGTCGGCGTCGTGCGCGCGCAGCGCCTCGACCGCGGAGGTCACGTTCGCCACGGTGGGGTCGGGCGACACGTCGCTGAAGACGGCCACGCTGGCTCCGCCCTCCTCGAGCCGGCCGGCGAGCGCGTCGATCGGCCCGTGCTCGCGCAGGAACGCATCGGTCACCAGCAGCGGCCGCGCGATGCCGTGGCGGCGGGCTACGTCGCCCAGCTGGTCGCTCACCCCGCCGCCCACGACCACGTCGGCCGGCAGGTGGATCTCGAAGGGCGCCGCCATCAGATCGCGTACGGCGCCGAGGTGATGACCTCGTGGCCGCTGTCGGTGATCAGGACGGTCTCCTCCAGCGCCGACTGGATGAACGAGCCGTCGGGCAGCCACTTGTGGCAGTGCGGCTCGATCGCGACGGTCATGCCCGCCTCCAGGACCATGTCCAGGCGGTCCGGGGCGCTGCCGGCCTTCATCAGGATGGGCAGCTCCAGGCACGCGAGGCCGATGCCGTGGCCGCTGTCGAAGCGCGTGTCCAGGTAGCCGTGCTCGTGCTGCGTCTCGCGCACGGCGGTGTCGACCTCCGACGAGCGAACGCCCGGCCGCATCTTCTCGATACCCGCGTACATCGCGTCGTAGTTCACCCGGTGCAGCTCCTCGAAGTCCTTGGTCGGCTCGCCCGCCACGAACGTGCGCATGCAGTCCCCGTGGTAACCGCCGATGATCGGCCCCAGGTCCATGATCACCGGGTCGCCCTCCTCCATGGTGCGGTTGGTGGCGAACATGCCGCCTTCGCGCACGGGACCGCTGGTGAGGAACGGGGAGAAGGCGTTGCCCTCCGAGCCGAGCTCGTACATCCGGCCCATGAACGCCGCGGACACCTCGTTCTCGGTGGCGCCCGGCTGGACCGCCGCCATCCCGGCAGCGAGCGCCTGGCTGGCGATCCAGGCGGACCGCTTCATCAGCTTCTGCTCCTCGCTGTTCTTCACCGCACGCGACCGCTGGAGCTCTTCCTCGGCCTGCACGAACTCTACGTCGGGCATTGCCGCCCGGAACGCCTCGAACACCTCCCACGAGACGCGATCGATGCCGACCCTGCCACCGGTCACGCCCAGCTCGGCCAGCGTGTTCTTGGCCCAGTCGGCCCACAGCTCGCCGACCATGCCGGCGTTGAAGATCGAGTAGTGGTTCCAGCCGTCGCGCTCGAGCAGCGCGGCGCCGTCGTCCTCCCACGCCCTGCCGGGGGAGAAGTAGTCGCCGCCGGCCAGCAGCTTCGTGGCGCCCTCGCGGGTGATCACGGCCAGCGAGTTGGGCTCCCATCCGTAGATGAAGAAGCGCCGCTGGTCGGTGATGTACTGGACGTTGTCGTACTGGGTCCCGATCAGCGCCACGACCTCCAGCCGCTCGCAGGCCCCCACGGCGGCCCGCTGGCGCTCGGCGATCAGCAGCTCGGTGTCGACCGCGTCGCTCACGCCGCCTTCCTGCCGTCGAGCTGAGCCACGGAGGCCACGTCGGGCTTGCGGAAGGCGCTCTTGTTGATGCGCCGCTGCATCCGCTCCGAGCGCGCGATCCCCCAGACGAGCAGCGAGCGCGCGTCCAGCAGCGGGCGCGGCCAGTGCGTGCCGATCGTGCCGTAGAAGCGCGAGTAGCGCTGGGTCGTGTCGGTTATCTCACGCTCGCTGGCCTCCCACAGGGGCAGCGCCGTGTGAACGTCGTTCTGGCAGACGTCGAGTGCCTGGCCGAGCGCGACGGCGTTGCACATGGCGACGTTGGCCGCCTGTCCGAGGTTGGGCGCCATCGAGTGGCAGGCGTCGCCGATCAGGACGACCCGGCCGCTCGTCCAGGAGTGGACCGCGACGTCCATGAACGGCGCCCAGGTGCCGCCGTCCGGCACCCGCTCGATCACGTCCTGGAGGTGCGGGAACGACTCGACCCACGTGTCGCGCGAGTTCTCCTGCTGGGTGGCGGCGGTGTCCTTCGTCGGCGCGCACAGGAAGATGTAGACCTGGTCCGGCGCGCAGGGCACCACACCGGCGCGGCGGGCGCCGTCCCAGTGCTCCTCCTGCCCGAGCTTGGGGTCCATCGGCTTGCGGACGATCAGGTGGCGGCCGCAGCCGTCGCGCAGGTCCTTGATGCGCTTCGCCAGCCCGAGCGAGTCGCGCACGCGCGAGTTCACGCCGTCGGCGCCGACCACGAGGTCGGCCTTCAGCCGCTGGCCGCTGGTCAGCACGAGCTCGCCGTCGGGCGTCGCCTCCTTGACGGGAGAGTCGGTGACGATCTCGGCTCCGGCGGCGATCGCCGCGTTCGCCAGCGTGCGGTGAAGGTGGGTGCGCAGGATCGCGTAGGACTCGGTGACGCCCGGCATCATCCAGACGTCCTGGAGCTTGCGGCGGTGCTCGTCGAACAGCTCCCAGCGCTGGAGCGGCTCGGCGCCCTTGGTGGCCTCCTCGAAGCAGCCGATCTGGTGCAGCGCCCAGCAGCCGTTCTGGAACACCCCGATGCCGGCGCCGATCTCGCGCAGCTCGGACCCGCGCTCGTGCACCCGAACGGTCCAGCCGCGCTGGCCGAGGACTGCCGCGGTCGTGAGACCGGCGATGCCGGCCCCCGCGATTTCAGCGTGGGGTGGTGTTGCCATCTGATCTCTCCTCTTCGTGGTCCTGATGAGTCGCAGGGGGTCGCGCGCCGTCGCGCCGGTAGGCGAGCTCGCCACCGACGAAGACGTAGTCGACCTTGATGTCGGGAAGCTCGGACGCCGGGACGGAACGCGGGTCGCGCTCGAGCACGACCGCGTCGCCGAGCTTGCCCGGCTCCAGCGAGCCGCGGTCGGCCTCGACGCCCAGCGCCGCGGCGCCGTTGATCGTGTACATGCGCAGCGCCGCGTCGAACCCGACGGCCTCGTGCGGCTCGACCAGGTCGCCCTTGAAGCTGCGGCGCTCCACGGCGCACCAGATCCCGAACAGCGGGTTGGTCTGACGCTCCTCGGCGCCGAGCGTGATATCCGAGCTGAGCGGCAGGTGCCAGCCGTCCGCTGTCAGCGAGCGGAACGGGAAGCGCCCGTGCGAGCCGTGCTCGCCCAGGTACACGGGCAGGAAGCCGCCGAAGTTGTAGAGGAACGTGGCCTGTGGCACCGGGATGATCCCGGCCCGGCGCCAGGCGTCGGTGGTCTCCGAGCTGGTGACCAGGTTGCCGGCGTGCTCGAGGCGCACCGGCAGGTCGCCGTTGGTCGGGCCCTGCGCTTCGATGCCGGCGCAGACCACCGCCTGGGCGCGCTCGCCGTTGGCGTGCACGGCCAGCTGGAGGCCCGCCTCCCGCGCGCGGCCGAGCGCCAGGGCGATCTGGCGGCGGTTGAGGTTGACCTTGCCGCGCGATCCCGGACGCAGCGCGTGCTTGCGCAGGTACGTCCCGCGGGTGGCGGCGTTGCGCGCCGAGTAGCCGCCGTCTGCGAACAGCTTCAGGCCGCGCACGTCGAACCAGTCGCGGTCGCTGAAGATCTCGAGGTGGCGCTCCCAGCGGCAGGCTTCCTTGATCGAGAGCGTGCCGGGCGCCCACAGGTAGATCGACATGCGCGTGCTGAGCGTGCCGGCGCGCAGGAGCGCATCCATGCTGTGCAGGCCGTCGAGCGTCTCGGAGATCTCGCCGATCGATGTGACCCCGTACGCGGTGAAGAGCTCACGGGTGCCCTCCTGGATCGCGGTCTGGAGCTCGTCGCGGTTCGGCTCGGGCAGGTCGAGGGCGTTGTCCAGCTCGGCGATCACGCCCGTCGGCTCGCCGGCGCTGTCCAACTCGACGACGGCGCCGCCGGTCATGCCGGCGCGCCCGACGTAGTCGAGCACCTGCGGCGACAGCTCGAAGGCGCGGGAGTTGAGCACGCTCAGGTGGCCGCCCGCGCGCAGCGCGATCGGCACCTTGCGGCTGACCTTGTCGAGGTCGTGCCGGGTGGGCATCCGCCCGTCGGTGAGCTTCTGGTCGAGGAACAGGTTGGCCTGCCCGACCAGCCAGCCCGACTCGTCGGCGCGGTCCAGGCTGTCGCGCAGCGCGTCGAGCACGTCTGAGATCCCGGCGCAGCGGGGCGCCCTGCAGTCGACCATCATCGAGCGGGCGCGGCAGCCCACTTCGACGTGCGCGTGCGGGTCGATGAACCCCGGGAGAACGGGGCGCTCTCCGAAGTCGAGTACCTCGTGTCCGGCGCTCTCGCCGGAGGTGGCGATCGAGCGATCGCCGACGGCCGCCACGCGGCCGCCCTTGAAGGCGACGGCCTGCGCCTCGGTGTCCGATGCGTCGACCGTCAGCACGCGGCCGACCAGCACCGATGGAGTTTTGTTGGAGTCAGTGGACATGCAAATCGCTTTCGTCGCGGCGTGACGGAAAGGCCGCCCCCGGATCGCGCTGAACCGGGGGCGGCGTCCATGCGTCAGGCGCCTACTTGGCCGAGACGCCCTCCACGAACCACGTCCACTTCTCGAACATGAACTCGTCCGCGAGCTCCTTGCCGGCGGCCACGCGGACCTTGCCGCTCTGGTCCTTGATGGGACCGGCGAACACGTTCTTGCCGTCGATCATCTCCTGCTTGACGGCATCGACCTTGTCCTGGACCTCCTGGGGCACCTTGGGTCCCCAGGGCACCAGCTCCAGGCCGTTGTCCACGCCGTACAGGCGCGGCCCCTGCTCGATCGGCTTGTCCTCGAGCAGCGAGCTGAGCACGAGCTCCATCTCCTTCTGGATGGCTCCCTTGATCAGCACGCCGGTGACGAGCGCGTTCGGGCCGAACTCGGTCTGATCCGAGTACTGGCTGAATCCCCAGACCTTGTTGCGCTCCGCGACCTCCATGACGCCAGGGGTCACGGAGAACGTGGCCAGCACGTCGGCCCCGCCGTTCACGAGCGTCTGGGCGGCCTCGACGGTCTTCGGCGCGTCGTTGAACGAGTTGATGAAGACGACGTTGACCTTGCACTGCGGGTTCACGCTGCGGCAGCCGAGCAGGTACGCGTTGGCCTGCGCGGTCTCGTAGGGCTGCTCGAACGACGCCACGTAGCCGAGCGTGTCGCTCTTGGTGAGCATCCCCGCGGCAACGCCGTAGAGGTAGAAGCTCTGCCAGAACTTGAACCAGTGACCGGTGGTGTTCGGGGGCGGGTCTCCCAGCGCCTGGACCGAGTCGCAGGCCTTATCCGGGTACTTGGCGCAGCCCGCGTAGAAGAGGTCGCCGGCGGCCAGCGTGTCCAGCACCAGGTCGTTGCCCTGCTGGAACAGCTGCTCCGTGATCTGGGTCGCCTGGTTGGAGTAGGGGACACCCTCCACGTCCTTGAGCGTCACCCGGTCGGCTCCGACCGTCTGGATGGCGGCCTTGGTGCCCTCGTTGAAGGCGCGGCTCCAAGCATCGGCCTCGAGGTTGGGCAGGTAGAGCGCCGCCATCTTGATCTTCTTGCCGGAGTCGGCGCCCGAGCTCGAGCCGGAGTCCGAGCTCGAACTCGAGCTCGACCCGGAGTCGGACCCGCCGCAGCCGGCCGCGAGAGCGAGGAGCCCGGCCACGGCCAGGCACAGCAGGGCCGCCCTCCATCTAGGTGCTGGCACTGTCGATCCTTTCGCTAGCGCTGCCCGCGCACGAAAACCGACCCGAGTGCCGCGGGAGCTGTTGGTGGACCGCCCCATCGCCGCGTGCGAGTAGCGCGGGCGATGAGGACGGCGATGGTGAGGAGGTAGGGGGCCATGTCGAGGATGGGCGATGGAATCCCCCAGCCCTGCGACTGCCCGACATCCCCGAGAACGAGCAGGATTCCGAAGAAGTAGGCGCCCCACAGCAGGGCAACCGGGCGCCAGGCGACGAAGATGACGAGCGCGAGCGCGATCCACCCTCCGCCGGCGACCATCTGGTCCTGCCAGTGGCGGATCGTGACCAGGCTCAGCATGCCTCCGCCGAGCCCCATCAGCGCGCCGCCGACCGTGACGTAGACGAGCTGCCAGCGCACGACGGGGACGCCCGCGGCGTGCGCCGAGCCGGGGTCCTCGCCGATCGCCCTGAGGTTCATGCCGTGCCGGGTGCGGTGGAGCAGGAACGCCACGAGCAGCACCAGCACCACGCCCAGGTAGACCGGCCACGGCGCCTCGAAGAAGGGCTTGCCGACCAGCGGCAGGTCGCGCAGCAGCGGCACGTGCACCTCGGCCATGCGCTGCGGGAGCGCTCGCGAGGTGTAGGACGCGGCCACCTCGCCGGACAGCCCGATCCCGATGAACCAGGCCGCGAAGCCGATCACGATCTGGGGCGCGCGCCCGAACACGATCGGCAGCGCCACGAACGCGCCGGCGAACGCGCCTCCGGCCAGCGCGCTGGCCAGAAAGCCGATCAGGGTGCTGCCGCTGTCCACCGCGATCACGAAGCCGACTGCCGCGCCCACCAGCATCACGCCCTCGATACCGATGTTGATCACGCCGACGCGCTCCGACAGCAGCTCGCCGAGCGCGGCATACGCCAGGGGGATGCCCGCGAGCACCGCGGACGCGAGCATGCCCTCGAGGACCTCGTAGCTCACTGCGACGCCTCCCGGATGGGCTCGGGTGGCGGGCGGCGCTTGCGACGCAGGATGCCGTCGCGAGGGAGCGCCGCCGCCAGGCTCACGCAGATCAGCAGCAGGCCCACCAGCAGCAGCACGACGCCGTTGGTCACGCCGGCGATGCGCAGCGCGCTGCCGACGGCCTGGAGCAGCGCCAGCAGCAGGCCGGCGACCATCACTCCGCCCATCGAGCCGGCGGCGAGGATCGCGACCACGATGCCCACGTAGCCGGTGCTGTCGGTCAGCGACGGCGCGAACGAGTGCGCCGTGCTCATCTCCACGAGGCTGCCCGCCAGGCCGGCGATGGCGCCGGACAGGAGCAGCGCGGCGACGCCCGCCCTGCGGGTGTCGAAGCCGGCGTAGCGGCCGGCCTCCTCGGAGGCGCCGATCACGTGGGAGCGGAAGCCGAAGTGCGTGTGGCGGAAGACGAGCCAGAGCGCGGCGAGGACCGCCAGCGCGATCAGGAACGAGACGCCGATCGCCACGCCGCCGACCGTGAACGACGGTAGGAACGCGCTCTCGGGGATCGGCTTGCTCTGGAGGGCGACGTTGGCGTACTCGACTGTCTTCCAGGGACCCGTGATCCAGTAGGTGGTCCACGAGTACGCGACGAAGTTGAGCATCAGCGTCGTGACCACCTCGCTCACGCCCAGGTACGCGCGGCTCAACGCCGGCACGAGTGCCCAGGCCGCGCCGCCCGCGAGCGAAGCCAGCAGCATCAGCAGCACGAGCAGCACGCCCGGGAGGTTTGGCAGCGCGAACGCGACGCCGGTGGCGGCCCACGCCCCGACGAGCAGCTGCCCGTCCACGCCGATGTTCCAGAGCCCGGCGCGCAGCGCCACCGCGACGGCGCAGCCGGCCAGGATCAGCGGGGTGGCCAGCGAGATCCACTGCTGGATCCCGAGCCCCGTGCCCAAAGTGGAGGTCCAGATCGTCTGGAACAGGTCGGTGCCCGGGCTGAGCCGCGTGCTCAGGTAGACCAGACCCAGCAGCAGGCCGATGACGATCGCCGCGATGCGCAGCCAGAGCTGCGGGTCGCCGATCACGCTCGCGATGCGCGCGCGAATGGCGAGGTGGCCGCGCAGCGCCGCGGAGCTCATCGACTCGTCTCCACGGGGTTTCCGTTCGTGGACGCGCCGCCCATCAGCGCGCCGATCGTGTCCCGGTTGACCTCCGCGCGCGTGAAGCGCCCCGTGACGCGGCCCTCGTAGAGCACCACGACCCGGTCGGACAGCTGGAGCACCTCGTCGAGGTCCTCCGAGATCACCAGGACGGCGATCCCCTCGGCGCGCGCCTTCAGCAGCAGCTCGTGGACCCCCGCGGCCGCGGCCACGTCCAGCCCGCGGCTCGGGTGCACCGCGACCAGGCCGACGCGCGCGGCCAGCATCTCGCGGTGAGCGACCAGCCGCTGGGCCTGGCCGCCGGACAGGGTGGAGGTGGCACGCGAGGAGGCGACGTCGGCGAGCCCGGCCTTGTCCAGGAGCTCGGTGGCGAAGGCGCGCACGCCGCCCCGCGTGAGCCAGGGGCCCCTGCGCAGCGGCCGGTCGTGGCTCGCCTTGATGGCGGCGTTGGTCTCGACCGTGGCGGCCAGCGCGAGCCCGTTGCCGAGGTCCTCTGGGATGTAGCCGAGGCCGGCCCGCACCGCTTCGATCGGCGCGGCGCCGGTGAGGTCGCGGCCGTCCACGCGCACCTGGCCGGTGGTGGCGGCCCGCAGGCCCACGATCACCTCGGCCAGCTCGCGCTGGCCGTTGCCGGAGACACCCGCCACGCCGACGATCTCGCCCTTGCAGAGCTCGAGGTCCACGTCGTGGAGCGCCTGGCGACCGAAGTCGTCGTCAGCACATACGCCCGCGAGCGTCACGGCGACCGAGCGCTCGCCGGCGGCAGGGCCGCTCAGCCGCACCTGCTCCACGCCCCCGCCGACCATCAGGCGCGCGAGCATCTCCCTGTCGCAGCTCGGCTTCAGAAGGCCGGACGCCACGTTGAGGCCGCCGCGCAGGACCGTGATCCGGTCGGCGATCTCGAGCACCTCGTTCAGCTTGTGCGAGATGAAGATGACCGTGTGGCCGGCCCACCGGATGCGGTCGATCGCCGCGAACAGATCGGCGGTCTCGGACGGGCTCAGCGTCGCCGTCGGCTCGTCCAGGATCAGGATCTCCGCGCCGCGCGCGAGCGCGCGCAGGATGGCCACGCGCTGGCGCTCGCCGGCCGAGAGCTGCCAGATGCGGGCGTTGGGGTCCACCTCGAGCGCGAACTTCGCGGCCAGCTCCGAGGTCGCCTCGGCGAGCCGGCCGTCGGAGACGAACTTCGGCGTTGCCTGCCAGCCGACGTGCAGGTTCTCCGCGACTGTGAACTTCTCGATCAGCCGGAAGTGCTGGTGGACGATGCCGATCCCGCGCTCGAACGCGTCACGCGGCGAACGGAACGTGACCGGCTCGCCCTTGATCGTCATCTCGCCGGAGTCCGCCGGGATGATCCCGCCGACCACGTTCATCAGCGTCGTCTTGCCGGCACCGTTCTCCCCGAGCAGGGCGTGCACCTCGCCGCCGGCGGCCTCGAAGTCGACCCCGCCGAGGGCGCGGAACTGGCCGAAGTACTTGACGATCTGGCTTAGGCCGAGCGAGGCCGAGGTCGCGTTGCCCAACGAGTTGACCATCGCGCGCTCCTTTTCAGCCCTGCTTCGGACGCCCGCCCGCCGAAAGGCCGCAGAGGTCAGTGGGAGAAATTCAAGTCCGGGCCGGAATGGCTGTGATGCGTAGCCGCTGGCGCCGGGGAAGCCGTTCTGTACATCTGTACATTACAGAAAAATCGGCTCTCGGCAAGCAAGTCGCGCCAAAGCGGTTTTCGATGCGGCAGACCCGGAACACGAACCGCATGAACGCAGGACGACTACTCGCACGAGTGACCATCGGCGGCCTGTTCGTTGGTCACGGGACGCAAAAGCTGTTCGGCTGGTTCGGTGGGCCGGGCCCCGAGGGGACGGCCCAGATGATGGACAAGCTCGAGCTGCGCCCGCCGCAACGCCACGCGCTGGCGGCCGGTATCTCCGAGACGGCGGGCGGTGCGCTGCTCGCCCTGGGCGCGCTCACGCCGGTGGCTTCGGCGCTGCTGTCAGGCACGATGTTCACGGCCATCCGCAAGGTCCACTTCGCCAAGGGGCTGTGGAACACGGGCGGCGGCTACGAGTACAACCTGACCCTGATCGCCTTGCTCGCGGCGCTGGTCGATGGCGGGCCGGGCTCGCCGTCGGTGGACCGCGCGCTGGGGATCGACAGGACGGGATCGGGCTGGGCGCTCGCCTCGCTGGCGGCCGGAGCCGTGGGTTCGCAGCTGGCCATCGAGGCCGGCAAGCTGCAGCAGCAGCCCGCCCAGGAGCGGCCCGCGCCGGAGGCCCAGAACGGACGGGCCGAGGAAGCGGCCGTCCGCGCTGCCGCCTAGGGCGACAGCAGCACACGCGTGCCGTAGTAGGGCTCGCCCTCGGCGACGAACTTCGCTGTGGACGGATGCAGCCGGAAGCGGCGGCCCGCCACTACGATCACGCGGCCGTCCTCGAGCACGGCTTCGATCACACCCGGCTCGTAGGAGCCGAAGTGCTGGACGCGCACCGGCATCCCCACGGTGGGCATCGGGCGCGACGGTCGCATGAGAGCAGCGTAGGCATGGAGCACGAGAACCTCACCCAGGTGGCCATCTCCGCGACGCTGCATTGCCTGACCGGCTGTGCGATCGGCGAGGTCGCCGGCATGGCGATCGGCACCGCGCTCGGCTTCTCGGACTGGGGCACGGTGGCCCTGGCGGTCGCGCTGGCGTTCGTGTTCGGCTACTCGCTGACGAGCCTGCCGCTGCTGCGAGCCGGCTTCGCGCTGGCCGCCGTCGTCCCGATCGCTCTGGCCTCCGACACTCTCTCGATCGCCGTCATGGAGATCGTGGACAACGCGATCGTGGTGGTCATCCCCGGCGCGCTCGAGGCCGAGCTGGGCGACCTGCTGTTCTGGGGCTCGCTGGCCTTCAGCCTCGCGGTCGCCGGTGCCGTTGCGGTGCCGGGGAACCGGTGGTTGATCGCGCGCGGCAAGGGCCACGCGGTCTTGCACGAGACTGGCGTGCACGGCGGCCCGTCCCCGCGACTGGTGGGCGCCATCGCCGCCGCGGCGACGGTGTTCGGCACCGCGGTGCTGGTGGCCGAGCTGCTCTAGCTAGGCGTCCCAGCCCACCTCGTCGTGGGTCTCGAGCTTGCGCCAGGAAGTCACCCGCGGCTCCGAGGTGACGCCCGCGGCGTTCATCAAGGGCTCGATGTCGCCGGCGGCCTCGCTGAAGAACGCCTGGAAGCTCTGCTCGTCCGGCCACTCGTCGATGACGATGATGCGGCCGTCGGACCCGTAGAAGCGGTGGGCGATGAGCCCGTGTCCAGTGGCGCGATCGGCGATTGCGCGCATCGCCTCGGGATTGGCGGCAGCGTGGGCTTCGAGCTGAGCGGGGTCGCCGTCGATGTCGAGGGTCACGATCACTGACATGGCATGTCCTCTGGCCGGGTGCTCGGCTATTCGACCAGAGTGCCGGGCCCCAGGCAAGGGCTACGACTCGCTCAGCAGGGCGCGCGCCGCGTCACGCCCGGTGCGCACCGCACCTTCCATGTAGCCGCACACCCACTGATCAGAGCCGCATACGTAGAACGGCGGTTCGTGCGTGCCGTGGAGCGGCCCGACGGCCATGACGTCGCCCGGGCGCCAGCTCGTGATGTAGCCCTCGGTCCAGGGGTCCACTCCCCAGCGCCGGAAGAACACGGCCAGCGGGTGCGCCGCGCGCTCGCCCATGGCCTCGACCATCTCGGCGAGCAGGTCGCCTTCGAGCAGGTCCGGTGAAGTAGCCAGGAAGGCGGCCAGGCGCTCGGGCGGCACCAGGGCCGACAGGATGCCCTCGCGCTGCGGCCAGGTGCCTCCCATCACGCCCTTCTCGAAGTACATCGTGCCGTTCTGCCCCTGCTCCTCCCACCAGGAGCTCTCGTAGACGAAGCAGACCTTCGCGGCCAGCGCGTGCCGCTGGCGGTCGAGCGACGCAAGGCGCTCGCGGGAGACCCCTTCGATCGCTATGCGGCGAAGCGGGCCCACCGGGATCGCGCTCACGACGGCGTCGCAGTCGAAGTGCTCGCCCGTCGCGGTGGTCACCCGCGAGCCGTGCCGCGACACCCGCACGCGCGTGACGGGGGCGCCGTAGCGCACGCGGCTGTCCAGCTCGTCCGCCATCTCGAGCGCAACGGTGGCCGATCCCTCCGCTACCCGCCAGCACTCCCAGACCTCGTAGTCGTAGAAGCCCTTGCCTCCGGCCGCTGCCTCCTTGCGGAGGTCGGACAGCAGTGACGTGCGCTCGATCGACTCCGCCGACAGGGCCAGCATGGACAGGTCGCGCGCCCGCACCGCGTTCGGCGTCGCGCCGACGTCACGCAGCCACTGGCCCACGGACAGGCTGTCGAGCCGGGTCGCGTCCGGGTGCGACCAGGGATCGTCCGGGTCCACCGTGGCGGCGAGCTTCCCGAAGGCCTCGCCGGCGGCGTCGTAGCTGGCGCGGTCGGCGTCGCTCATCCAGGCGAAGTGATCCCCGACGAAGTGGCCGTCGGTCATGACCGACGTGTCCTCGCCGGGGAGGTGGGGGAACGACGGAACGAGCGTCAGGCCCAGTTCCTCGACGAGGCTGCAGTAGGTCTCCTGAAACGGCCCGACCACCTCACCACCGAGCTGTACGAGTCGACCGTCCGCGAGCTTCGCCTGCTCGACGCGACCGCCCGCTCGGTTACGTGCCTCGAGCACGACGACGTCGGCGCCCCCGGCCGACAGGTCGCGGGCCGCCGACAAACCGGCGAGCCCCGCACCCATGACGACGACGTCGCACTTGCTCATCGGTCGCGCGAGCCTATGCGGCGCCCGCCGCACTTGCAAAGCGGGGAGGGCGCCCCGCTTCGGCCTTGTCGCGCTCGGCGGGTGGCCTACGTCCTTGCGGGATGGCCGCAAGCCGCCGCGATCGTTTGCTCCTGCTGGCGTTCGGCGCTCTCGTCGCGCTCGCGGCGGTGATCGCCGCGATCCTGGCCAGCTCGGGCGGCGGCAAGGGATCGAACGTGACCGCGATGAACTCGTCGTCCCTGGCCGATCCGTCCGGCGCCTACGAGGCCGCGGCGCGGCGGGCGCTCCCCTCCGTCGTCCAGGTGCGGCACGAGAACGGACTCGGCTCCGGAGTCGTGCTCGACAGCTCGGGCGACATCGTGACCAACGCGCACGTCGTGGAGGGCGGCAGCAAGTACTCGGTGGTCACGTCCGACGGCAAGAGCCACCCGGCCACGCTCCGCGGGGCCTTCTCGGCCAGCGACATCGCGGTCGTCCGCGTGGACGGCGCCGACCTCAAGCCCGCTCGCTTCGCCGACTCCTCCAAGCTCCAGGTGGGGCAGGCCGTCCTCGCCGTGGGAAGCCCGCTCGGCCTTCAGGGCAGCGTGACGGACGGGATCGTCAGCGCGGTGAGCCGGACGGTCAGCGAGGGCAATGGCGTCGCCTTGCCGTCAGCGGTCCAGACGAGCGCCCCGATCAACCCGGGCAACAGCGGCGGCGCGCTCGTGGACCTCACGGGAGCGGTCGTCGGCATCCCGACGCTGGCCGCGGTGGACCCAGGCCTCGGCAGAGCCGATGGCGTGGGCTTCGCGATCTCCAGCAACCAGGCGAAGCGGATCGCCACGCAGCTTGCCGACAAGGGCCGCGTGGTCGACACCGGGCGCGCCTACCTGGGCGTGGAGCTGCGCTCGATCCAGGGCGGCGGCGCGCTGATCGTGGGCGTCCAGCGCGGCGGGCCGGCCGCCGGCGCCGGGCTGAAGCCGGGCGACGTCATCCTCGAGGTCGACGGCGGACCGGTGAGCAGCGCCGACGACGTCGCCGTGGCTCTGGCCGACCACAAGCCCGGCGATCGCATCAAGGTGAAGGTCCAGCACCAGGACGGCAGCACCGACACCGTCGAGGTCACGCTGGGCGAGCTGCCGGGGGCGCAGTGAGCATCCCCCGGCGGCGAAAGGTCAGCGCTTGACCGACTTGGGCTTGACCGACTTGGCTTGACCGACTTGGCTTGACCGACTTGGGCCGAGACCCTGCGCACGCAGCGCGTCCGGCGCACGTTCACCCAGCGGCGCTTGCCGTCCACGCGACGCTTCACCTTGCGCGTGTGCGTGGTGCACCGGCGCTTCACGGTCTTGCCTGTGCGCCCCCTTCGTGGCCGACGTCGCGGGCTTGAGCCCGGTGCCGACCAGCGGCACCTGAAGCGGGGAGCCCGTCGCGTCGCTGTCGACGGTGAGCACCGAGTTGCGCTTGCCCACCCCGATCGGGCCAAACCGCACCGCCAGCGTGCAACTGGCGCCCGGCGCAAGGGTGTTGCGGGAGCAGTCGTCGCGCGAGACGAGGAAGTCGTCACCGTCGTCGCCGATGCTGCGCACGCGGTCCACGCGCAGGTCGGCGTTGCCGCTGTTCGTGACTATGTAGCCTCCGTAAGTCGTTGCACCCGGTGAGGCATCGGCGGCCGGAAAAGGGTTCTTGAGCTGTCCGACCGGCGCCGCGCTGGTCCGTCTGGGGTTCCCCCTACGCGACGTTCTCGGAGCTAGATGAGTGATTCCATGTCGAGAAGCTCTGGTCGGCTCCGCTCACCAGGTGAAGGGCCGCGACAGCGCGACCCACGACACCAGGAGACACCATGCCGAAGTACCTGATTCTCAAGCACTACCGGGGCGGTCCGGAGCCGCACCATCCGTTTCCCCCGATGGACCAGTGGGCGCCGGAGGACGTGGAGGCGCACATGTCCTTCCAGCGGCACGTCAGCGAGCTGCTCGAGGAGAGCGGCGAGTACGTCGGCGCGCAGGCGCTCACGCCGGCGCGCACCTGGGTGCGCTATGGCGGTCCGGACGCGGCGCCCGTCACCACCGACGGCCCGCACCCGGAGACCAGCGACCTGATCGCCGGCTGGTTCATGATCGACGTCGAGTCGCGCGAGCGCGCGCTCGAGATCGCGGCGTACGTGTCCTCCGAGCCCGGCCCGGGCGGGGAGCCGCTGTACGAGTGGCTCGACGTCCGTGAGGTCATGTCCGGGGCGCCGTCGGAGGACTGACCGGCGTGGTCGACGAGCCGGTGCGGCGGCTGGACGAGGGCGCGCTGCGCGCCCTCGTCCCGCGGGTGCTCGCGGGCCTGGTCCGCAGGGGCGAGGACTTCGACGCCGCCGAGGACGCGCTCCAGGAAGCGCTGCTGGAGGCGCTCCGGGTTTGGCCCGAGCACCCGCCGGACGACCCGCGTGGGTGGCTGACCGCGGTCGCCACGCGGCGGCTCGTCGACGCCCGCCGCAGCGAGGTCGCCAGGCAGCGCCGCGAGGAGACGACGTACGCGGAGCCGCGGCCGGTCGTCACCCAGGAGGGCGACGACACCCTCTTCCTGCTGTTCTGCTGCTGTCATCCCGACCTCGCGCCCGCGTCCCAGGTGGCGCTGACCCTGCGGGCCGTCGGCGGCCTCACCACCCGGGAGATCGCCGACGCCTTCTACGTCCCCGAGGCGACGATGGCGCAGCGGATCAGCCGCGCCAAGCGCACCGTGCGCGGGCGCCGCCTGGACCAGCCCGGCGACCTCGCCGTCGTGCTGCGCGTGCTCTACCTCGTCTACACGGCCGGGCACGCGGGCCGGGTGGACCTGGCCGGCGAGGCGATCCGGCTCGCCCGCCAGCTCACCCTCGCCACGGAGGAGCCCGAGGCGCGGGGGCTGCTCGCGCTGATGCTCCTCAACCATGGCCGGCTTCCGGCGCGGCTCGACGCCGAGGGCCGGCTGGTCACGCTCGA
Organism: Thermoleophilaceae bacterium; assembly: GCA_034664105.1. Classification (GTDB taxonomy): domain Bacteria; phylum Actinomycetota; class Thermoleophilia; order Solirubrobacterales; family Thermoleophilaceae; genus JACVRW01. The sequence goes on from JAXDIH010000034.1 coordinate 47,037, forward strand.
CCGGCAGGACCGCGGGCTGTGGGACACGCGCGAGATCGCCGAGGGCGTGGGCGTCCTGCAGTCGGCGCTGGCCGCTGGGCGCCCCGGCCGCTACCAGGTCGAGGCCGCGATCGCCGCCCTGCACGACGACGCGGCGAGCGCCGAGGAGACCGACTGGCCGCAGATCCTCGCCTGGTATGACGACCTCGTCGCCCTCACCGACGACCCGGTGCGCCAGGACCCCGCCGCGGTGCTCGGGCGCGCGGTCGCGGTCGGCCACGTCGTCGGCGCCGTCGCCGGGCTGCGCGAGACCGACCGGCTGCGCGAGGTGCTCGGCGAGCGGCACAAGTGGCACGCCGTCCGCGGCCACCTGCACGAGCTCAGCGGCGACCTCCCTGCCGCCGCCACGGCGTACGCGGATGCCGCCCGTCGGGCCACGGACGTCGCCGAACGCGACCACCTGGTCCGTCAGGCCGCCCGCGCGCGGGCCGCCGGCGGGGTTGCGTCGAGCGCATGACGATCCAACGCATGGAGCACGTGGGCAGCGGCGCGGAGCTCGTTGGCGAGGTGGAGCGCTACGAAGACAGCTATCGGCTCTGCTACGTCCGCGGCCCGGAAGGGATCATCGTCGAGCTGGCGGAGCAGATCGGCTGAGGGCTCCGGCCGGCCGCCAACCGCGCTGCGTTTCGCCGAGCGGACCCTGGACTAGGTCCCGGCGGCAATCTCCGCGAGGCGCTTCAGCACGGCGCCGCGCAGCTCGCCGTCGAGCGGCGCGAAGTCGTAGAGCGTGGCGAACCAGAGACCGTCGGCTGCCAGCCGCACGATCGTCGCCGCCACCGGATCGGCGGCGTCCTCGGTGAGCCAGTCCTGCCACGCCTCATAGCGCCCGCGCACGCGCGCGGCCTGGCCAGGGGCTCCGGCCATGACCGCCATCGGACCGTGCTCGAGCGTCCGGCGCCAATCCGGGGCGGTGGAGTGGCGATCCATCGCGTGGAGGTACGCCGCGGCGTTGTTGTCGCCCTGCGTCGCGTCGAGGCGGCGCTGGAAGTCGTCGTGCCACCAGTCGACGAGCGCCTCGAGGAGGGCGTCCTTGGTGGGGAAGTGGTACAGCAGTCCGCCCTTGCTGACTCCGGCCTCGGCCGCGACCGCCTCCAGCGTCAGGGAGCAGGCGCCGTCCCGCTTGATCACGGCTGCGGCGGCGAGGAGCAGGCGCTCGACGGTTCGGCTGGGGCCCTCTTCAAGCCGCGGGTCCGGGTTTTCGGGGCTAGGCAGGCTTGAAGGACTCGGCATGCTTGACAGTCTATCCGCAGGGACTGTACAGTCCGGACGGTAAAGAGATTACAGTCTGGACGGTACAGGGATTTACCCCCTAGATCGGAGACCGGATGGCCCCACTCGCAGAGATGGACATCGACCTCTTGGCGGTCGACGAGGCGCTCAAGCAGAACCTCACGCTGCCCTTCTCGTGGTACAGCGACCCCGCGATCTACGAGCTCGAGCTCCAGGCCATCTTCCGCCGCGGCTGGCATTACGCCGGGCCCGCCGCGCAGGTGAGCAAGCCCACCGACATCATGGTCACCCAGGCCGCCGACGTGCCGGTCGTGGTGACGCGGGACCGCGACGGCGAGCTCCACGGGCTCGTCAACATCTGTCGCCACCGGGGCTTTCCGGTCGTCCGCGAGAGCTGCTCGCGCGGCACGATGCAGTGCCCGTACCACGCCTGGACCTACGATCTGGACGGCGGGCTGCGGAAGGCGCCGCGCTCTCAGCTCGAAGAGTCGTTCGACGAGTCAGAGCTGTCGCTGCTGCCGGTGTCCGTGGATGTCTGGGGCGGCTTCGTCTGGGTCAATGCCAATCCGCACGCCGGCGGGTTGCTCGACGAGCACCCCGAGCTCGAGCTGATCGCGAGCGAGCGCGGCGGGCTGGACCTGGCCGCCTACGACGCCGGTCACCAGCGCTACGAGTCGGAGCTGGCCGCGAACTGGAAGGTCGCGATCGAGAACCTGGTCGAGTGCTACCACTGCCCGACCATCCACCAGAGCACCTTTGCCGAGGTGTTCGAGCTCGACCACGACCGGTACGAGTACATCAACCGCGGCAAGGTCATCGAGCACTACGCACCTCGGAAGATCGATCGAGGCAGGCTGCCGGACAACCTGCGCGCCGGCGGCAGCGACGGGCGCCTCATCGTCATGTGGCCGTCCAGCTACATCTTCGTGGAGGGTGTGTTCGCGATGGCGAGCGTCTTCATCCCCACCGGCCCGAACACCACGCGGCAGGTAACCGACGTCTGGTCGCGCGAGGAGCTCGACGATGAGATCGTGTCCGAGTGGGCCGCTTTCCACAACCGGGCGCTCGAGGAGGACATCGACGTGGTCGGCCGGCTTCAGCCGGCACTTCGCTCCAACGTCGTGCCGCAAGGGCGGCTGCTGGCGGAGAGCGAGGTCTGCGTTGCGTACTTCCAGCGCATGGTGCTCGATGCGTTCTCTGAAGCGCTGAGCGGGGTGGCCAACTAGGTCGGGGGAGGTCGGGCGGCTCGCGGCGTCGACGGTCAGATCGTCGGCACTGGCGCCGGTCAAGCAGGGGGTCTTGGTCTTTCGTCCAGAGGGGGTTCGCGTGCTGGAGTTTGGGTCTCGAGTTGTTGTGACTAGGCGTATCGTGACTGTCTGCGTCGCGGTCGCAGTGGCGGTCCTCGCCGCCGCGTGCGGCTCCGACGACAAGTCTGACGGCGGGGGGACGAGCGGCTCGGGACCTGATCCCGCGCTCGCCGAGATCCAGTCCAACGTGGACAAGTGGCTCTCCGACACGGGCACCTACCAGGCGCCTCCCACGGAGTCGCCCAAGCCCGCGACCGGCAAGACGATCGCGCTCATCTCCTGTACGTACACCTGCGAGCGACCGGTGGCGAGCGCCCAGGACGCGGCCAAGGTCCTCGGCTGGAAGACGACCGTCTTCAATGCCAAGAACGATCCCGCGGCGGCCGCTACCGGCATCCGCAACGCGATCGCGGCGAAGGCCGATGGCATCTTCGTCTACTACCTCGACTGCAAGTACATCCGCAGCGCGCTCGTCGAGGCCAAGCGGGCCAACATCCCGGTCGTCGCGGCCATCTCCCTCGACTGCGACGAGGACGGGGGCGAGTCGCTGTTCACCCACGTGGTCACCTACGTGGAGGGCGACTTCATCGAGTTCTCACGTGCCTGGGGCGCGGCGGGGGCGGACTACGCCATCTCCAAGCTCGACGGCAAGGCCAACCTCCTGATGGTCACCGACGACGTCGCCAAGTCCAGCACGGCGCTCGCCGAGGCCGCGGAGCAGGAGTTCGCGAAGTGCAAGACCTGCAACTTCTACAAGGAGTACTTCCCGGCCTCGGCGTTCGAGACCGGAGTCCGCGACCGGGTGTCGCAGCAGCTGCTCAAGCACCCGGACATCAACGCGGTGATGGTCGGCTACGAGGCCGTCCTGGGCCTCGGGGCGCAGCAGGCCGTCACGTCCGCCGGCAAGGACCTCGTGTTCGGGGTCGGCGAGGGCGGCGAGGCCTCGCTGGAGGCGCTGCGTTCCTATAAGGGCGTCGCCTACGGCACCGGCTACGACATCGGCTGGGAGGCCTGGTCGGCGATCGACTCCTTCGTCCGCCTGTTCGCGGGCGAGAAGCCCGTGTCGAGCGGGATCGGGATCCAGCTCTACGACAAGAGCGCCGATGGCGCCAAGACGAACGTGCCCGCGAGCGGACGCTACGTGCCTCCGTTCGACTACGCGAAGCTCTACACCGAGGCGTGGAACGCCGCGAAGTGAGCGCCTCGGCTGAACGCGAGGCCACCCGGGAGGTCGCCGTGCGCGCGCGCGGGGTGACCAAGTCGTTCCCGGGGACGCTCGCCCTCGACGATGTCGGGCTGGAGGTGGCGCCGGGAGAGATCCATGCGCTCGTCGGCTCGAACGGGTCGGGCAAGTCGACCTTGATCAAGGTCCTCGCCGGCGTCTACGCCGCAGACGCCGGCGAGCTCCAAGTGGGGGACTCGACCTACGACCTGCCGGCGTTCACGCCGGCACTGGCCACCTCCTGCGGGCTGCACTTCGTCCATCAGCAGCCGAGCGTGTTCCCCGATCTGACCGTCGCCGACAACCTGGCGGTCGGACGGGGGTACGACACGAGCTGGCTGTCCCGCATCTCGGCCCGCAAGGTGCGGGCGCGAGCCGAGCGGATCCTGGAGCGCTTCCACATCGATGCGCGCTGGGACGATTCGCTGCGGAACCTGCGCCCCGGGACTCAGACGATGGTGGCGATCGCCCGGGCGCTGCAGGATCAGGAGGAGGCCTCCGGTGGGCTGCTCGTCCTCGACGAGGCGACCGCCGCGCTGACACCAGCCGAGTTCGAGACGCTGGCGGCCGCGCTGAGGCGCTACTCGGCGGCGGGTCAGGCCATCCTGCTCGTCTCGCACAGGCTCGAGGAGATCGTCGGGCTCGCCGACCGCGCCACCGTCCTGCGCGACGGCCGGCGGGTGGCGACGCTGACCCGCGAGAAGCTCAACTACGACGCCCTCGTGGAGCACATCGTCGGTGGGGCGCTCGACGCGGCGGTGCCCAGGCAGGCGGCTCCGCGGCGCCTCGGCGTGCCCGTCCTGGAGGCCTCGGGCCTGCGCGGCGGGTCGGTGCGCAACGTCAGCGTCAGCGTGGGCCAGGGCGAGATCGTGGGCGTCATGGGGCTCGCCGGCGCCGGCTGCTCCACGCTCATGCGGCTGCTCTTCGGCGCGCAGCGCCTGGAGGCGGGCACCGTGAAGGTCGACGGCCAGGAGCTGCACCTGCGCTCCCCGGCTGACGCCATCCGGGCGGGCATAGCGTTCGTCCCGGAGGACCGCGCCGCGTTCGCGCTGTTCCCGGAGCTGTCGGTACTGGAGAACCTGGCGATGGCGACGCCCGATTGCGGCCGCACCGGGCGGCTGCGGCACCGGCGCGAGCTATCCAAGGTCCGCACGGACCTCACCCGCTACCAGGTCCGGGCGCAGTCGCCCAGCACCCCGATCTCCCAGCTGTCCGGCGGCAACCAGCAGAAGGTGGTGATGGCGCGCTGGCTGCGCCGGTCGCCGCGGGTCCTGCTCCTCGACGAGCCGACCCAGGGCGTCGACGTCGGCGCGAGGGCCGCGCTTTGGGGCGCCCTGCGCATGGCGACCGAGACGGGGACCGGCGCACTGGTCGCCTCCTCCGACGCCGAGGAGCTCGCTCAGCTCTGCGATCGCGTCGTCGTGATCTCCGACGGCGAGGTGGTCCGCGAGCTCGCGGACACGCCGTGCTCGGCCGAGCAGCTGGAACACGCCGTCTACAACGGTGCGGTGGCCCGATGAGCGCGCCCACCGCCAACGAGGTGCGGCCCGTGACGACAACGCCCGACGACGCCCCTGAGCCGACCCGCCGGGGCGGCGTCGGTGGGCTGGTCGAGGCCTACGCCCTGGTGGCCCTGACCGTGGGGCTCGTCCTCCTGTTCAGCCTGCTGCCCTCGACGAGCGAGACCTTCCCGACCGCCGCCAACCTCCAGATCTCGCTGGCGGACAAGGCGATCCTGGCTGTCGTCGCGCTTGCCGTGCTGGTGCCGATCGTCGCGGAGGTGTGGGACTTCACGCCCGGCGCGACGATGGGCCTCGCGTCGGTGTTCGCCGCAAAGGTCGTCTCCGAGACCGACTCCATCCTGCTCGCCGTCGCGGTGGCCTGCGCGGTCGGGATCGCGATCGGCGTGATCAACGGGCTGCTCGTCACGCGCGCGAAGATCAACTCGGTCATCGCGACGCTTGGCATGACGATTCTCATCTCCGGCGTCGTCCAGTGGGTGACCAGCGGCAACAGCATCGTCGACGGCATCCCCACGGGCCTGACCGACTTCGGGTCGCGCAACCTGCTCGGCATCCCAGTGGTCGTCTTCGTGGCGCTCGTGCTGGTGCTCGCGGTCTACTACGTGCTCCGGCACACCGCCTACGGGCGCTACCTGTACGCGCTCGGCTCGAACCGCTCCGCCGGCCGGCTCGTCGGCATACCCGTCGAGCGCCTGACCATGTCCACGTACATGGTGAGCGGACTGCTGGCCGGCATCGCCGGCGTGCTCCTGCTCGCGCGCACCGGCGCCGGCAACCCCGCCGTGGGACCCGGCTACACGCTCCCAGCCTTCGCGGTCGTCTTCCTCGGCGCCGCGGCCATCACGCCAGGCCGCTGGAACGTCGGGGGTCTCGTCACGGCCGTGCTGTTTCTCGCCGCGCTCAACAGCGGCCTGAACCTCGCGGGAGCGAGTGGATTCGTCAACGACTTGGCCAACGGCACGGCGCTGATCGTCGGCGTCGGGCTGGCCAATCTCTTCGCCCACCGCCGTGGGCGAACGCTCGAGATCAAGTAAGGCAACCAGAGAGACCCGAGGAGGGGACCGTGCAAGCCGACATCAACGGCATCAAGTTGTTCTTCGACATCGAGGGCGCCGGGTACCGGCCCGAGGGGCCCGAAATGGTCGAGAAGCCGGTGTGCTTCGTCCTCCATGGCGGCCCCGCGCTGGACCACTCGTACTTCCAGCCGTGGCTCACGCCGCTGACCGACGACTTCCAGTTCGTCTACATCGACCACCGCGGTACGGGCGGTTCTTCCGAGGCGGATCCGGACTCGTACGTGCTGGACACGATCTCCGACGACCTAGAGGCGCTGCGCAAGTACCTCAACCTCGGCAAGGTCGACGTGATGGGCAACTCCTACGGGGGCTTCATCACGCTCTCGTACGCGCTCAAGTACCCGGACTCGATCAACCGGCTGATCCTCGTCGGCACGTCGCCGTCGCACCGCTTCGCCGACAAGGCCGGCGCGAACCTCGAGGCCACCGGGACCGACGCGCAGAAGGAGTACCTCGCCCGCGCGCTGGAGGGCTCCGTCACGTCGCCGGAGGACTACGCGCAGATGTGGCAGACGATCGCGCCGCTCTACTTCCACGACTACCCGGACGCCGACCGCAACAACATGGTCTCGCGCATCAAGGGCAACGGCGCCACCTCGGCCCAGATGTTCAAGATCGACATGCCGAACTACGACGTCGAGGATCAGCTCGGGTCGATCACCGCACCCACGCTGATCACCGTCGGGCGCCACGACTGGGTCACGCCGGTCTCCGAGTCCGAGATCCTCCACGAGGGGCTCCCCAACTCGGAGCTGGTCATCTTCGAGGACAGCGGGCACTTCCCGATGATCGAGGAGAACCAGCCGTTCGTCGACGCCGTGCGCTCGTTCAACCAGAGCCATCCGGCTGGCAGCGAGGTTGGCGATGCCGTCGCTTAGCCGAAGCGTCTACGACTCCCGGCTCGCCGGGATGCGTGCGCTCATGGAACGGGAGGAGCTGGAGGCGCTCGCGCTGCTGACGCCCGACTACGCCTTCTTCGCGACGAACTACCCCGAGGGCTTCCTCTGGACGTGGGAGCGGCCGCTGTGCGTGATCGTGCCGCGCCAGGGCGAGCCGTTCGCGCTGATGCACGAGTTGTCCAGCAACGCGCTGGACGACTCCATCGAGCGGGGCGTGATGTGGGTCTCCGACGTGACGATCTACAGCGAGCATCCGCGTCTGGTCGACCGGATGCCGCTCGCGCCGCAGTGGCGCGACACGATGGCGGACCTGCTGCGCTCACACGGGTTGGGCCGGGGTCGTATCGGGGTCGACGCGTTGTCGGGCCCGATGGCCGAGGTGCCGCGCCTGCTGCCCGACCTCCAGTTCGTCAACGTCGACGCCGGCCTGCGCGAGCTGCGGTGGGTCAAGCACCCCGAGGAGCTCGATCTGGTCCGCCAGGCCGCGGCTCTGTCCGATTGGGGCCAGGAGCGCTACCGCGAGAACATCCGCCCGGGGCGGATGGGGCAGGAGCTCGACTACAGCATGGGCGCCCTGCTCATGAACGAGGCGGCCGACCGCTTCCCCGGCGAGAACGTCGAGCTGCTGCTCCTCTGCCTCGTCGGTGAGGACTCCGCCGCCCCGCACGGCGGCGGCGGCAAGACCGGGACGCGGATCGAGAAGGGCGACGTGATCGTCAACATCCTCTGCGTCCGGCTCAACGGGCTGTGGCTCGAGAACGAGCGGATCTGGTTCTGCGGCAAGCCGAACGACGAGAAGCGCAAGGCGTTCGAGGCCGCCCGCGCGGCCCAGGAGGCCGCCCTGGCGGAGTACGCCACGGGCAACCCGGTGTGCGCGCCCGACGTCGCGGCCAACGCCGTGTACGAGAAGGCCGGCTACGCGCAGTACATCCGCCACCGCACCGGGCACGGAATCGGGATCAACGTCCACGAGTTCCCGCACGACATGTCGTTCAACACCCGGCCGTTGCAGACGGGCGAGGTCTACTCGTGCGAGCCCGGCATCTACATCCCCGGCGTGGGCGGCTTCCGCCACGACGACACCGTGATCACGGGCGACACGCCCGAGATCGTGACGACCACCCCCAAGGACCTCGCGTCCCAGACGATCGACTGACCAAGGAGACCAATGAGCACCACCACCGACACCATCGAGGCGAACAAGGAGCTGCTGGTCCGCGCTCACGAGGCGTTCGCCGACGCCGATCTCGACGGGCTGCTGAAGCTGTACGCGCCCGGGATCACGTTCATCGACACGAACGACCGGGAGAACCCGTACGAGGGTCATGACGCCGTGCGCGAGTACGCGCAGGTCAACTTCTACGACGGGCTGAGCGATCTCGAGAGCCACGTGAACCTCGAGGTGGCCGACGAGAACACCGTCATCCACGAGGGCGTGCTGTACGCCACGCACTCGGGCGACCTCTACGGCATCCCGGCCACCGGCAACCGCATCACCTGGCACTTCCTGGCCATCTACATGGTGGGCGACGGCCTCATCCAGGAGGAGCACCTCTACTGCGACCCGCGCGAGATCCGGTCACAGCTGGAGGGCTGAGCGCCGCGTGCGCAACCTGCTGATCCTCGTCGCCGCGATTGCGACGTTCGACGCGCTGTTCTTCGCCGCGCTGGCCCCGATGCTGCCGCTGTACACCGGAGAGGTGGGACTGTCCAAGACGGACGCCGGGATTCTCACGGCGTGCTACGGGGCCGGCGTGCTCAGCGGCGCGCTGCCGGGAGGGCTTGCCACACGCGTGAGCGTGAAGTGGACGGTCGTCGCCGGCCTCGCGCTCATGTCGGCGTCTAGCGTCGTGTTCGGCCTGTCGCACGCGATCTGGCTGCTCGACGTGGCGCGCTTCACGCAGGGCGTCGGCGGAGCCGTGTCCTGGACCGGCGGGCTGGTCTGGCTGTTCGCCGCCGTGCCCGCCGGGCGGCGCGGCGAGGCGCTGGGAATCGTGCTGGGTGCGGCAATCGGGGGCAGCCTGATCGGCCCCCTGCTCGGTGCCGGCGCGGCGACGCTCGGCGTCCTGCCGGTGTTCGGCGCCGTGGCGCTGGCGGGAGTGATCCTTGCGCTGGTGGCGCTGCGCATGCCGACCCCGGAGCGAGGCGCGCCGAGCACGGACCGACCGCTGGCGGTGATCGCCGGCGCGATGCGTCAGCGGCTGGTGCTCACAGGACTGTGGATCACGGGGCTGTCGGCCTTCGCCGCGGGCGTGATCAGCGTCCTCGCGCCACTGACGCTCGCGGAGCTGGGGTACGGGGCGACGGCCATCGGGCTGGCGTTCCTGGCCGCCGGCCTGGTGAGCGCGGTGGCCAGCCCGATTGCCGGGCGCTGGGCGGATCGCGTCGGCCCGGTCGGGCCGATCGCATGGTTCCTGTTCGGCGGGCTGCTGGCGGTGCTGCTGGTGCCGTGGGTCAAGGATCCGTTCCTGCTCGCGGCGGTGATCGCCGCCGGCTCGGTTGCCTTCGGCACCGTGCTCGCACCCGGGATGGCCATGTACTGGGACGGCGTCGCCAGCTCGGGCCTCGACGAGGGGCTCGGGTTCGGACTGATGTACGTCGGCTGGGCGCCCGGCCAGGTGATCGGCGCGGCGATCGCGGGGACGCTGGCCGCGCTGCTGGACCTCGCCGTTCCCTACCTGATCGTCGCGTGCGCATGCCTGGTGACGCTGGTGGGGCTCCGGCGCGCCGGCGCTCGACTTCGCGTGGAGGTGGCGGCCGCAAGACTGCCCGCGCCGGCGACCGGGTCGCCCACGCCCAGATGACCACAAGGAAAAAGGAGTAGCGATGGCTGACGTGCTGCAGGAGAACCGCCAGATAGTTCAGGGCTACCTCGACGCCTGGATCTCCGGGGACGCCGAGAAGGGGAAGAGCTACTTCGCCGACGACGTGGTTGCCTATGTCTCGGGAACGCACCACCTCTCCGGGACCTACCACGGCGTGGACGACATCATGACCAGGTACATCGAGCCGGTCGTCGCGATGACAGAGGGCAACTGGGCCGTGGTGAGCGTCGAGGACGTGCTCCCCAGCGAGACGCGCGCCATCGCGATGGTCACCGAGCGCTTCCAGCGCCCGGGCCGGGAGCCGCTCGAGTCCGAGCGGCTGGCGATCTACGACATCGAGGACGGCAAGATCGTCCGCCTCTCGGCCTACGAGCGCGACCAGGCCGCGGTGGACGCCTACTTCTCGGAGGGCTGAGATGGCGGCACCGGCTTACGTGCACGGCACGGGGACGACCCCGCTGCTGGGCCAGACCATCGGCGACATGTGGGACGCCGTCGTGGCAGAGCACGGCGGCCGCGAGGCGCTCGTCTCGTGTCACCAGGACATCCGCTGGACGTACTCGCAGCTGGCCGAGGAGGTGGACCGCTGCGCCCGCGCGCTGCTGGCGCGGGGCGTCGCCAAGGGCGACCGCGTGGGCATGTGGTCGCCCAACTGCGCCGAGTGGGTCGTGGTCCAGCTGGCCACCGCGAAGATCGGGGCGATCCTGGTCAACGTCAACCCTTCGTACCGGGCGCACGAGCTGGAATACGCGCTCACCCAGTCGGGCTGCTCGCACCTGATCCTCGCGCCCGGGTTCAAGGGCGCCGACTACCCGGCCCTGCTGGCGGAGACGACGACGCCGGCGCTCCGCCAGAGCGTGCTGCTGGGGGAGGAGTGGACCAGCCTGCTCGAGGCCGCGGAGCGCGTGACGGACGACGACCTGGCCCGGACGGGGGGCCAGCTGAGCTTCGACGACCCGATCAACATCCAGTACACGTCGGGTACGACGGGCTTCCCGAAGGGTGCGACGCTCTCGCACCACAACATCCTCAACAACGGCTACTTCGTGGGCGAGGTCCTGGGCTACACCGAGGCCGACCGGATCTGCGTGCCCGTGCCGTTCTACCACTGCTTCGGCATGGTGATGGGCAACCTGGCCGGGCTCAGCCGCGGCGCCTGCATCGTCATCCCGGAGGAGGGCTTCGAGCCGGAGGCCACGCTCGAGGCCGTGGAGGCCGAGCGCTGCACCTCGCTGTACGGCGTTCCGACGATGTTCATCGCCGAGCTCGGCCTGCCGGACTTCGAGCGCTTCGACCTGGCCAGCCTGCGCACCGGGATCATGGCCGGCGCTCCCTGCCCGGTCGAGGTGATGAAGCGCGTGCGCAGCGACATGCACATGGAGGAGGTCACCATCTGTTACGGCATGACGGAGACCTCGCCGGTGTCGACGCAGACCGTGCGCGACGCGCCGCTGCAGAAGCGGGTGGCCACGGTCGGGACGGTCCATCCCCACGTCGAGATCAAGATCGTCGACCCCGAGACGGGCCTCACGGTGGAGCGCGGGCAGACGGGCGAGCTGTGCACGCGCGGCTACTCGGTGATGCTCGGCTACTGGGACGACGAGGAGGCCACCGCCCGCTCGATCGACGCCGCCGGCTGGATGCACACCGGCGACCTCGCCGAGATGGACGACGACGGCTACGTAGCGATCGTCGGGCGCAACAAGGACATGATCATCCGCGGCGGAGAGAACATCTACCCGCGCGAGGTCGAGGAGTTCCTCTACACGCACCCGGACATCGTCGACGTGCAGGTCGTGGGGGTCCCGGACGAGCGGCTGGGCGAGGAGGTCTGTGCCTGGGTGATCCTGCGTCCAGGGGCTGAGCTCGACGCCGAGCAGCTCAGGGAGTTCTGCCGGGACAAGATCACGCGGTACAAGATCCCCCGGTACGTGCGCTCCGTCGGCGAGTTCCCGATGACGGTGACCGGCAAGATCCAGAAGTTCAAGATCCGCGAGCACGAGATCGAGGAGCGGGGCCTGGTGGCCGCCTCCCAGCCGAGCGGCGCGTGAGCGGCACCCTGACTGGCCACGCGACATTCCGCGCGGCTCGGGACCTCCTCCTGGACCACCGCACCGACTACGACGCCGCGCGCGAGCACTTCTCGTGGCCGCGGCTCGACGAGTTCAACTGGGCGCTCGACTGGTTCGACGTCATCGCCGCGGGCAACGAGCGGCCGGCGCTGCGGGTGGTCGACGACGAGGGCGGCGACCAGGTGCTGTCGTTCGCGGCGCTCTCGCGGCGGTCGAGTCAGGTGGCGAACTGGTTCCGCGACGAGGGCGTCGAGCGCGGCGACGCGGTCATCGTGATGCTCGCGAACCGGATCGAGCTGTGGGAGACCATCCTGGCGCTCGCCAAGCTCGGCGCCGTGCTCATCCCCGCGACGACGCTGCTCGAGCCGTCCGACCTGATCGACCGGCTCGAACGCGGGAAGGCGCGCCACGTCGTGGTGGCAAGCGAAGACGCGAACAAGTTCGACCAGGTGCCCGGCGAGTACACGCGGATCGTGGTCGGCGAGTACCCGGGCTGGCGACGGTACGGCACCGCCTACGACAGCCCCGGCGACTTCGCTCCGGATGCGCCCACCCACGGATCCGATCCCCTGTTGCTGTACTTCACCTCCGGCACGACGGCCCGCCCCAAGCTGGTCGAGCACACCCACGTTTCGTATCCGGTGGGCCACCTCTCCACGATGTACTGGCTCGGGCTGCAGCCCGGGGACGTGCACCTCAACGTGTCCTCGCCGGGATGGGCCAAGCACGCGTGGAGCAACGTGTTCGCGCCGTGGAACGCCGAGGCGTGTGTGCTTGTGCACGCCTACGAGCGCTTCGACGCGCGGGCGCTCCTGGACCAGATGGTCCGGTGTGCGGTCGACACCTTCTGCGCGCCGCCGACCGTGTGGCGGATGCTGATCCAGGAGGACCTGACCGCGTGGCCGGTGTCGGTCCGGGAGCTGGTGGCGGCCGGTGAGCCGCTCAACCCCGAGGTGATCGAGCAGGTGCACCGAGCGTGGGGGATCACGATCCGCGACGGCTACGGGCAGACCGAGACGACCGCGCAGATCGGCAACCCGCCCGGCGCCGCGGTCAAGAGCGGCTCGATGGGGCGTCCGCTGCCCGGCTACGCGATCGAGCTGGCCGACCCGATCAGCGGCCAGCCCGGGGAGGAGGGCGAGATCACCATTCCCCTGGTCTCGCGCCCCGTGGGATTGATGACGGCGTACCGCGACTCCGCTGAGGCCGACGCCGAGGCGATGCGAGGGGGGCGCTACCACACGGGAGACGTCGCGAGCCGCGACGCGGAGGGCTACATCACCTACGTCGGCCGCGTGGACGACGTGTTCAAGGCCTCCGACTACCGCATCTCGCCCTTCGAGCTCGAGAGCGTGCTGATCGAGCATCCGGCGGTGGCCGAGGCGGCGGTGGTGCCGTCGCCGGATCCGCTGCGCCTGGCGGTGCCGAAGGCCTACGTCGCGGTCGCGGCGGGGCACGAGCCCGACCGCGACACCGCCCTGGCGATCCTCACGCACGCGCGCGAGCGCCTGGCGCCGTACAAGCGCATCCGCCGGCTCGAGTTCGCCGAGCTGCCGAAGACCATTTCCGGGAAGATCCGCCGGGTGGAGCTGCGCGCGCGCGAGGAGGCCGGCTCGTCGGAGCCGGCGTCCCGACCGCCCGGCGAGTTCCGGGACGACGAGTTCGCCGAGCTAAGGAGCCCCAGTCAGTGAAGAGCCTCGTGTACCTGTCGCGAGCAGAGGTGTCGGAGCTGATGCCCTCGATCGACGATCAGATCGACCTCGTGGCGGCGGCCTACGGGGCGCACGCGACCGGTCAGGTCGAGCTGCCTCCGAAGCCGGGGCTCCATCCCCGCCCGAACGCGTTCATCCACGCGATGCCCGCGTACCTGCCGGGCCTCGACGTGGCGGCCATCAAGTGGGTCAGCGGCTATCCGTCGAACCAGGCGATCGGCCTGCCGTACATAACCGGTCTGATCATCGTGAACGACCCTGACACGGGCCTGCCCACGGCTGTGATGGACGGCGGGCTCATCACGGCGGCGCGCACAGCGGCGGTCAGCGGCTACTGCATCAGGCACTGGGCGCCGCCGGACTGGTCGCGGGTGGCGCTGCTGGGCTGCGGGGAGCAGGGGCGCTACCACGTGGAGGTGATCGACGCGCTGAGGCCGACGGCGACGATCGCGGCCTACGACCTGGACGAGACGCGCTACGAGACGCTCGGTCGCGAGGTGGAGCCGGTGACGCGGCCGGAGGAGGCCGTGGAGGGGGCGGACATCGTGATCACGGCGGGGCCGATCGTGGACGACCCGAAGCCGGTCATCCGGCTCGAGCACGTCAAGGACGACTCGCTGGTGCTGCCGCTCGACTTCGACTGCTACGTGGCCCGGGACGTCGTGGAGGCCTCCGACCTGTTCCTGGTCGACGACCGGGAGCAGTTCGAGTACTACAGGTCGGCGGGCCGCTTCGAGGACTGGCCGGCGCCGATGCACACGGACGGCGAGGCAGAGCTGGCAGG
>JAXDIH010000080.1:0-19308 GCA_034664105.1 Thermoleophilaceae bacterium
GCGCTTGGCTCAGAGGTCGCGTAGCTCTTCGAGCGCCGGTCTGCGCAGCGCTCTCAGGGTCAGTGCTCCGGCCGCGCCCACCGCGGCCAGCGCCAGCGAGACCACCGCCGCGAGGTAGCCCCAGGGCACCGAGAGCGCGTCGGGAGGCGGGTCGAAGACCCCGGTCAGGACCTTCACGAGCATCGTGGAGATCGCGGCCGCGCTAACCGCGCCGAGCGCCAGCCCGCCCGCCGTGACGAAGGCCGACTCGCCCCACACGAACCCGCCCAGCTGGCGCGGCGTCGCGCCCAGCGCGCTCGCGATCGCGAACGAGCGGCGGCGCTCCCGGAAGCCGAGCCCCAGCGCCAGGCCGCTCGCCGCCACGGCCAGCAGCAGCGCGAAGGCCAGCTCCACCTTGGTCAGCCCGGACAGCTCGACGGCGGTCAGGTTCGACCCGACCACCTTGCGCGAGCCGGTGATGTCGGTGACCTTGGCGGACGTGCCCAGCGCGTGGCTCACGCGCTTGCCCACCACGGCCGGGCCGGTCCCGTCGGTCTGCACGAGGAACGTGCCGACCGCGTCGCTGCCGATCGCCTTCGCGACGTAGTCGGCGTTGGCGACCAGGAACGAGTCCGTCGGCGCCGTGGGGAACTCCTTGGCCACCCCGGCGTAGTGGAACGGCACCGTCTTGAAGCGCTTCGTCACGCCGTCCTGGAGCCGCAGCCGCACGGGGTCGCCCGGGTGCAGCTGGAAGTCCTTGACGGTCTCCGCACTCACGAGCACGGAGTCCGGCTTCGCGGCGAGCGCCGACGTCAGCTGCCTTGCCGTCCCGCCGGCGAACCAGGCGTCCTGCAGCCGGCCGGCGGTCCCGATCGTGCTCGGGCGCACGCCGTAGAGATCCTGGAGGTCCGCGCCCACGTAGGCGAAGCGGTGCTGGAGCGGCTCGACGCTGCGCACGCCCGGCACCTGCTCGATGCGCTTGGCTCCCGCCGGCCCGACGTGCGTGCCGGGCGACTCGGTGACCGTCACGTCGGCGCCGTTGGTCAGCCGCGCGTCCACCTCGGCCTGCTGGTTGTAGGTCGAGTTGAACACGGCGGTCGACGCGGCGAAGGCCGCGGTCAGCGCCACCAGCGTCACGGCGCGGGCCAGCAGGCCGCGCTGGCGCACCATCGTCGCGGTCACGCTCGGCGACAGCTCGCCCGCCAGGGGACGCAGCAGCCGGGCGATCGGCTGACGGCCGCGCGCCAGCGCGAGGTCGGCCAGTCGGTAGGTGAGCAGGCCGGCTCCGACCCACGCGAGCGCGGGGGCGAGCAGGGCGTACCAGTTGACCGACACCTGCGGCAGCCCCTCAGGGGCGAGCACCAGGGAGTAGCCGTTGCGGGACGCCTGCCAGTAGACGATCGCGGCGCCCGCGAGGGCAACGAAGTCCAGCCCGTAGCGGGCCCACCACGGAGCGCGGTCGGTCCGGCCGATCTCGCGGCGCTGCCCGGCTACCGTGAGGCCGCCCGCGTCGCGCCAGGCGGGCAGGGCGATCGCGGCGGCGGCGATCGCGAGCCCGGCGCAGGCGGCGCCACCGGCCCAGAGCACGGCGGCCAGCGTCCCGGCCCCGAAGCTCGCTCCGCCGAGGGCCAGCTGGCCGACCAGCAGTGCCGCCAGCAGGCCGGCCGCCACGCCGACTCCGCCCGCCAGGGCGGTCTCGGCGAGCGCCAGGCGCACGAGCTGCCGCGTGCTCGCGCCGCGCGTGCGCAGCAGGGCGGCGTCGCGGCGCCGCCGATCGGCGCCCGCGGCGGCGATGGACGCCGTGATCAGGCCGGCGATGATGGCGCCAGGGACTGCCAGGAACAGGAACAGCAGCTGGGCGTAGAGCGCGTCGGAGCGGGCCTTGTCGAGCGCGGACCCGAGGTTGTCCCCGACCAGGCCGCTTCCGGCCAGCCGCGTCTCGAGGTTGCGCGCCTGCCCGGAGGTCTGCGTGAACGCCGCGGACGGACTGCCGGGCAGCGCGTGGGAGAGCGCAGCGTGGACCTGGGTGCGGACCAGGTCGGGGCGGGCGGCCCGCAGCGGGCCCTCGACCCGGCCGAAGGTCTTGGCGGGCAGCACGATGACGTTGTCCGGCGGCGCCTGCGGCTGCGCCCCGACGGGGGCGCCGACGTCCTGGAAGAGCGAGTCGGCCTGCGGCAGGTCGACCACGCCGTCCACGCGCACCTTCGCCGGCGCGAGCCCAGGGCGCCCGATGGTCACGGTGTCGCCGGGCTTGGCGTGCAGGTTCGCGGCGGTCTGCTGCGCCAGCACCACGCCGGTGCCGTCGCCCGACAGCGTGCGCAGCTGGCCGGGGAAGGCCGCCGAGTAGCCGGCGGGCAGGCCGAGCACCTTGCCCGGTCCGGTGCTCTGGGTCGTGCCGCCGGCCGTGGCCCGCAGGCCGCTGGTGGGTGCGAACTGCACCGGCAGCGCCCGCTGCACAGTGCCGAAGGCGCGCACCTGACCGAGGACGCGGCCGGGGTTCGCCCCCGGCTGGGCCTCCACCTGCCAGTCGACGGCCACCCGCTGGGTCGCCCGCTCGGTCATCTTGGCGGTCGTCGAGGAGAGGAACGCGCCGACCGAGGCGAGCAGCGCCACGCCCACGGCAACGCCGATCGCGGTCGCGATCATGCGACCCCGGCGGTGGGCCAGCAGGCCTCGTAGCCAGGTCAGGGCTATCACGACGCCTCCGCTGCGGTCAGCAGGCGGCCGCCGTGCATGTCCCAGCGGATCGGGAGGCGCTCCGCCACCGTGGGATCGTGAGTGGAGAGCACGAGCGCCGCACCGGCCGCCTCCACCGCGACGAGCATCAGCTCCACCACCTCGGCGCCGGTCGCCCGGTCGAGCTGGCCGGTGGGCTCGTCGGCAAGGATCAGCTTGGCCTCGCCGGCCAGGGCGCGTGCCACGGCCACGCGCTGGGCCTGGCCGCCGGAGATCTCCTCTGGCAGCTTGTCGGCCAGCTCCTCGAGCGCGACCGGCCGCAGCGCTTCGGCCGCGACGTCGCGCGCGCCGCGATCGTCCTGCCCGGCGAGGATCAGCGGCATCGCCACGTTCTCGAGGACCGTCAGAGCGGGGAGCAGGCTGGGGCCCTGGAACACGACCGCGACCGGTCCCGGCCTCAGGCCGATCCGGCCGCCCAGCGCCGGCCAGGTCACCGAGCCGACCGTCGGCTCGTCGAGCCCGGCCATCAGGTGCAGCAGGGTGGACTTGCCGGACCCCGATGGGCCGACCAGGGCCACACGTTCGCCGGCCCGGATCTCGCAACTCGTCGGCTGAAGGCCCACGGTCGCGGTGGGGCCGGCGCCGTAGGTGCGGCCGGCCGCGCTGCAGCGGACGAGTGGCTCACTCACGACTCCACCTGTCCGTCGCGCAGCCGGACGGTGTGGTCCGCCTGCTCGGCGATCGCGGGGTCGTGCGTGGCGACGAGGATGGCGGCGCCAGCCTGGGCGCGCTCGCGCAGGAGGTCCAGCACGCGCGCGGCGTTGGCGTCGTCGAGCTCGCCCGTCGGCTCGTCGGCCAGCACCAGCACCGGGTCGTTGGCCAGCGCCACCGCCAGCCCCGCCCGCGCCAGCTCGCCACCGGAGAGCTCGCGCGGCTGTGCGCGCATGCGCTTGGCCAGGCCCACGCGCTCGAGCAGGCTGCGCCGGCCGGCTGCGGCGTTCGCGCCAGCCCCGAGCCGCTGGGCGAGGGCCACGTTGGCCTCGACGCTGAGGTGCCCCACGAGGTTGGCCTGCTGGTAGAGCACGCCCACCGAGCTGGCACGGATCGCCGCGCGCTCGGCCTCGGGGCGCCGGTTGAGTCGCTGGCCGCCGATCGTGACGGTGCCCCCGTCGGGCTCGTCGAGCCCGGCCAGGCAGGCGAGCAGGGTCGACTTGCCCGAGCCCGACGGCCCGGTGACAGCCACCAGCTGGCCGCTCTCGAGCGTGAGCGAGACCCCGCGCAGGGCCAGCGTCTCGTCGTCGCCCGCGTGAAAGAAGCGGTACAGCCGATCCGCCTCGAGCGCGGCGGTCATGCCACCCACCGCAGCGAGTCGGACACGATCCGCCAGGGATCGACGTTGTCGGCGCCCTTGGGGCCCGACAGCGTGAGCTCGGCCACCCGGCCGTTGTGGAAGAACAGGTAGCGCTCGACCGCGTCGGTGCCCTGCTTGCCCGTCACCGGGTCCCGCTTGGCGGCGGCCAGGTACTTGACGCGGATCGCCTCGCCGGCCTTGCGCTGGACGGTGTCCACCTGCACGCCGCGCAGGCCGGCGGCGGAGGCCTTGACCTGGGCTGGCGTGGGTGCGGAGCCCGCCTGGCGCTGCTGGATGCGGATGCTGTTCAGCTTGTCGCTGAAGGTCACCGCACCGCTAGCCGTCGCGCGGGCCCAGCCCTCGGGCACCTTGACCGAGAAGTCGGTTCCCGGCGCCCGGTACGGCACGAACACCTGGTTGTCCGGGATATCCCCTGCCGGGCTGACCTCGGCGGCGTTGGGATCGACGCCCGTGGAGGTCTGGCTGCCGCCCGAGGACGACGACCCGCCGCAGCTGGCGACCAGCAGGGCGACCAGGATCAGTAGGGCTGCCAGTGCGGGAAGGCCTCTGCGAATGCTCATGGCGACGACCGTAGGACGCACCGGTCAGCGGCCCGCCACGGCGAGGTCATCGCCAGGTCAAACTTTCCCGGTGGTCGGTGGTCGGACCGCTACGGTGGCGCCATGGACCTGCCCGGCATCCTCCTGGTGGAGGACGACGAGGCGATCGCCTCGGGCCTGGTGCGGGTCCTCGACAGCCAGGGCTACGCCGTTCGGCGGCTGGCCCGCGGCGGTCCCGCTCCCGCCGCGGCCGGACCGGAGATCGGCCTCGTGATCCTGGACCTCGGGCTTCCCGACGTCGACGGCATCGACGTCTGCCGCAAGCTGCGAGCGGCGCGACCGGAGCTGGCGATCCTGATCCTGTCGGCGCGCGACCAGGAGCTGGACGTGGTGGCGGGGCTCGACGCCGGCGCCGACGACTACCTCGTCAAGCCGTTCCGGCTGTCCGAGCTCCTCGCCCGCGTGCGCGCGCATCTGCGACGCGCCGCCGAGGCCGCCCCCGAGGATCGCGCCGCTCCGCTCCAGGCCGGCGACCTGCGCGTGGATCTCGCGGCCCGGCGGGCGTGGAGCGCCGACGAGGAGCTCACCCTCCGGCCGAAGGAGTTCGACCTGCTCGCGCTGCTGGTCTCCGAAGCCGGACGGGCCGTGACCCGCGAGCGCATCATCCGCGAGGTCTGGGACACGGACTGGATGGGCTCGACGAAGACGCTCGACACGCACATCCTGGGCTTGCGCCAGAAGATCGGCACAGGCGCGATCACGACCCTGCGCGGTGTCGGCTACCGGCTCGAGGCGCCGTGAGGCGGCGGCTGGTGCTGGCCATCGCGGGCGTCGCGACCGCCGCGGTCGTGCTCTTCGCGATCCCGCTGGGCGTGGTGCTCCAGCAATCCCATCGAGACCAGGAGCTGCTGCGCCTCCAGCGCGACGCGGTGGCCGCCACGCGGACGATCGACCTCAGCGCGGTCGCCGGCGACCGGGTGGAGCTCCCGCGCAGCCCCGACGCGCTCGCGGTCTACGACCGCTCCGGTCGCCGCGTGGCCGGACGCGGCCCGGCTCGCGCCGACGCGCTGGTACGCACGGTCCTGCGTCGCGGGCGTCTGGCCAGCGCGACCGGCGAGAACCGGCTGACCGCGGCGGTTCCCCTGCTCCAGGGCGAGCGGGTCGTTGGGGTCGTGCGCGCCAGCCGCGGCGATGCCGCAGTCGCGGACAAGGACAGGCGCTCGTGGCTGGAGCTGGCCGGCCTGGCGCTGGGCGTGGTCGCGTTCGCCTGCGCGGCGGCGCTGGTGCTCGGCCGGCGCCTGGCCACGCCGCTCGAGCGCCTGGCCCAGGCGGCGGGCCGGCTCGGGAGCGGCGACTTCGGCGTGCGCGCCCCGCGCGCCGCGGTAGCCGAGGTGGACGCGGTGGGGGAGGCCCTCGACGCGAGCGCCGAGCGCCTGCAGGCGCTGGTCACGCGCGAGCGCGCCTTCACGGCGGACGCGTCACACCAGCTGCGCACGCCGCTCGCGGCGCTCAAGCTCGAGCTGGAGGCCATGGAGCTGCGCGGCGACTCGTCCGCCGAGTCGGCAGCGGCGCTCGCCCAGGTCGCCCGCCTCCAGGCGACGGTGGACACGCTGCTGGCCGTGGCCCGCGACGCCCCGCGGCGGGCCGAGAGCGCCGACGTCGTTTCGCTCTTCGACGAGCTCGGCGAGCGCTGGCGAGGCGCGCTGGCCGAGCAGGCCCGGCCGCTGCGGGTGGAGACGCCCCCGGCGCGGTGGAAGCTGAACGCGTCCGGTCCGGTGGCCCTGGAGATCCTCGAGGTCCTGATCGACAACGCCTGCCGGCACGGCGGCGGTCAGGTGACCCTGCGGGCGCGCGAGGTGCAGGACTGGATCGCGATCGACGTCGAGGACGAGGGGGAGGGCTTCAGCGGCGATCCCGCCGAGGCGTTCGAGCGCCGTTCGGGCACCGACGGCGGTGCCGGAATCGGCCTGGCGCTGGCCCGCTCGCTGGCCGCCGCGGAGGCGGGCAGCCTCAGCGTGAGCCGGCCGCGCCCCCGGCCGGTGCTGACGCTACTGCTGCCGCGGGCGCAGTAGCCCCGCGAGCAGCGGCGTGGAGGGGTAACTGGCGTGGCGCAGCGCCGGGACGCCGAGGTTCGCCTCGATCGTGCGCAGCAGCGCGTAGTGGTTCGCGGGGAGCGCGCTGACGGCCGCTCTGCGAGCCAGGCCGCCGGCGGCGATGAGGGGGATGCGCCCGCCTCCGGCCTCGCCGGGGATGCCGCGCAGGTCGCTGTTGGGGCCCTCGTCCCAGAGCAGATAGAGCACCCCGCGCGGCCCGAGCGCGTGCAGCACCCGGGGCACGAGCCCGGCGGCGAAGCGGTCGGCCTGCCCGAGCGTGCCGTTGTGGCCGTCGTGGAACACGTCCGGGGCGATCCACGAGAACGTCCTCAGATGCCCGTGGGTCATGTCGCGGCGCAGGTTGGCGAAGTCGCCGATGCGCTCGCGGGCCTTGGTGCTGCCCTCCACCTGCTCGTAGTAGGCGAACGGGTCGAGGTGGGGGTTGTATCGGAGCGTGCGATCGATCAGCGGCGCTCGGTGGCCGAGGCCCTCGAAGTAGGCTCGCCAGGCGACGTGCGCCGTGTCGAGCTGATTGAGCAGGTTGGGCTGCTCCGTGTCGCAGCTCGTGCAGTCCGTGCTGATGCCGTACTTGGACCCGCCGGTGAGCGCCACGTAGTTCGGCAGCGACGGGTGCCCGAGCGCGTAGTAGCGGCTGTCCAGCGCGTAGCGCCGTGCCAGGCGGTTGATGAACGGGGCCGCCGGGTTGCCGATCACCTGCTCGTAGCGGCGGTTCTCGAGCACCAGCACCGCCACGCGGCTGGGGTGCGGCAGCCGTCCGACGGGATCCGCACGGCCGGTGGGCGCTAGTCGAGGGGTGGCGTCGCCGTCAGCCGCTCGGTAGAGCGGCGGTGCCACCAGAAGCAGCGCGAGCAGGAGGACCGCCCCGGAACGGACAGACGGCCCCGTCCGGGGCCGTCTGCGCGAACCGGGGCCTGGCGTCCGAGCTGAGACCTCAGTCCTGGTGGCCGCTCTCGTGATCGCCACCCGCGTCCTGGTGGTCGCCGTGCTCCCGATCGGCGGCCGAGTTGAGGACCTTGAAGTCCTTGTCGAGGTGGACGTCGACCTGGCTGCCGTCGGCCTGGGTCACCTCGACCTCGTAGGCGCCCTCCTCGTCACCGGCCTCGGTTGCGGTCACCTTGCCGCCACCGGTGTGCTGGAGCGCCACGGCCTTCGCGCGGTCGAGCGCCGAGCCGGTGATCGCCTTGCTGTTGTCGTCTCCGCCGCCGCCGGCGGCTCCGGCAATGGCGGCTCCGCCGACTGCCAGTGCGGCGATGACCACCGCCGCGATCACCGCGCCCTTGAGCTTGTCCCTCATCCTGCTTCGCCTCCTCGTATGGGGTCCATTCCCGTTGATCGAGAAGCTACGACGGCCATCTGAGATGACCCTGAGGCGGTTTCCGGCCCGTCGGGGAGCCAGATGCGCACGGTCGCGGGGGCGCCGGGGACGAGCTCCGCTCGGCCGCGGTGGCCCTCCGCGATCGCGCGCACTATCGACAGGCCCAGTCCGGTGCCGTCGCGGGTGCGGGCCAGGTCGCCGCGGGCGAAGCGCTCGAAGGCGCGCTCGGCGAACTCGGGAGCGAAGCCGTCGCCCTCGTCGGACACCTCCAGGTCCAGCCCGGACCCGGAGCGCCGCGCGCGCAGCACGATCTCACCGCGGCCGTAGCGCAGCGCGTTGTCCAGCAGGTTGCCGAGGGCCTGACGCACGCGCAGCTCGTCCGCGTACACGAGCTGCCCGTCAGCGGCTTCGACCCGGATGTCGCGGCCGCGCTCGCCGGCCCGATCGGCGAAGCGCCCCCGCACCCGGTCGAGCAGCTCGCGCAGGTCGAGCTGCTCGGGGCGCACGGGCAGCTCGCCCTCGCCGGCGCGCGCGACCACCAGCAGGTCCTCCGCGAGCGAAGCGAGGTGATCGCATTCCTCCACGGACGCCACAAGGGCCTCGCGCACCTGCGGATCGTGGTCGCCGGCCCGCAGCGCTGCCTCCAGCTCGGCCTTGATGACCGCCACCGGGGTGCGCAGCTCGTGGCTGGCGTCGGCCACGAAGCGCCGCTCGCGCTCGAACGAGTGGCTCAGGCGATCCAGCATCTCGTTGAGCGTCAGTCCCAGGCGGCGGATCTCGTCGTGTGCCGCGGGCAGGGGCAGCCGGTCGTCGCCGCTGCCCAGCGAGACCTCCTGCGCGCGCCGGCGCATCGCCTCGACCGGTCGCAGTCCGGCGGAGGCCAGCGCGTAGCCGAGCAGCGAGGCCAGGACGACGGCGATCGGCCCGCCGATCGCGAACGAGGCCACGACGTTGGCCAGCGTGTCGTCGCGGTCCTGCAGGGACTGGCCGACGGCGACCAGCTTCGAGCCGTCCGCGCTCCGCGCCAGCACGCGGGTGGTTCCCTCGACGCCCGGCACCCTGCGCTCCACCAGGATCTCCTCGCCGGCCGCGGCTCGCCGCAGCTCCGACCGGCTGAGCGCCGTGGCGCGGATGCCGCCGGAGCGGTCCAGCACGGCCCCGTCGGGCCGCAGCAGCTGGGCGAAGCCCTCCTCTCCGTCGCCGGCCGCCCCGGCCGCCGCGGAGCCGGCGCCCAGTACGGCACTGGCCCGCGCGTGGAGCCCGGCGGTCAGGCTCTCGTCGAGGTCGTTCTTGAGGCGCACGTAGACGAACAGGCCGGCTCCGGCCAGCACCAGCACCATCGACACCGCGAACGTGGCGGTCAGCCGGATCCGGATCGGCAGGCGCCTCACGCCCCGCCGTCCTTGCGCAGCCGGTAGCCGGCGCCACGCACGGTCTCGATCGAGGTCACCCCGAACGGCCGGTCGATCTTCTGGCGCAGGTAGCGCACGTACACCTCGACCACGTTTGAGCGCTGCTCGTAGCCCAGGTCCCAGGCCGCTTCGAGCAGCTGCGCCTGGGTGAACACGTGGCTCGGGCGGCGCATGAAGGTCTCCAGCAGCGCGAACTCGCGCGCGGAGAGCTGGATCTCCGCGTCCCCGCGCCAGACCTCGCGCGTGGCGGGGTCGAGCCGCAGGTCGCCGACCTCGAGCACGGTCGGGCGCTCGATCGGTCCACGGCGCACGAGCGCGCGCAAGCGCGCGGTCAGCTCGGCGAGCGAGAACGGCTTGGTCAGGTAGTCGTCCGCACCGCCGTCGAGGCCGCGCACGCGGTCGTCCACCGAGTCCCGGGCGGTGAGCATCAGCACCGGGACCCAGTTCCCGTCCGCGCGCAGCCGGCGGCAGGTCTCGAAGCCATCGAGGTTCGGCATCATCACGTCGAGGACAACGGCGTCGTAGTCCGTGGCGCCCACCGTGAGCAGGGCCTGCTCGCCGTCCGACGCGACGTCGACCACGAGCCCCTCGAACCGCAGCCCGCGCCGGATGGCCGCCGCCATCCGCAGATCGTCCTCCACCACCAGAACCCTCACGCTCCCATCATGGCGCTCCCCAGCTGAGAGTCGGCTGAGACACCGCGGGGCGGTAGCCATCATCCCCGCGATGGAGAGCGTGCGAATCGGTCTGTGCGAGGACGACGCCGCCCTGCGATCGGTGCTCGTCCGGGCGCTGAGCGCCGAGGGCTTCGAGGTGCGGGAGACGATGACCGGCCACGAGGCGGTCGAGGCCTTCACGGCCGCCCCGCCCGACCTGCTGGTGCTGGATGTCGGCCTGCCGGACGCCGACGGCCGCGACGTCTGCCAGGCGCTGCGCGTGCACGGGCTGACCGCACCGGTGATCTTCCTGACCGCCCGTGACGCGCTGCCCGACCGCGTCGCCGGGTTCAACGCGGGCGGCGACGACTATCTGACCAAGCCGTTCGCGCTCGTGGAGCTGATCGTGCGGGTGCATGCGCTGCTGCGCCGCTCCGGCAGCGACCGGCCGGCCGCCGATCCCGGACTGCGCCTGGATCCCGCGGCGCACGCGGCGCGCGTGGACGACCGCATCGAGCAGCTGACGCCCACCGAGTTCCGCCTGCTGGCCGCGCTCGCCGCCGGCCCCGGGGAGGTGGTGCGCCGACCCAGGCTGATCTCCGCCGCGTGGCCCGACGGCGCGATCGTCCACCAGAACACGCTCGACACCTACGTCGCCCGGCTGCGCCGCAAGCTCGCGGCGCTCGAGGCGCCGCAGCGAATCGAGACCGTGCGCGGCGTCGGGTACGTGCTGCGATGAGCGGTCCGTCCCTGCGCGGCCGGGTGACACTCGCCACCGCGCTGGTGCTGGCGCTGGGGGTGGGGCTGCTCACGGGGGGCGCGCTGCTCTTGCTCGACGCGCAGCTGGACAGGGACGTGTCCTCGACCCTGCGCGAGCGCGCCGACGCCCAGCTGGCCGCGCTCGCGCGCGTGCACGGCCGCACCGTCGTGCGCCGCGTGGCGGACGACCGGCCGCTCGACGAGCAGTCGTGGGTGTTCGATGCGAACGGTCGTGTGCTGCGACGGCCCGCCGCGCCCGCCGAGGTCCAGCGGGCCGCGCGGGCGCTCGCCGGCGCCAAGCGCCCGACCGAGACCGACGTCGCCGACAACGCGCGGCTGCTGGCGGAGCCGGCCTACGCGCGGGGCGGTCGCGAGCAGATCGGCACCGTGGTGGTCGGTGTGTCGCTCTCGCCCTATGACCGCACCGAGCACCTGGCTCTGTTGGCGCTGGTGGCGCTGGGCGTGTGCATCGTCGCGTTCGGCGCGCTGCTGGCCCGGCGCGCCGTGGGCAAGGCGCTGCGGCCGGTCGCCGACATGACCGCCCAGGCGGCCGACTGGAGCGAGCACGACCTGGACCGCCGCTTCGACCTGGGCCCGCCCCGTGACGAGCTGACCGCGCTGTCGGCGACGCTCGACGGGCTGTTGGCCCGGATCGCGTCCAGCCTGAGCCACGAGCAGCGCTTCTCGGCCGAGATGGCGCACGAGCTGCGCACGCCGCTGAGCGGAGTCCGGGCCGAGGCGGAGCTGGCGCTGCGCGCCCCCGGCACGCCGCCGGAGGTGCGTGCCTCGCTGGAGCAGGTCCTACGGGGCACCGACCGCATGCAGGGCGTGATCGACGCGCTGCTGACCGCGGCTCGGGGCGACGGCCAGACCGGAAGCGGCGTGAGCGACGCCCGCGCGGCGGCTCGCGTCGCCGTGGACACCGCGGCTTTCCAGGCGCGCCGGGAGGGGCTGCGGGTGACGATGGCCGAGGAGGCCACGCCCCTGCGCGTCGGCGCCGACTCCGAGCTGGTCGTGCAGACGCTGCAACCGCTGCTCGAGAACGCGATTCGTCACGCTCGCGGGGCGGTGACGGTGCGCGTGGAGCGCGCCGACGGCGACGTGCTGGTGCACGTGGAGGACGACGGGGAGGGGATCGAAGCCGCGGAGGCCGACGCGATCTTCGCCCCGGGCGCCAGCGCGTCCGGCAGCGCCGGGCTGGGCCTGCCTCTGGCGCGGCGCCTGGCGCGCTCCTGCGGTGGCGACGTGACCGTGGAGCCACGCGGTAACGGCGGAACGCTGGGCGGCCACGTGGTGCTGCGGCTGCCAGCGGTGGCCTGAGCCCCGCCCGCCCGACGCGTTCAGGTGCGCGTCAGGTCACCTTTGCCAGCCTCGGCGCAATGACGACGACCGTTGCGCAGCCGAGCAGGACCCGCCGTGTGGTCCGCCAGATGTTGAACAAGGTTCCAGAGGTCACGCTCTACTTCTGGGTCATCAAGATCCTGTCCACGACGGTCGGTGAGACCGCCGCGGACAACCTGAACGAGCGCCTGAAGCTCGGGTTGACCGGGACGACATACGTGATGGGCGGCCTGCTCATAGCCGCGCTGTTCGTCCAGTTCCGCACCACGAAGTACGTGCCCTGGATCTACTGGCTCTCGGTGGTCCTGATCAGCATCGTCGGCACGTTGATCACCGACAACCTGGTGGACAACTACGGCGTCCCGCTGGAGACGACGACGATCCTGTTCAGCATCGCGCTGGCCGTGACCTTCGCGGTCTGGTACGCCAGCGAGCGAACGCTGTCGATCCACACGATCTTCACCACACGCCGCGAGGCCTTCTACTGGCTGGCCATCCTGTTCACGTTCGCCTTGGGCACCGCCGCCGGCGACCTCGCCGCCGAGCGCCTGAGCCTCGGGTACGCGACGTCGGCGCTGATCTTCGCGGGCATGATCGCGGTGGTGGCGCTCGCCCACTTCCGCTTCGGCCTGAACGCCGTACTGGCCTTCTGGATCGCCTACATCCTCACCCGCCCGCTGGGCGCCTCGATCGGCGACTACCTGTCCCAGCCGCAGTCCAACGGCGGCCTCGGCCTCGGCACCACCGGCACGAGCGTGACCTTCCTCGTCACGATCCTCGCCCTCGTCGTCTACCTGAGCATCACCAGACGGGATGCGCCGGCCGCCGAGCTCGCGCCTGCATGAGGCAGGCGCGGGCCGGCTAGCCGGCCGTCGCGATCAGGTCGGGGCCGCTGCCCAGGCCCGTCCGGTCTGGGACGAGCGCGGCGCGCGCGTCGGCATCGTCGTCGTACGCGCGCCCGACCGCGGCCCGGAGCAGCTCGAGCTGGCGCTCCAGCGCCGGGAGGCGCTCCGCGGACGCGATCGTCATCAGGTCCTCGAGCTTGGCCCGCAGGGCGCGCGCGACCTGCGGCGAGGCCGCTCCGGCCAGCCGGATCTCGTCGAAGGCCAGCCGGACGTAGCCCTCCCAGGTCAGCACGGGGACCACGAGGCGCAGGTCGCCCCCGGTGTCGTGGTAGCGCCCCGACGGCAGCTCGCGCGTGACGAGCAGCCGCAGGCAATCGTGAACGCGGTGGAGCGCCTGGACGCTCGTCGTGGGGTCCTCCAGGGGCGATGAGGCGATGCTCCGGAGCGCGATGTCGACCAGCTTCCGCAGCCCGTAGGACGGGTCGTCGTAGTGGCTGCGCTCCGGCTCCAGCACGACACGGGAGAGCGCGGACTCCGGACGCGCCAGCTCGCCGCCCCGCACGCGGAACAGGGGCGCGCCGCGGGAGACGAACTCGCCCATCGCGGGCACCAGCTCCAGGCGCCGGTCCGCCTTCCTGGCGATCTCCACCAGGCCCGCGTAGTCCACGCCGCTCACGTTTCCGGAATCGGGTGAGCGGATCACCCGCGGGTCGCGTCCCTGCGTGCGCTCGGCCGGCCGCAGGCGCCCGAGCTCCGCCAGCGTCGCGTCGCCCACGAGGTCGATCAGCCCCGACACGCGCAGGGCCTGTGTCGTGCGGTTGATGAACAGGACCAGCATGGCCACCGACGCGACGATCAACGCGTAGCTGACCAGCACCGATAGGCCCGGGACCCTCTCGGGCTGCGTCTGGACGTCGCGCAGCACCGCCATCGTGTAGACGAACGTGCCGATGATGAGGCCGAGCGCCAGCTGGTTGCGCCGGTCCTCGAGAATCGCCCGCACGATGCGCGGAGAGAACTGGCCCATGGCGACCTGCACCGCGACCAGCGTCAGCGAGACCACGATCGTGGCGAGCGTCAGCAGCGAGGTGCCGGCCGTGCTGAGGATCTGCCCGATCGAGGTGGCGGAGCCGACCACGCTCCGCGAGATCAGCGTGTAGTCCTCGGCTCGATCGACGGCCAGGGTCGCGATCGCCAGGAGCAGCGACCCGAGCAGGCACAGGAGCGGGATCAGCCACAGCATGCTCCGGAGCTCGTGCCGCAGTCGGAAGAGGCTCATCCGCCTCCGGGTTCCCCGTTTCGAGCGCGGTAACCGAGGGCTGCTAGACCGCCGCGGCCCGCTCCTGCCAGTGCACTTCGGTCAGCTCGTCGGGCGGCGCGCCGCGCAGGAGCCAGGTGCCATCCGCCTTGCGCACGATCAGCCCGCTCTCGCCGACCCTGCGCAGGGCCGTGGTCACCGACGCGCGCCGGCTTCCGACCAGCTGGCCGAGCAGCTGGTGCGACATGTACAGCCGCAGCACGATGCCGTCGGGCGTGACCCGCCCCCAGCGCTCCGCCAGGTGCCAGAACAGCACCAGCAGCCGGGTCTCGACGGGCGACAGCTGAAGGAGCGCCTGGTGGATCGACATCTGCAGGGTGCGCCTGACCGCTCGCTCGAGCAGGGCGCCCATGACCTGCGGCCAGTCCGCGAGCGAGCGCGCGAACGACTCGTCGAGGATCGCCACCCGGACCGGCGCCACCACGTGCCAGACGACGTGGTAGCGGACGAGTCCGTCCTCGCGCGCCGGGACCCAGGGCTGGAGCACGTCGCCCTCGCCGAGCAGCTCGGTCGCGGTGGTGCCCGCGAGGATCACGTCGCGCGCCAGCACGCCCTCGAGCATCAGGAAGCCGAGCCGGCTGTGATCCGCGTCGTCGTGCAGGACCTCCCAGCGGCCGCACGGCAGCCGCGTCACCCGTGCCATCAGCTCTACGCGGGCGCGAGCGATCTCACCCGGCGGGAGGCGCAGCCCGAGCTCGGGGTCGATCTCGAGCAGGCGGACCGATTCCGCCGGACGCCCAAGATGCTGCTCCGACACCAAAGACAGACCCCTCTCTATCGCCAGCTCGCGAGCCTATTCCGCTGGGGTTGAAATGCAACGTTGGAGATCAACGTCCCCGCTATGCGGGTGGTAGGGCCGAGCGTAGGGTCCGCGCCGTACCCGGTTGAGGAGGGGGAACCCACGTGTGCCTGGCCATTCCGGGCCAGATCGTCGAGATCGTCGACCGCGAGCTGAGGCTCGCCAAGGTCGAGGTCGCGGGGGTCCAGCGCACGATCAACATCGGGCTCCTCGACGATGACGGCACCGGCGTGGACTCCGGCGACTGGGTCCTGATCCACGTGGGCTTCGCGATGTCGCGCGTGGACGAGGAGGAGGCGATCGCCACCCGCCGCCAGCTCGAGCGGATGGGCGAGAACTACGAGGCGGAGCTGGAGGAGCTCAAGGCGAGCGTGATCGAGTGACCGATTGCGGCGACCACTGCATCACCTGTTCCGACGAGGGCATCCCGATGCAGGTCGAGCGCGTGGACACCGTCCGCGGCCTCGCGCTGTGCGCGGCCGAGGACGGCTCGAAGAGCACGGTCGAGATCGCGCTCGTCGACCCGGTCGCGCCGGGGGACCGGCTGCTGGTCCACGCCGGTGTCGCGCTCGTGGGGCTCCGGGCATGAGGTACGTCGACGAGTTCCGCGACCCCGAGCTCGGACGCGTGCTGGCGACCGAGATCCTCGCGGCCGTCGAGCCCGGCCGCCACTACAAGTTCATGGAGGTCTGCGGCGGCCACACCCACTCGATCTACAAGTACGGCGTCGACGATCTCCTGCCCGCCAACGTCGAGCTCGTCCACGGCCCTGGCTGCCCGGTCTGCGTGATCCCGATGGGGCGCGTGGACGACGGCATGGCGATCGCCCGCGAGCCCGGCGTGATCTTCACCTGCTTCGGCGACATGATGCGCGTGCCGGGGTCGGCCGGCAGCCTGCTCGACGCGAAGGCCGAGGGCGCCGACATCCGCATGGTGTACTCGCCGCTCGACGCGCTGAGGATCGCCAAGCAGAACCCCGACCGCGAGGTCGTGTTCTTCGCGATCGGGTTCGAGACCACGGCGCCCTCCACGGCGCTCACGCTAAAGCGCGCGAAGGCGGAGGGCGTTCCCAACTTCTCCTGCATGTGCAGCCACGTGACGATCGTGCCGCCCCTGCGCGCGCTGCTCGACTCGCCCGACCTGCGCCTCGACGGCTTCGTCGGTCCCGGACACGTGTCCACGGTCGTGGGCGCGCGGCCGTTCGAGTTCATACCGGCTGACTACGGCAAGCCGATCGTCGTAGCGGGGTTCGAGCCGCTCGACATCCTCCAGGCGATCCGGATGATCCTCGCGCAGCTGGCCGAGGGCCGCTGCGAGGTGGAGAACCAGTACGCGCGCGTAGTTCCCTACGAGGGCAACCCGCGAGCGCTGGAGGTGATGGCCGAGGTCTTCGAGCTGCGGCCGCACTTCGAGTGGCGCGGACTGGGGTTCATCTCCCAGAGCGGGCTGAAGCTCTCGGAGGCCTACGCCGACCTCGACGCGGAGCTCCGCTTCAGCGTCCCGGGCGTGCGCGTGGCGGATCCGAAGGCGTGCCAGTGCGGCGAGGTGCTGAAGGGCGTGATCAAGCCGTGGGAGTGCAAGGTGTTCGGCACCGCCTGCACGCCCGAGCGGCCGATCGGGACCTGCATGGTCTCGTCCGAGGGGGCCTGCGCGGCGTACTACAACTACGGCCGCTTCGCGCGCGAGCGGGAGGTCGTGTGACGCCCCAGCATCCCGGCGCGGTCACGGACCGCGAGGAGCGCATCCTCGGGATCATCGAGACAGCTCGCGGCAAGCGCGCGAAGTTCCGCGACGAGCGGATCACCATGTCCCACGGCGCCGGCGGCAAGGCGACCCAGAGCCTGATCGAGGGCCTGTTCGTGCCGGCCTTCGGGTCCGAGACGCTGGAGGCGATGGGCGACGCCGGCGCCGTCGAGGCGGACGGGGTGGAGCTGGCCATGACCACCGACTCGTTCGTCGTCAAGCCGATCACCTTCCCGGGCGGCTCGATCGGCGACCTGGCCGTGAACGGCACGGTCAACGACCTGGCCGTGTCCGGGGCCCGGCCGCTGGCCCTGACCCTGTCGCTGATCCTCGAGGAGGGTCTCGCGGCCGACGTGCTCAAGGGCGAGGTTCGGGCCATCGCAGCCGCCGCCGAGGCGGCCGAGGTGCGGATCGTCGCCGGTGACACCAAGGTGGTCGAGCGCGGGGCCGCCGATCAGATGTACGTCTGCACCACCGGCGTGGGCCGGCGCGACCCGCGGGCGCGCATGGCAACGAATGCCATCCGCCCGGGCGACCGCATCCTGCTCTCCGGCACGATCGGCGAGCACGGCACCGCGATCATGCTCGCGCGCGGCGAGTTCGAGCTGGACGCGGCGATCGAGTCGGACACGCGGTCGCTGTGGCCGGTCGTGGACGCCCTGCTGGAGGAGGCGGGGCCGTCGCTGCGCTCCATGCGCGACGCCACGCGCGGCGGGGTCGCGTCGGTGCTGAACGAGCTGGCGCGCGCGTCGCAGGTGGCGATGCTCGTGAGCGAGTCAGCCGTGCCGATCGAGCCGGCGGTCGCGGGCGCGTCGGAGATCTTGGGGATCGACCCCATGTACGTGGCAAACGAGGGCAAGCTCGTCGCCTTCGTTGCGCCCGAGGCGGCGGACCGAGCGCTCGCCGCGCTGCGCTCCGTGCCCGGCTGCGAGCGCGCCGCGGAGATCGGCGAGGTGCGCACCGAGCCGCCGGGGATGGTCCTGATGGAGACGAGCTTCGGTGGCAAGCGGGTGATGGACCAGCTGGTGGGGGACCCCCTGCCGCGGATCTGTTGAGAGAGGAGTGCCGATGGCGATAACCGACGCATACGCGGAGCACAAGAAGACAGAGGCGGTCACCGCGCATGTCCTGTGGATCACGACGGGTCTCTCCTGCGAGGGCGACTCGGTTGCCATGACCTCCGCGACCAACCCCAGCCTCGAGGACATCATCACGCAGGCGATCCCCGGCATGCCGAAGGTCGTCATCCACAACCAGGTAATCGCCTACGAGGTAGGCGAGGAGTACGCCCAGGCCTGGTTCGACGCGGAGGAGGGCAAGCTCGATCCGTTCGTGCTCGTGATCGAGGGATCGCTCGGGAACGAGCAGATCAACGGCGAGGGACACTGGACCGGCTTCGCGGTCAACCCGTCCAACGGTCAGCCGATCACGATCAACGAGTGGCTCGACCGGCTCGCGCCGAAGGCGGCCGCTGTGGTGGCCGTCGGCACGTGCGCGACCTACGGCGGCATCCCCGCGATGAAGAACAACCCGACCGGCGCGATGGGCGTGCCCGACTACCTGGGCTGGAACTGGAAGTCCTCGGCGGGCCTGCCGGTGGTGTGCATCCCCGGCTGCCCGGCGCAGCCGGACAACATGACCGAGACGCTGCTGTACCTGGCGCTGCACCTCGCCGGGCTGGCCCCGGCGCCAGACCTGGACGAGCAGCTGCGCCCGAAGTGGCTGTTCGGCCGCACCGTCCGCGAGGGCTGCAACCGCGCCGGCTTCGCCGAAGAGGGCGACTTCGCCACCGAGTACGGCTCCGACCACCGCTGCCTGGTGAAGCTGGGCTGCAAGGGGCCGGTGGTCAAGTGCAACGTGCCGATCCGCGGGTGGGTCAACGGCATCGGCGGCTGTCCGAACGTGGGCGGCATCTGCATGGCCTGCACGATGCCGGGATTCCCCGACAAGTACATGCCGTTCATGGACGAGGACGCGTACGGCAAGGCCTCCGCGAACATCATGAGGCTCAGCTACGGGCCCATGGTCCGCTACTTCCGCAAGCGCAACATCAAGCGCAAGTACGACGTCGAGCCCGAGTGGCGTCACAACAAGCCAGAACTGACCACCGGCTACCAGGCGCGCTGGTAAGGGAGACACACGCATGTCCACTGTTGAGACGCCCCGCGAACAGAAGGTCCTCGTCAAGGAGATGTCGTGGGACCCGATCACCCGGATCGTCGGATCGCTCGGGATCCACACGGAGATCGACTTCTCCAACCAGCAGGTTCTGAAGTGCTACTCCACGTCGATGGTCTTCCGCGGCTTCGACATCTTCATGAAGGGGATCGATCCGCGCGACGCGCACTTCATCACCAGCCGCATCTGCGGGATCTGCGGCGACAACCACGCCACCTGCTCGTGCCTGAACCAGAACATGGCCTACGGGGTCAAGCCGCCG
>JAXDIH010000119.1:0-26192 GCA_034664105.1 Thermoleophilaceae bacterium
GCTGCCTCCACGTCGCGCACCTCGTTCATCATCAGCGAGAACACGACCAGGTGCCGGCCGCGTGTGCGGCAGTAGCCCGACAGCACGCTGGCCTGGTCGCGCTGGCGCTGCGCGAAGTTGGAGCCGGTCTTGGCCTGGCAGCGGTCGCGCGCCGGGCCGCGGCGCATGCGGCCGGCCAGCGTGCCGTCGCGCCCGGCGATCGGCAGCGAGGCGTGCAGCGCGCCGAAGGTGGGCAGCTTGCGCAGCGCCACGAGCAGCTTGACCAGCTGGCGCGGCGCCGCCCGCGGGTAGGGGAAGGCCCCCGAGCCCGTGTGGATCTCCGCGCGCACGCCCAGCCGGCGCCCGAAGCGCAGCGCCGCGGCCACGCCGGCCTTGCGCGTGCCGAGGCCGTGCGTCTTCAGCCCGAGCTGCTTCGCGAGCGTCTCCGCCAGGAGGTTGTCCGAGGGCTTGTTGGTCAGGCGAACGAGTGCCGCGACGGGCGGTGACTCCACAGCCGCCAGGCGCACCGCCCCCGCCGGCGTCGGCCCGGTCGCTGCGCCACCGTCCACGGCCACCCCCGCGGCCACCAGGGCGCGCCGCAGGCCCTCGGCCGCGAACGCGGCGGGGTCGGGCGTGTACTCGGGCCCGAACGCGCCCTGGCCCACGATCCCGCGGTTGAACTGAAGCGCGCCCACGGGGCCCGGCGGCGTGTCGTTCAGCTCCCACCGGGGCGGCCCCAGCTCCGAGTCGAACAGCGAGCCGTCCCCGACGACGCGCCCGAGCACGTGGCGCAGCCCCGCCGCCTGCAGCCGCGCCACCAGGTCCTGCACCGTCGCGCCCTCGCCGGCGAAGGAGTCGATCACGACCGCCGCGTCGCCGAAGGTCGGATCGCCTCCGCCGTGCAGATGGAGATCCCCGGCGAGCACCCCGTCCGTGCCGATCGCGGCCGAGCCGAGTGCCACCGTCTCGAAGCGCGTCCGCGGGCCCAGGCTCTCCAGCACGGCGCCGGTGGTGAACAGCTTGGTGTTGGACATCATCACCCGCGGTATGCCGGCCCGCACCGAGAACAGCACGCGGCCGCGCGTGAGGTCGAGCACGTGCGCGCCGGAGGCCGGGCCGGAGGCGTTCAGGTCGTGCGCGAGACGGGCCTGCAGGCTCTTCGCGCCCGCGGCGGGCGCAGCAACGAGCGCAGCGGCGGGCGCGGCAACGAGCGCAGCGGCGGGCGCAGCAACGAGCGCTGCGGCGGGGGCGGCAACGAGCGCAGCGACCAGCACCAGCAGGGCGGCGGTCCGGGCCATCGCACCTACCCTCGCGCGCCGGGCCCGTTCAGATCAAGGGGCTAGTGGCCCCAGTTCTCCGCCTCCTGGTGCATGACCGTCTCCTCGCCACGCTCGCCGGTGCGGATGCGGATCGCCTGCTCCACCGGGTAGACGAACACGCGTCCGTCGCCGATCTCGCCGGTGCGAGCGGCACCCACGATCGCCTCGACGGCGGCCTCGACCACGCTGGGCGGCACCACCGACTCGACCTTGATCTTCGGGAGCAGCGAGATGTTGGCCCGCGCGCCGCGGTACTGCTCGGTGTAGCCCTTCTGGCGCCCGCAGCCGACCACGTCGCTCACGGTCAGCCCCGACACGCCCAGCTCGTCCAGCGCGTCCTGCACCTTCTGCAGCCGCTCCGGCCTGATGATCGCTTCGATCTTGCGCATCTAACCCTCCTGGGTCCGGGCCGCGAGGCTCGCCGCGAGGCCACCGTGTCTGGCCCCTGGGGTGTTCGGCGGGTGGTACTCGGATCCTGGCACCGGCATGAACTGCTCCGGGTAGCCCCACATGCCGTGCTCGACGATGTCGAGGCCCCGCCGCTCCTCCTCGGCGCTCACGCGCAGGCCGTAGGTGCGCTTGATCGCGTAGAAGACGAGGAAGCTGACGCTGAAGACGGCCGTGAACGCGGCGACCACGCCGAGCGCCTGCACGCCGAGCTGCTCGAACGACCCCGTGTAGAACAGGCCGCCCTTCCCGACCGCGTTGTACTCGGCCAGCCCGGGGGCGGTGAACAGCCCGCAGGAGAGCGTGCCCCAGATGCCCGCGATGCCGTGGGCCGACAGGGCGCCGACCGGGTCGTCGAGGACCTTGTCGATCGCGATGATCGCGAACACCACGACCACGCCGGCCACCACGCCGATGATCGGCGCGGCCCAGTACTCCACGTAGCCCGACGGCGCGGTGATCGCGACCAGGGCGGCGATCGCGCCGTTGCCGGCCATGCCGATGTCGAAGGTCTTCACCGCCAGCTGGCTCGCCAGCATCGCGCCGAGGACCCCAGCCGCGGCTGCGAGGTTGGTGACGATGGCCACCTCCGCGAAGCGGCCGTCGATCGCCCCCAATGTGGAGCCGGCATTGAAGCCGAACCACCCGAACCAGAGCACGAGCACCGCCAGGCCGACCAGCGGCATGTTGTGGCCGGGGATCACGTTCGGTTTGCCGTCGTCGCCGTACTTGCCCTGGCGCGGCCCGAGCAGCAGCAGGGCCGCGAGCGCGCCGGTGGCGCCGATCAGGTGGACAACCGTGGAGCCGGCGAAGTCCTGCATGCCGAAGTTGGCCTGCAGCCAGCCGCCGCCGAAGATCCAGTGACTGATGATCGGGTAGATCAGCGAGCTGAACACAACCGCGTAGATCAGGTACGCGCCGAACTTGATCCGCTCGATCGTCGTGCCCCAGACGATCGCGAGCGAGACGGCGCAGAAGACGAACTGGAAGAAGAACTTGGCCGGCACCGCGGCGTCGGAGAACGCCAAGGCGGGGAACAGGTCGCCGTTGTTCGTGCCCAGGAACGTGCCCTCAGTGCCGGCGAACCAGCCGGCGCCCCCGAACGCAAGCGCGAACCCGACCGCCCAATAACAGAGCGCCGCGATCGAGAAGTTGGCCAGGATCTTGGGGACGATCGTGCCCGCGTTCTTCTGGCGCGAGAAGCCGATCTCCAGGAACAGGAACCCGACCTGCATGAACATCACCAGGACCGCGGCGACCATCACCCAGACGGTGTCGATCGCGGGCAGGGCGTGCCCGTTGAGAGGAGTTTCCATGGCGGCCATCGTCCGACAGCCGCCGCGCGGCGTCATTCGCCCGGCGTACAGAATTCGCCGGCGCGGCCTTGTACAGCGGGCTAGGCGCCGTCGTCGCCCACGGCGACGACTCGCGCCTGGACGCAGCGCGCCAGCTCGCGGGGGTCGATCGCGAACAGGCTGTGGGGGTCGCCCGCGGCGGCCCAGACGAGCTCGTGCTCCAGCAGCGACTCGTCGAGGAGAACCGGCAGGTCGTGCCCGAACGGGGGCACGCCACCGATCGCGAAGCCGGTGGCCGCGCGCACCTCGGCGGCAGCTGCCTGGCGCACCTCCGCCACGTCGAGCGCCTCGGCGAGCTTGTCGGTGTCGATCCGGTGCCGGCCGGACGCGACGCACACGATCGGGTCGCCGTCGGCCACGAACACGATCGACTTGGCGATCTCGGACTCCTGGCAGCCGACCGCGACCGCGGCGTCCTTCACCGTGCGCGTGGACGCCCCGAGCCGCTGCACCCGCAACTGCAGCCCGAGCTCTCGGGCCCGCTCCGCTAGGCGGTCTCTCATGCCTCGACGTGCTCCGGGGTGCCCAGCTCGACGCCAGCGGTGACGGCGAGCTCGGCGAGCGACTCGCGCAGATCGTCCGCGAAGTCGTCGAGGTCCCACATCAGGTCGTAGTCGCCCACGACCCCGAAGTTGATAGCGCCGTCATAGGACAGCAGGGCCACGCCGAGCGCCTGGTTCTTGGCGAGCGGCACCATCGGGAACGGGTCGAGCATCTTGCGGCCGAGCAGGTAGAGCGGGAACTGCGGGCCCGGCACGTTCGTCACGACGAGGTTGAAGAAGCGCTGGCGCGCCATCAGCCGCGAGGCCTGGTCCATGATCGTGGAGGGGGCGAACCCGGACAGGTCGGTCAGCACCTGCGCGCCCACGGCCTGACTGCCCGACTTCAGGTCCTTCAGCTCCTCGCGCACGATGTCGAGCCGCGCCACGGGCTCCTGGCACCAGACCGGCAGCGGCGCCATCATCGCCGCCACCTTGTTGCCGAGTGCCCCGCGCTCCAGGTCCTGGCGCACGCTGACCGGCACCATCGCCTTGAGCTCGAGGCCATCGGTGTTCTGTCCGCGCCGGCGCAGGTGGCGCCCGAGCGCGCCGGCCACCGTAGCCAGCACGACGTCGTTGACCGTGCCGCCCAGCGAGTCCTTGATCGCCTTGATGTCGCGCAGGTTGGCGCGCATCCAGGTGAAGCGCCGGTGCGGACCGATCGGGCTGTTGTAAGGCGTGGAGGGCGCGGGGTTGAGGCCAGCCCAGGCCATGGCTCCGACGCCCACGGCGGCGTCGCGAGCGGCCTCGAGGATGCGCCGCGGCCCGCGGAAGACCGCGCGGATCGAGCGGACCACCTCGGTCGGGATCGTGGCGCGCTCCAGCAGCGCCTCGCCGAGCAGCTGCGAGGGGCTCGGCAGGGGGCGGGGCAGCCAGCGGTCGCCGGGCGCGGTCGGTGTGAGGGGCTCGGGCGAGCTATCGAACAGGACCGAGATGATGTCCACGCCGGAGATGCCGTCCACGAGCGCGTGGTGGGTCTTCGAGAGCATCGCGAAGCGGTCGCCCTCGAGCCCTTCGACGAGCCATACCTCCCACAGCGGCTTGTCGCGGTCGAGCTGCTGGGAGAAGACGCGCCCGGCGAGGTCCTGCAGCTGCTCCTCGGAGCCCGGGGAGGGGAGCGCCGTCGAGCGGACGTGGTAGCGCAGGTTGAGGTGCGGGTCGTCCACCCACTTGGGCCGGCCCTGGCCCAGCGGGACGAAAGCCAGCCGCTGCCGGTAGCGCGGCACCAGCGGAAGACGCCGCTCGAAGGCCTCGAGCAGGTCGTCGTAGGGGGGAGGCGGTCCCTCGAACACCATCACCCCGGCTACGTGCATGTGGGCAGACGCATCCTCCAAGTGAAGGAAGGAAGCATCAAGTCCGGTCAGCCGATCGCCTGCCATCGCGGTTTCCCAAGTTACCGCACGCAAGCGGCTTTCGAGCGTGTTTCGTCGGCTACGGCGCAATGGTCAGCGGAACCCCGCTCGCGATGCGCCCAGCCAGCCATGTGATGGCGCCCGTGCTGAGCCGGATGCAACCGTGCGAGGCAGCGCTGCCGAGCGCGCCCGAGAGGCCGTTCGTCCCGTGGAGGGCGATCTGGCCCGGGCCGCCCTCGAATTCCTGCAGGACCTCCGACCGGGCGCTGGTGGCCAGTGCGAACGGGCCGCCGACCTGGAAGGAGATGTCGAGCGCCTCCTCGATGAAGAACCGGCCAGTTGGCGTCGGCGTGGACGGCTTGCCCACGACGGCCGGAAACCGGCGGTTGACACGGCCGAGCCGGTAAACCGTGACCCGGCGAGCCGAAAGACTCAGAGAGAGGCGCCACTCGGTGGACGTGTTCCTGGTCCGGTGGGCGCGGATCCAGCCCGTGTGCCCATTGGGCCGGCCAGGGAGTCGAACGTGCACCCAGGACTGTCCGCCCGGGGTGCGCGCACGGCCGAGCACCGGTAGGACGGTGCGGACCCCCGTGAGCGGCCGCCAAGCGCCGACCCACTCGATCCGCCGAGCGTGCCTGTCCGGCCTCGCCCGGACGGCGTGATCGTGCAGCAGCACGACCAGCCGCTGAGTCATGGCCACCCTGGGGCCCGCCGCGCGCGCCCCGGCGACCGGGACGCACGCGGCTACGGCCGCCAGGAAGGCAACCGCCAGCGCCGAAACGCGGGCGGGGTGCCTCATCCGGTGAACTGCGAGGGACCGCGTCGGGGCTGGAGCACGGCTGCCGCGCAGGCGCGGTAGCCGAGCCTGAGCGTCTTCGCGCGGGTGGCGTCTCTGAACGTCACGCGCGCAGTCACGTTGTGCCTGCCGGGCAGGGCGCGGACGAGCACCTTGAACGGCGACTTGGCCTGGCTGCTGATGCGCTTGCCATCCAGCTTGAAGACGACGCGCTCGATCAGGTGGCCGCGCACCGTGGCGCGAAAGCCATCTGTGCAGGCCTCGCGCGGCCCACGCCGCACAGTTGCCGTGCCGTTGCGTCGGGCCAGCCTCTGGGCCCTGGTCAGGCCGCCCGTGCCGTTGCCGCCGTCGCCGGTGTCCGTGCCACCGCTGCCGCCGCCACCACCGGTGGCGCAGTTGGAGGCGGTGAGCACGTTGTTGATCAGGCTGACCGTGCCGTTGCGGGCGAGCACGCGCCCCATCACGGTGGCCCCGTTGTTCAGGGAGATGTCAGAGAGCGCCATCAGGTTGCCCTGGAACGCCGTCGTGCTGCCGAGCGTCGCCGAGCTGCCGACCTGCCAGTAGACGTTGCAGGGGTTGGCCCCGTTGATCATCACGACCGAGCTGGCCGATGCGGTGGTCAGCGCCGAACCGATCATGAACACG
Source organism: Thermoleophilaceae bacterium (assembly GCA_034664105.1). Lineage (GTDB taxonomy): Bacteria > Actinomycetota > Thermoleophilia > Solirubrobacterales > Thermoleophilaceae > JACVRW01. The sequence continues at coordinate 6,433 of JAXDIH010000119.1, forward strand.
AACTGCGCGTTGGGGTCGCCCTGGGCGTTGAGCGTGAGCGGGCCCGTGAGCTGAGCGGACGAGGTGTACCGGTAGGCCCCGGCGGTCAGCGTCCTGTTGCCGAGGTTCGTGCCCGACAGGTCCTGGGTGAGCGCCTGGCCGGCCGCGACGTTGTATGCGGTGGTCAGGTCGGACTGCGCCTGATTGGCCACGCCGTCGTTGTTGTGCGTGGCGCCGTTGACCACGGCTGGGAGCCCGAAGCCGGTGAGCGACGTGCCCGGAGCGACGCCGAGCGCGCCGTTGAGGACGGACGGGCCGGTGTTCGTGACCTCCTGGCCGCCCAGGACCACGAACGGGGCCACGGTGGCGAGATCGACCGGGGCAGCCTGCGCGGCCGCCGGAATTGCAACGAAGGCGAAGACCACGGAGATGGCTGCAGCCGCGCGCCTCGCGCGCTTGAGATAGGTGCGGTTGGACATGAATGTCCTCCCTTTATGGCGAGCAGCCCCTGCGACGTTCCATTGGCCGCCAGGGATCGCTGATACGAGCGATCGGGTGGCGGCGCTCCTTCGGTAGCCCGGCGCACTCCGGTGGAGTTCCGTGGCTTTGCGGACCCGCCTCGCGACGGGGGTGCCTGAGTCGAGAAGATCTCCTCTGGTGTCTTATCCGCATCGCCATCCGGACGCCGTGCCTTGAGCGCAAGCCGCGGGACTAGACGGAACGGTCTCCTCCGGATGAGGCTGGTCCACTGTCAATCGGGCGCCGACTTGCCGATAAACGATGTGACGGTCGCTTACCTGCCGACATCGGTCCTTGGGCTGACGGGTCGGCGGTGGGCCTCCGCGATCCATCGAAGGACTTGGGTAACGGCGACGCCGGGACTTCAAGTCAAGAGAGGTTCATGCAATTTGAGCTCCCACCCTGACTCGGACCGCCACGCGCTGCTCCAGCGCGCTGAGGAAATCGCGCAGGCGGGCAGCTGGGAATGGGACGTCGCAACCGGCGAGCTGCTCTGGTCGGACAACCTGTACCGGATCTTCGGCCTCGAGCCGGGGGAGATCACGCCAACCGCCGGCTACGTGGTCGAGAACGCGCACGTGGACGACCGCGATCGCGTGGAGCAGCTCCTGGACAGCGCCCGCCGCGAGGGTCAGCTCCGGCCGCTCGAATACCGCATCGTTCGCCCTGACGGCGCGGTGCGCCATGTGCTGGCTCTCCAGCCGGCGATCGGGCAGCCCGGCGGCCGGGCCCAGAAGCTCGTCGGGTCGGTGCAGGATGTGACGGACTGGCGCCGTGCTGAGCTTCAGATAGCGGCCCACGTGGCGGTGTCGGAGTCGCTCGAGCTCTGGGAGACGTTCGACGACGGCGCCGCCGAGTTGCTGCGGAACCTTGCCCGGGCGTTGGACTGCGTCGCGGGGGTGCTGTGGGTTCCCGCAGACGACGTCCTGGTCGCCCGCGCGTTCTGGCAGTCCCTATCGATTGACGCTTCGGCGCTGGAGGCGGAGATTGGCGCCCTCCGGCTCCGACGCGGCGCCGGGTTCTCGGGCAGCGTCTGGCAAACGAAGCAGCCAAGGACCCGCTCGGATGCAACCGAGCAACGCCGGGGTGACGTTCGGAGCCTGGTGGCCATCCCGGCGCTGCATGGCGAGGAGGTGCTCGCCGTGCTCGAGTTCTTCTCCGAGCCGGCGCGCTCGGACCTGAGCAACCGCAAGATTCGCTCCTTGCTCGGAATCGGCCACGAGCTGGGTCAGTTCCTGTCTCATCGCCGCGGAGAGCTCAGCCCCTCCATCCTCACGCCTCGCGAGCTCCAGGTCCTGCAGGCCGCGTCACAAGGCCTCACGGCGGGCGAGATCGCGGATCAGCTCTTCGTGAGCCCGTCGACCGTCGCGACTCACTTCAAGCACATCTACGGCAAGTACGGCGTCTCCGATCGTGCGTCGGCGGTCGCCAAGGCGCTGCGCGGCGGATTGTTCGAATAGGGGATGGGCGGCCTGGCAAGGGCTGTCGATACAGGTCGAATGTACGGTCCGCGACGCCGACAGTTGCTGCTCCTCACGCTGAGCTCGTTTGCACTCCTGGTGCCGGGGAGCGTGGCCACGGCGGCTTGCCCCTTGCGCCCGCCTCCGCCGTGCGGTCCCGCCGCGTTCACCGGCAGCGTCAAGGCTCACTCTTCGCAGTGCGTCCGCAAGGCGCCGGTCTGCCGTGACTCCGAAGGCCCGAGGGGTCCACGGGGCTTCCGCGGTCTCCGCGGAGTGACCGGCAAGACAGGCGCCGACGGCAGGACCGGCGCCACGGGCCAGAGGGGCGCCACCGGATCGGACGGCGTGGGTTCACAGGGTCTTCCAGGTATCCAGGGCACTATCGGCGCCCCGGGCTCGGATGGAGCTGACGGTGTCGACGGAACCAATGGAACCAATGGAATCGCCGGAACGAACGGAACCAATGGCACCAACGGCACCGACGGAGCGCCGGGCGCACCTGGCCCGGCCCGCGTGGCCCAGTACGCCTACGTGTACAACCTCGCCGCCCAGACCGTCGCGATCGAAGCGTCCGTCCTATTCGACGCGAACGGCGCCACGACCTCCGGCATCACGCACGCCGCCGGCACCGCCGGGATCACGCTCGTGAACGCCGGTGCCTACAAGGTCACGTTCTCGGCGTCAGGTACCGAGGTCAACCAGATGGCGCTGTTCGCCAACGGGGTCGTCGTCCCCGGCACCGTCTACGGCTCCGGGGCCGGCACCCAGCAGAACACCGGACAGGCGATTGTCACCTTCGGGGCTGGGGACGTCCTCACGCTCAGGAACCACTCGTCGGGTGCGGCCGTTGGCCTGGCCTCGGTCGTCGGAGGGACGCAGGCGAACACGAACGCGTCGGTCGTCATCGAGAAGGTCGACTAGGCGATGCGCCTCCAGCGCCTGAGCCTGCTCGTCGCGGCGGCGGGGGTGGCGGTCAGCGCATGCGGCTCGGCGGAGGCACCCACGATGCTCGACACCGAGAAGGTCGAGCGAGCGATCGAGCGCAGCAGTTTGGCTCAGCGCGGAATCGAGACTCACGTGAGCTGCCCGTCGGCGGTGCGACAGCGGAAGGGATCGCGGTTCTCGTGCACGGGGATCGTCCGCGAGCGCGGCAGCACGCGCTTCCTGGTCACCCAACTCGACGGCTCCGGGCACGTTCGGTACGAAGGGCGCGCTGACTAGAGCGACAGGCTCAGCTGGTCCGCCGGCGGCAGACCGGCCGGCTCGTCCAGACCGGCTACTCGGACCCCGATCAGGCGCACCGGCCGCGGCGGGTCGAGGCGGCGCAGGAGCTCCATGGCCACCGGCCAGACGGCATCCAACTCGTTCACCGGCGCGGCAACCGAACGCGCCCTGGTGACCGTGGAGAAGTCGTCGTAGCGCACCTTGATCCCGATCGTGCGGCCGCGCTGGCCGGCCCGCTCGAGCGTTTCGCAGAGCTGCTCCGTGAGGCGCCGCAGCTGCGGCTCCAGCTCGCCCAGGCCGCGCAGGTCGCTGTCGAACGTGGTCTCGCGCGACTCGGATTTGGCCAGTCGCACGGTCTCGATGCCGCGGTCGTCCTCGAAGCGCGCAAGGCGACCGAGCCACGGGCCGAGGCGGGAGCCGAACCACTCGCTCAGCTGGTCGTCGGAGGTGCCCGCGAGCGCTCCCAGCGTCGCGATGCCCTGGCGCTCCAGCCGCTCGGCGGTCTTCGGCCCGATGCCGGGCAGGAGCCCGGGCGGCGAGCCGGCGAAGCGCTCGCGCGCTTCCTCGGCACTGAGCACGACGAAGCCGTCCGGCTTCTCGGCGTCCGAGGCCACCTTCGCCACCAGCTTGTTGGGGCCGAGCCCGATCGAGCAGCCGAGGCCGGTGGCCTCCGTAACGGCGACCTTCACGCGGCGTGCCGCGGCGCGCGGGCGCTCGAAGCCGGTCAGGTCGAGGTAGGCCTCGTCGAGCCCCACCACCTCCACGCGCTCGACGTGGCTGCGCAGCACGTCCATCACGGCTCGCGAGCACTCGCGGTAGGCGTCGAAGTCGGGCGTGATGAAGATCGCGTCCGGGCACGCGCGCCGGGCGCGCTCGGCCGGGGTGGCCGAGAACACCCCGTAGCGGCGCGCTTCGTAGCTCGCCGTGGTGACCACCGCGCGCGGGCCGCTGCCCGCAACCACCACCGGTTTGCCGCGCAGCTCGGGTCGCCGCTGCAATTCAACGCTCACGTAGAACGCATCCATGTCGATGTGTGCAATGACATGCCGAGGCTAACCAGGCGAACCGACGCCACCGCGGCTGTGCCGCCGGCGACCGGGCCCAGCTCTAGGGTGTCGACCATGGCCGTTCCCCAGCCGGGCGGCTCGTCGGCGGCACCGAAGGGCCTCGCGCCGCGCGGGAAGCTCGGTGTCATGCCGCCCGGCGGTTGGCTGGCAGCCGCCTCGCTTGTCGTGACCGGCGCCGTGCTCGCGATTCAGTGGCCCACGGCGGCGGTCCTGTTCGGCCTCCTGCTGGTCGTCCTGGTGCTCTGCGTGCGCGCCCCCGTATACGCGTTCGCGCTCGCGCTGGTGCTGTTCAGCTTCGAGGGCACGATCAAGATGCGCCTGAGCGTGGAGGGGGCACCATCGCCGGTGGCTATCGGCGCGGCCTGCCTCGACTTCGCCTTCCTTGCCTCCCTGACCGCGCTCCTGGTGCACGACCGCGGGCGCGCGCTCGTACGCGTCTGGGAACGGGCCACGCGCCTGGAGCGAGTCGCCGCCGCTCTGCTCGCCGCGTGGCTGGTGCTGTCCGTGCTCCAGATCCCCCTCGGCGGGGATCTCGTCAACGGGCTGGAGGGCTTCCGCCTGACGCACCTGTACGTGCCCGCCCTGCTCGGCGGGGTGATCGTCGCCTCACAAGTTCCCGAGCAGCGGCTGGCCCCGCTGCTGCTCGGCGTGGTCGCGCTCGCGGTCACCTACGCGGGAGTGCGCGGCATAACCGGACCGAGCGTCAACGAGCAGGTCTTTGCCGCGCAGCGCGGCCTCAACACCACCTTCGGCGATCTGGGTCGGAACACCGGCTCCTTCACGGGCCCGCTGGGGCTTGTGAGCTTCCTGGTGCCAGCGGGCCTGTTCTGCCTGGTGCTCTCGTTCCTCCGTGCCGAGCGCCGCTGGATCAGCGGTTTGCTCTTCCTCCTGGCGATGACGGGCATCATCGCCTCGTTCGTGCGGACGACGCTCGTGGCGGTGGCAGCGGGCGCCGTGCTGATGGCGGTGCTGGTGCTGTGGAACAAGGGGTCGCGCCGGCGCCTAGGCGCGTACGCGGTCGCGCTCGTCGTGCTCGTGTCGGGCGGCGAGTACGCCGCGACCCTGATCGCCAGCGAGGTCACCCCAAGCACCGAATGGCGAGCCGCGGGGCTGGCCAGGCCGTTCGCGGACTACTCGGTGACCACGCGCTTCGACCGCTGGCAGCACACGCTGGAGACGGTCACCGACGAGCCCCTGGGTACCGGCATCGGGACGCTCGGACGAGCCACGGTGGAGGGGCGACGAGGCAAGTACACCGACAACAGCTACCTGAAGATCCTCCAGGAGCAGGGCCCGCTGGGCGGGCTGCTGTTCCTGGGTGGACTCGGCGGCATCCTGCTCGGAACCGCGATCAGGCTCGTGCGGCTCGACCCGTCCCGCCGCCCGATCGGAACGGCCGCCCTGGCGGGGGTGGTCGGCTTTCTCGTGCTGATGGTGATGGCCGAGTACATCGAGCAGCCGGGCAAGGTCCTGGCGTGGACGCTGCTCGGCGTGGCCGTGTGGCAGGGGTCGGTTGCCGGGCAGGCCGACGACGTCTTGGCGAATCGCGATCATGATCCCGACCGCACCGAGGGCGGGTAGCAGGAAGCGGGCCGCCACCGGTAGGGGTAGACGCTCGAAGCCGACCGCGATCAGGCACGCGAGCGCCGGCACCGCGATCAGGGCCAAGCGCGGTGACGCCGTGGGCGTGTCGAGCGAAAGCGCCCAGTACAGGGCGATCGGCACCACGACCATCGCGGCCAGGACGGGCAGGGCTCGCCCGAGCCGGCGGCCGAACAGCCCGGCCAGCCCCACAGCCGTAAGCAGCCAGAACGGGACGTACGCCCACCAGGCCCAGAGGAAGCCCCAGCCCGACTCGTACCAGAAGGCCTTGTAGAACTCCTTGGGGTTCTCGACGAACAGCACCTTCAGCGTCGGCGCCGTGGCGAAGAACAGCTCGCTCTGGTCCTCGACGAGGTACCGCCTGGTGGCGCGGAGCGCGAGTGGATCCCCGTACTCGATCTGGTTGAAGACGAGCCAGGCGCCGCTGACCAGCAGCCCCACCGCGGCGACGATCCCGACTCGGCGCAATCCGTCTCGCCGTTCCGTGCCCGACAGATAGGCGGCCAGCAGCATCCCCGGGGCAAGCGCCAGCGCCGTCATCTTGGCCAGCAGAAGCGCCCCGACGACGACTCCCAGGCCGATCGGGACGAGTCGGTGCCGCGCCGAGTCAAGGCGGCCCCCGGTGACGGCGATCAACGCGAGCAACGTGGCGGCCGCGGCCAGCGCGTTGGCGAGGTTGTCGTTGTTGACCACCCCCGACAGGAACAGGAAGCGCGGAAACAGCGCGACGATGGCCATGGCGACCACGGGAGTCCACGGATCCCGGCTGATGCGCCGAGCGGCAAGACCCGTGAGCACCACGGCCGCCAATCCGAGCGCGACCCCCGGTAGGCGCAACAGGAAGACGAACCGTTGGTCGACACCGTCGTGCGCGACGTCGTGAGCGAACTGGTTGTGGCAGGGGTCGAAGAAGAAGCGGCACCCGGGCGTGGGCGCGGGCTCGCGAGCCTCGAGCGCGATCAGTCGCTGCCATCCGGCCAGCGTCAGGTAATACAGCGGCGCCTGGTGCGGCTCCGTGCCGGAGCCGGGACGTATCCGGTACCAGTGCCCCTCGACGAGGGCCTCGACGTTGTGGACGTGCGCGGCCTCGTCAACCGATTCCCAAGGGGGCGTGGCGCCGGCCACCACCAGCGCGAAACCGAGGTAGGCAGCCAAGACGACTACCACCAGGTGCCGCGGCGCCACCCTCACGCAGCGACCTTATACCGGTGAGGCCCTGTGCGAGCTAGCCGGGCTGGTGCACCGGCCGCACCAGGATCTCGTTCACGTCCACGTGCGGCGGCTGGGTGAGCGCGAACAGCACGGCGCGGGCGATGTCGTCCGCCTCCAGCGCACCGGTGGGGCGGTTGTCGAAGAACGGGGTGTCGGTCATGCCGGGCTCGATCACGGTGACCTTGATGTCGGACTCGTGGATCTCCTGGCGCAGCGCCTCGCCCATGGCGGTGACCGCGTGCTTGGTGCACGAGTAGAGCGAGCCGGGCAGCACGCGGCGGCCGGCGACCGAGCTGGTCAGCAGCACGTGACCCGAGTTCCGCTCGAGCAGATGGGGGAGGCAGGCGCGAATCGACAGCGCGGCGCCGAGCACGTTCGTGTCGATCATCGACTTCCACTGCTCGGGCGTCTCCTCCAGGAAGCCCCGCTTGGCGCCGAAGCCGGCGTTCGCGAAGAAGACGTCGAGCCGGCCGAAGCGCTCCAGCGCGGTGGCGACCAGCTGCTGCTGCTCCTCCCAGCTGGTCACGTCGCAGCGCGCGGCGATCGCGTGCTCGTCGCCGCCGAGCTCCTCCGCCAGCGCCTGCAGCTTGTCCTCGGAGCGGGCGGCGAGCACCACGCGGTAGTCGAACTCCACGGCGCGCCGTGCGGTGGCGGCACCGATCCCGGTGCTGGCGCCTGTGATGACCATGACTGGTGACTCGGGCATCCCGGGGTTCTAGCACCCGGGTACGCTCTGCCCGCCCGTGGCCGCACCGGACCCCACCGAGGCGCGCTTTCCCGCGGTGCCCGTCGAGAAGGGGCACTACGAGAGCTTCTACGTCAAGGCGTGCCACCCGGACCAGCCGCTGGCCGTGTGGATCCGCTACACGGTGCACAAGCGGGCGGGCGCGCTGCCGAACGGCTCGCTCTGGGTGACGCTGTTCGACGGCTCGGCGGAGGGCCCGCGCGCGCACAAGGAGACCACGCCGGCGCCGGGCGCGGGCGGCGGCGACTGGATCAGGGTGGGGGAGGCCTCGATGCGCTCCGGCGCGGCGGCCGGGGCCATCGACGGCGCCGAGTGGGACCTGCGCTTCGCCGGCTCCGAGCCACCGCTGCTGCACCTGCCGCGCGCTTGGATGTACCGCGCGCCGCTGCCGCGCACGAAGCTGCTCAGTCCCGTGCCGGCCGCTCGCTTCGACGGCTCGCTGCGCGTGGATGGGCGGACGATCTCGGTCGACGGGTGGCGCGGCATGGTCGGCCACAACTGGGGCGCCCAGCACGCCGAGCGCTGGATCTGGCTGCACGGCCTGACCGAGAGCGGCGACTGGATCGACGCCGCGCTCGGCAAGGTCAAGCTCGGCCGCGTGACGACACCCTGGGTGGCCGGCGGAGCGCTGTCGCTGGGCGGCCGCCGGCACGCCCTGGGCGGCCCCGGTCGGAAGGTCGAGGTGAGCGAGGGCCCGGACCGCTGCGACTTCCTCCTCACGGGCAAGGCAGTGCGCGTGCGCGGCAGCGTGGCGGCGCCGCGCAAGGACTTCGTCGGCTGGGTCTACGCGGACCCCGACGGGAGCGAGCACAACACCGTCAACTGCTCGATCGCCGACATGCGGCTGCAGGTCGAGGGCTCAGGCGAGCTCGTGGTCGCCGGCGCGGCGGCGTACGAGCTGGGCATGCGCGAGCGCGACCACGGCATGCCGATCCAGCCCTTCGGTGACGGCTAGGGCCCGAGGCGCTCGATCCGCCAGCTCTCGCCCTCGGGCAGGTAGCGGAAGCGATCGTGCAGCCGGTTCGGGCGGTGCTGCCAGAACTCCCAGGCCTCCGGCGCGAGCCGGTAGCCGCCCCAGTCCTCGCGCACCGGCAGCTCGGCGCCGGAATGCTCGCGGTCGAGCTCGGCCACGCGCCGCTCGAGCGACTCGCGATCGGGCACGGGACTGCTCTGGGGCGAGGCCAGCGCACTGAGCTGGCTCAGGCGCGAGCGGCCGTGCGCGTAGGCCTCGGTCTCGGCGCGGGGCACCCGGCTCACCGGCCCCTCGACGCGCACCTGACGACCCAGCTCGGGCCAGTGGAACAGCAGCGCGGCGTGCGGGTTGGCCTCGAGCTCGCCGGCCTTGCGACTGCCGTAGTTCGTGAAGAACACGATGCCGCTGTCGTCGAACCCCTTGCTCAGGACCATGCGCGCCGACGGCCGACCGTCGGGCGTGGCGGTGGCCAGCGCCACGGCGTCCGGCTCGAACGCGCCGCGAGCCTGCGCCTCCTCGAACCAGCGTCCGAACAGGGCCAGCGGGTCGGGCTCGAGGTCCTGCTCGGTCAGTGGCCGGTCGGCGATTCCGCTCACGGAGCGGCAGCGTAGCCTTCCAGGGGCCATGCCCAACCTGTTCGAGCCGGAGTGGGACGCGGAGCGCGACGACGCGCCCTTCCGCTGGCGCCGGGCGCGCCTCGGTCGCCAGGCGGGGTCGCGCGACCTCGGCGCGTCGCTGTTCGAGCTGCCGCCCGGAGCCGCCTCGTCACCGCTGCACGCCCACTACGCGAACGAGGAGCTGCTGGTCGTGGTGGCCGGCCGGCCGACGCTGAGCGACGCGCAGCGCAACGTGCGCACGCTCCAGCCCGGCGACGTGGTCGCGTGCCCGGCCGGACGCGAGGGCGCTCACAGGCTCGACAACGAGACCGACGAGCCGGTGCGAGTGCTGATCGTGAGCACGATGCGTGCTCCCGAGATCAACGAGATGTTCGAGGACGGCACGTTCTGGGTGCGCGACTACGCGCCCGGGCTGACGCCGGACGACCCGAGCCTCGACGTGCCCGGGCTGCGCGCGGAGGACGGCTGAGGTGTTCGTGACCGACTTCCCGCTCAGCCGGCCGCCGTCTTCGCACGCGCCAGCGGCCGCACGGCGGCGCTGAGCTGTGCGGGACGTCCCTGGGGTCGGCTGCAAGTTTCCTTGCAACGTGTGAAGCGGGGGTCGCGCCATGGGCGGAGCGGTGGCTCGGCTTCGCGATCTCGTGGGGCCAGACAGGATCGCCTGCTCGAGATGCTGCTGCTCGAGGACGCGTGCCTGTACCTGACGATGGCACGTCCGTGACGATCGGATTCCTCGGCGTGCGGCTGCTGAGACGCCTGCGCGTATGCGCTGCTGGACCGGAACGCCCGTGGCCTGGACCACGGCGCGGCCGGGCGGCCGGAGAGCGTCAGACCCGCTTCCCAAGGCCAACGCTCGATAATCGATGTTACGTAAACCTGGTTCGATGACGGCCTGAAAAGGCAGCCCTAGAGCCGAATCTCGGGGGTCGCCCACCCGGTGGCGGGTGCAGCCGCCCGATCCGGCGGGCATACTGCCGGCATGGCAGCGGATCCACATACGGACGACACCTCGACCCAGCGCTTCACGCGCTCGGACAGCGCCTCTGATCGCCTGCGCGACGCGACCTTCCCGCTGGTGATGCGCGGTTACGACCGTCACGCGGTCGACCAGTTCATCGCCGAGCTGCTCGCGCTGGTCGAGGACCTGGAATCGCGCCAGACGCGCGAGGGCGTGGTTCAGAAGGCGCTCGACGAGCTCGGCGAGGAGACGGCGGGCATCCTCCAGCGCGCGCACGAGACGGCTGACGACATCACCGCGCGCTCGCGCGGGCAGGCCGATGCGCGCGTCCAGCGCGCCGAGCGCGAGGCGGAGATCCTCAGGCACGACGCCGACGTCTACGCCGAGCAGGTGATCGTCGACACGCGCGCGCTCTGGGACGAGCGCCAGCGGCTGATAGAGGACATCCGCCAGCTCGCGGACGAGGTGCTCGGCACCGCCGACGACGCGATGGACCGCCTCACGCTGCCAGAGCAGGTCGGCGCGGCCGCGGAGCCCGTCGAGCCTACGGACGGCCCCGAGACCGTCGCGCTGACCGGCGATCACGAGGAGCCGCTGACGGGCGATCACGAGGAGCCGCTCGCGGACGACCCCGAGCCCACGCAGCCGTTCCAGCTGGGCGCGGTGGCCGACGAACCCGAGGAACCCACCCCGCGTGAGGAATCGGGCCACACGGTCGAGCTGGAGGCCCACCCGGGCGGCTCGGAGGAGCCGCCGGAGCACGAGCGCGACTGACCGCGGCGTGGGCCGCGTGGAGTGCGGGCGCGAACGTCGCCGCGCGCCGGGTCCGAGTCGACGGCAGCCCGCTCCTCGCGCGCCGCGTGATCACGCTGCTCGAGGTCTAGCGCAGGCCGGCGCCTAGAGCGGCAGCTTGCCGCGAGCGCGCCGGCCCGTGGCGGCGCTCTTGTTGGTCGCGCGGCGCGACGTCCCAAACGATTTCGACAACAGGCGGCCGAGAATCCCCGGCGCCTTGCCCCCGGCCCGCTGCCCGACGCCGAGCGTGCGGTCGACGCCACGCTGCGGGCCCCTCGACAGCCTGGGTACGAGGAAGCCCAGGATCAGCAGCAGGATGCAGACACCAACGAGGATCGCGATCGTCATGGCGCCGCGTGTACCCATCCTGGCGCGGGCCGCAAACCCAGAACGGTCTGCGAGACTGGTCGCCGTGGCGAAGCAGAAGCAGGTCAAGATGCAGATGCAGGTGGGCGCCCTGGCCGCGATCCCGCAGCTCGAGAGCCGTAGCGACGACCAGCTTCAGAGCGAGTCGAAGCACCGCGTGGCGGCCAAGGCGATCCTCGGCGCCCGCGCCGCGGAGCGCTACGACGTCGACGCCGCTCGCAAGTACTTCAACGAGGCCCTGGCCGGCTGCCACCCGCAGGAGCGCCCGGCGCTGCGGCAGATGATGAAGGCCTCGATGGCCCTCGCCGAGCGCCGGCCGGATGACCTCAAGGAGGCGATGGAGAAGCTCGGGCAGCAGGCGCCCTCCGGTCGCCAGCTGTTCATGCTGCGGATGATGGGCCTGCTGATCCCGCCGGCCAGCGCGGGCATGGTGGCCCGGGTGCGGGGCATCCTGCTGCTGATCGGGCTGGTGCTCCTGCTGCTGCTGGTCGGCTTCGGCCTGGTGCAGCTGATCGCGCTGCCGTTCGGCGGCGTCGGAACCGGCCCCGGCATCTTCTTCGGCTTCCTCGCCGTGGTGCTCGTGATCGGCGTGCTCGTCCTGATCGGCAGACGCCGGCAGGCACGCATGCGCGCGGCGCGAGCAGCCGGGCCCTAGACGCGCGGCGCGAGCCCGGCTGAGCCCTCCACGGCCGGCCAGGTGCCCGCGGGGGGCCGGGGGCGCGAGCCCCGCTGAGCCCTGTACGGCCGGCCAGGTGCGCGCGGGGGGCCGGGGCGCGAGCCCCCGGATGTCATCAGTACAGGGCCGCGGAGAGCCGGCGCCGGTACTCCCGCGCCAGCGGGTCCTCTGTGCCGAGCTCGGTGAAGATCGCGACCATCACGCGGCGGATGTCGTCGCGGCGCTCCGGGTCGTCCAGGGCGGCCGCGAGGATCTCCAGGGCGGTGCCGGAGTCGCCGCGGTCCCACGCCTCGAAGGCGGGCGCCAGCTCCTCGTCGTCGGCCAGACGGGCGCGCGCGGCCAGCCCCTCCGCCACGAAGTCGCCGGCGACGCCCTCCAGCAGGGAGAGCGCTTCGTCGATCTCGCCCCGGCGCAACAGCTGACGCGCCAGCTCGCGGCGCGCGACGGCGTGGTTGGGGTCGACCTCCAGCGCGCGGCGCAGGGACTCCTCGTCCCCCCCACCCACCAGCTCGTCGGCCTCCGACGGCACCAGGTTGTCGACGAAGCGCTCGACCACCGCCGGCGGTTGGGCGCCGGTGAACTCGTCGACGACCTCGCCGTTGACGAAGGCCTTCACGGTCGGCAGCCCGCGGACGCCGTAGCGCGCCGCGGTCGACTGGTTGGCATCGGTGTCCAGCTTGGCCAGCTCGACCTTGCCCGGATGCGCGTCGACCGCCCGCTCGATCACCGGCGCGAGCATGTGGCACGGCTGGCACCAGTCCGCCCAGAAGTCCACCAGGACCGGGACCTCGGCGGAGCGCTCCAGCACCCGCTGCTCGAAGTCCGCGTCGGTTACCTCAATCGGCTCTGCCATGCGATCGAATCTAGCGACAGGTTCCCGAGTACGACCGGTGTACTCCAGCCGCCGGGAAGCGCTGAGCGGCGGCGCCGCTCAGCTCCGGTGCACGGTGAGCGGTGGCGGCGCTCAGCTCTCGCGCACGGTCGCCCGGTCGACGACCACGGGCTGGAGCGGCGTGCCGAGCTCGCCGCTGTTGGGATCGCCGAGCTTGCCGATCGCGTCCACGCTCCTCTGCCCCTTCACGACCTTGCCGAGCAGGGCGTACTCGGGCGGCAGGCCGGCGTCCGGCGCGGTCACGACGTAGAACTGGCTGCCCGCCGTTCCGGGCGGCTCGGCGCCGGCCTTGGCCATCGCGACGACGCCCTTCGTGTAGGCGGCGTTCCGCGGGGGCACGTCCCGCGTCGAGTAGCCGGGGCCGCCGGTGCCGGTGGCGGTCGGGTCGCCGCCCTGGATCACGAAGCCCGGCACGATCCGGTGGAAGACCGTGCCGTCGAAGAAGCCGGACTTGGCGAGCGAGACGAAGGAGGCCGCCGTCCTCGGCGAGGTCTTCTGATCGAGGCGGATCGTGATGTCGCCGCAGCTGGTCTCGAGCACGACGTCGTAGGTCGCCCGCGCGTCGAGCGCCTTGGACGATGGCTTGGCGCCGCCGTCGGGCTTGGCCTGCGGCTGCGCGACCTTCTGGCACCCGCCGGCGGTGCCGGCCGCGGCGCCCCCGTCGTCCTGGCCGGCGCTGGTGTCCTTCGCGGTGGTGGCCGGCTGCGCGGCGTCGTCGCTGCCGCCGCAGGCGGTCAGGACGAGCGCGAGGGCGCAGAGGAGGAGCGCGAGTGGCCGGAACACGGGCGCGTAGGCTAGCGCGGTGCCGCTGACCCCCCTCGCCGCTCGCTACGACCAGTTCATCCTCGACCTGGACGGCTGCGTATGGGTGGGGGGCGAGCCGACGCCTGGCGTGGTGGACGCCCTCGAGGAGCTGCGCACGGCCGGCAAGCGGGTGGCGTTCGCGACCAACAACGCGTTCGAGTCCGGCGAGGACCTGGTCGCGCAGCTGTGGAAGATCGGCATCCGAGCGTCGCTGCGAGACGTCGTGACGGTCGGCGGGGCGATGCAGCACGTACTGGCGGAGCACCACTCCGGGCGCACCGCGTTCGTGATCGGCACGTCGCCGATGTTCAAGCACGTGGGCGACGCCGGCCTGAAGGTGATGAACGCGACCGACCTCGCCTCCCGCGCGGAGGTGGTCGTCGTGGCCGGCACCACGGATCTCGTCTACGACGACCTGCGCTGCGCGATCCAGGCGGTGCTGCGCGGGGCCGACCTGCTGGCGACCGCCCGCGACCCCACCTACCCCCAGCCGGACGGCCTGTGGCCGGGCACGGGCTCGATCCTTGCCGCGGTGGAATACGGCTCCGGCCAGAAGGCGGAGATCGTCGGCAAGCCCGAGCCGCAGCTGTTCCTGACGGCGCTCGACAGGCTCGGAGAGGGCTCCACGCTGGTGGTCGGCGACCGAGTCGGCTCAGACCTCGCCGCGGCGGCAGCGGCGGACCTGGACGCGGCGCTGGTGTTCAGCGACGGAACCGACCGCGAGGCGCTGAACGGCTTCGAGCCGCAGCCGGTGGCGACGGCCGAGACACTCGCCGAGCTGCTGACGCGCCGCGCCTGAGCGCCGGCCGCCCTCAGGCCACTCGCATCAGCGCCTCCATCTCCCCCACGTCCACGCCCACCAGCGCGCAGGCCTCCGGTGTCACCGTCAGGCCGGCACGAGCCGCCCGCGTCAAACCCTCGACCGGGTCGACCCCGCGCACCTCGTGAACGTGCGCCGCGCACACCGCGGCCACGAAGTCCGTGTAGCTGTCCCCGTGCAGCGCCACCGCGCCCGCCGACCTCAGCTCGTAGCGCAGCAGCGGCAGCAGCTCCTCCAGGGCCTGCGCCCCGTCCTCGGGCTTGCGCACCGGCACGTGGTGCCAGTCCAGGCCCGCCGCCTCGTACGCCGCCAGGTTGTGCCGCGACCGCATCACGGACACGACGATCCGCACCCCCCGGCCGCGCAGGTACTCGATCTCCGCCGCGCGCCGCTCGACGCGGTGGTTGCGCCCCCCTCCACCCGGCCGCTCGAGAGCGCACAGCTTGCGCGGCCGCGCCCACCAGATCCGCCTCGGCTCCCGAACCGCGAGCTCCATGTGAGGCGAAGCGCGGGCGGGCGCGGATTCGCCCCCCTTGCTCCCGGTAAGGTTGGTCGTGTCATGTGCCGCGTGTTCGGCTGCGTAGCGGCGGAGCCGGCCTCGATCCGGCACGAGCTGATCGAGGCGGAAAATCCCCTGATCCGTCAATCCGAGGAGCACGACTCCGGGTGGGGAATGGCCGTCTACGAACGCGCCGACGGTCTCGATCCTCGACTCGTCCGCTTCCCGGAGGCCGCCTTCGCCGACGACAGCTTCGTCGAGGCCACCGAGCTGAAGGGCCGCATCTTCAACGTGCACGTTCGCCGCGCCACGATGGGCGGGCTCTCGCTCGACAACACGCATCCGTTCTGCCTCGGGAGCTACTCCTTCGGTCACAACGGCACGATCCTCCGCTACCCGCGCCTGCTGGAGCACCCGAGCGTCACCGCCCCGCGCGGCGACACCGACTCAGAGGCCTTCTTCAACTTCCTCATGACGATCTACGACGCCGGCGACCCGATCGGCTCGCTGCGCAAGGCGATCGCGACCACGGTCGAGCGCTCCCCCTTCAGCGGGCTCAACTTCCTCTTCTCCGACGGCGACCGCCTGTTCGCATACCGGCTCGGGCTGTTCGAGCTGCACTGGCTGCACCGCCCCGGAATGCTGCTGGTCGCGTCGGAGCGGGTCACGGACGAGCAGTGGCACACCGTCCAGCAGGATGTCCTGCTGGTGCTGGATCCAGACGACCTCCACCGACCCCACGCCCACCGCCTGATCGGGGACGAGCTGCTCGAGCAGGCGCGGGTGCAGAGAGTCGACACGCAGGCTCACCTGCGCGGTGAGGCCCGCGGCGCGGCTGCCGCGGAACGCGCTCGGGCGGCAGTGGCAGACAGTTGAGCCGCCGCTTCGCGCTTCTCGTCAACCCGGCGTCCGCCGGGGGCAAGGCCCTGAAGGCGCTTCCGGCCGTCCACGAGGCGCTGGACCGCCTCGGCGCGCCTCACCGGACCGTGATCACCCGCAGCTCAGAGCACGCGGCAGAGGAGGCCGCGCGCGCCGTCGACCAGGGCGAGACGGTTGCGGCCCTCAGCGGCGACGGACTGGTGCGCCCGCTGGCCGGGGCGCTCAAGGGCACCAACGCCGCGCTGGCACTGATCCCGTGCGGGCGCGGCAACGACCTCGCTCGCGTGCTCGGGATCCCCACCGACCCCACCGCGGCCGCGGAGCTGGCCGTCCAGGGCACCGAGAAGCCGATCGACGTGGCCAGTGTCGACGGAACGATGTTCGTGGGCATCGCCAGCTTCGGCTTCGACTCCGAAGCCAACCGGATCGCCAACGAGGCCAAGCTGGTCAGGGGCAACGCGGTCTACCTGTACGCGGCCCTGCGCGCGCTCGCCGCCTGGAAGCCGGCGGCGTTCACCGTCACCGTCGACGGCGAGCGCCACGACGTGACCGGCTACTCGGTGGCGGTCGGGAACTCGAAGGCCTACGGCGGCGGGATGATCGTCCTGCCCCAGGCCGAGCTGGACGACGGCATGCTCGACGTGCTGATCTCGAAGGACACCTCCAAGCTCTCCTTCCTGCGCGGGGTCTTTCAGACCTTCAAGGCCGCTCATGTCGACTCGCCCGACGCACAGTTCCTGCGCGGCGCCGTGATCGAGGTGGCCTCGGACCGGCCGTTCGAGATCTACGGCGACGGCGACCCGATCGGCGCCACTCCCGCCACGATGCGCGTGGAGCAGCGCGTCCTGCGCGTCATCGTTCCGGTCTGATGTATCGCCTCGCCCGCCTGATCGCCCGGGTCGTCCGGGCCACCAGCCGGCGCCTCGGCCGCACCGGCGGCACGACCGCGCCCGGCCGGCTGCTGCTGCGGCTCTCGCCACAGGCGCTGGGGCGCATGGCGCGCGACCTGGACGAGGGCTCGCTGCTCGTATCCGCCACCAACGGCAAGACCACCACGTCGGCGATGTTGGCCGCCTGCCTCGAGCGGGCGGGCCGGCCGCTCGTGCACAACCGGGCCGGGTCGAACATGGCCTGGGGCGTGGCGACCGCGCTGCTCGACGCGGACGGCGGCGCCGGCCAGCTCGGCCTGTTCGAGGTGGACGAGGCCTGGCTGCCGAGCGTCGCCGACCAGGTCCACCCGCGCCTGCTGCTGCTCTCCAACCTGTTCCGCGACCAGCTCGACCGCTACGGCGAGCTCGAGCTGCTGGCCGACCGCTGGGCTGAGCTGGTGGAGCGCCTGGACGGCGGCGCCCGCTTCGTGCTCAACGCCGACGACCCGCTGGTCGCGGACCTCGGCCGCGGTCGCCAGGGCGTGACCTACTTCGGCGTCGAGGACGACTCGCAGGCACTGCCCGGCATGCAGCACGCCGCGGACTCGAAGCACTGCCGCAACTGCGGCCACGCCTACGTGTACGAGGCGATCTACCTCGGTCACATGGGCCGCTACCGCTGTCCCAACTGCGGCCGCGAGCGCCCCACGCCGCAGGTGGCCGCGACCCGGGTGGAGCTGGACGGGATGACCGGCTCGCGGGTGCGGCTGCGCACGCCGCAGGGGGAGCTGAACGTGCGCCTCCCCCTCCCCGGCCTCTACAACGTCTACAACGCCGTGGGCGCCGCGGCGACGGCCTTGGAGCTGGGCGTCCCGCTCGCCACCGTGGGCGAGGCACTCGAGGACTTCAGCGGCAGCTTCGGCCGCGTGGAGACGATCCCGATGGACGGCGGGCAGGTCTCGATCCTGCTGGTCAAGAACCCGGCAGGCGCCAACGAGGTGCTGCGCACGCTCACGCTGGAGGACGGCCGCGTCGATCTCTGGCTCGCCCTGAACGACCGCATCGCCGACGGACGCGACGTCTCCTGGATCTGGGACGCGGACTTCGAGGTGCTCGCCGGCCGCGTGCGCCGGGCGACCTGCTCGGGTACGCGCGCCGAGGAGATGGCGCTGCGCCTGAAGTACGCGGGGATCGACGCCGAGCTGGTCGTGGAGCGCGACCTGGAGCGCTCGCTGGACGCGGCGGTGGTGAGCGCCGCCGGCGAGCGCCTGTACGCGCTGCCCACCTACACCGCCCTGCTGGAGCTGCGCGACCTGCTGTCGCGGCGCGGGCTCGCCAGGCGGTGGTCGGAGTGAACGACGCGGTCGTCTGGCACGACGTGGAGTGCGGCGCCTACGCCGCGGACCTGCCGCTCTGGCGCGAGCTCGCGGCGCGCGCCGGGGGACCGGTGCTCGACCTGGGAGCGGGCACCGGCCGCGTGGCGCTCGACCTGGCCGCGCGCGGGCACGAGGTCACCGCCGTGGACCGCGAGCCCGAGCTGCTTGACGAGCTGGCCGAGCGGGCCGCTGCTCGCGGGCTCGAGGTGACCTGCCTGGTGGCGGACGCGCGCGAGCTGGCGCTCGACGCCCGCTTCGCGCTGGCGATCGCCCCCATGCAGTTCCTCCAGATCTTGGGCGGGCCGGCTGGGCGCTCCGCGGTCATCGGCGCCGCTGCCGCGAGCCTGACGGTGGGCGGCCACTTCGCAACCGCGCTGGCGGAGCTGGAGGAGAGCGTGGCGCCCGACGACGCGGCACTGCCGGTGCCCGACGTCGGCGAGCGCGACGGCTGGGTCTACTCCAGCCTGCCGCTCGACGTACGGCCCGAGCCCGGCGGCGTGGCGGTGGAGCGCCTGCGCCAGCGCGTGTCGCCCCGCGGGGAGCTCGACGAGGAGCGCCACACCCAGCTGCTCGACTCGCTGGCGGTGGGCCAGGTAGAGCGCGAGGCTGCCGAGCACGGGCTGGTCGTCGTCGAGCACCGCGAGATCCCGCCGACCGCCGACCACGTGGGCAGCAAGGTGGTCGTATGCCGACGCTGAGGGTCTGCTCGCTCTACCCCGAGCTGATGAACATCTATGCCGACCGCGGCAACATCGCCGTGCTGCGCGCCCGCTGCGAGTGGCGCGGGCTCGGGTTCGACCACGCCGCGGCCAGCCTGGGCGAGCCGCTCGACCCGGACGCGCACGACCTCTTCTACATGGGCGGCGGCCAGGACCGCGACCAGGTGGCGGTGGCCCACGACATGGTCGCCACCAAGCGCGACGCGCTGCACGCGGCCGCCGGGCGCGGCGCGGTGGTGCTGGCCGTGTGCGGCGGCTACCAGCTGCTCGGCCACTCGTACCAGCTGGGCGACGAGCAGCTGCCGGGCGTGGGCCTCGTGGACCTGCACACGGTGCGCGAGCCGGGCCCGCGGCTGATCGGCAACTGCGCCATCGAGGCCGACCTGGGCACAGGGCCGCGGGTGATCGCGGGCTTCGAGAACCACGGCGGCCGGACCTACCTCGGCGCCGGCGAGCGGCCGCTCGGGCGCGTGCTGTCCGGGCACGGCAACAACGACCGGGACGGCTTCGAGGGCGTGCACCGCGACAACGTCGTCGGCACCTACCTG
Source organism: Thermoleophilaceae bacterium (assembly GCA_034664105.1). Lineage (GTDB taxonomy): Bacteria > Actinomycetota > Thermoleophilia > Solirubrobacterales > Thermoleophilaceae > JACVRW01. The sequence goes on from JAXDIH010000119.1 coordinate 26,029, forward strand.
CACGGGCCCCTCCTCCCCAAGAACATCTGGCTGGCGGATCGGCTGATCGAGCTGGCCCTGGGAATCGAGCTGGAGCCGCTGCCCGACCAGCAGCTCGAGGACGGCGCGCACGCCTCGGCCCGACGGGCGGCCGGCGTCTAGACCGGGGGCTCACGCCCGGGCCC
>JAXDIH010000123.1:0-6293 GCA_034664105.1 Thermoleophilaceae bacterium
GCAGGCTACAGCGCCTGGCGACCCCGCAGTGCCCGCCCCAGCGTGATCTCGTCGGCGTACTCGAGGTCCGAGCCCACCGGGAGACCGCTCGCGAGCCGCGTGACCACGAGCGCGGGGGCTCGCTCGCGCAGGGCGTCGGCCAGGTAGAGGGCCGTGGCCTCGCCGGTGGTGGTCGCGTTGGTGGCGATCACCACCTCGCTGATCCCAGCTCCGTTCGACACCCGACCGAGCAGCTCGCCGATGTGCAGGTCCTCCGGATCCACGCCGTCGATCGGCGACAGCGCCCCGCCCAGCACGTGGTAGCGGCCGTGGAACTCCCCCGACCGTTCGATCGGGATCACGTCGCTGGGCTGCTCGACCACGCAGATCGTGGCCGCCTCGCGCCGCTCGTCCTGGCAGATGCGGCAGGTGGCCTCGGTGGCGAGGTTGAAGCAGACCTCGCACTGGCCGACGGTCTCCTTGACCTCGCGGATGGCGTCGGCCAGGGCCAGCGCCTCCTCCTCCGAGATGCTCAGGATGTGGAATGCGAGCCGCTGCGCCGTGCGCTGCCCGATGCCGGGTAGGCGCGCGAGCTCCGTGATCAGGCGGTTGACCGGTGCTGCGAACAGGGCGGTAAGACTAGAACCCGGGTAGGCCGAGTCCGCCGAGCCCGCCCGGGCCGGCGAGGCCGCCGGCGGCAGCGTTCATCTTCGAGGCGGCCAGCTCCTGGGCGGAGCGGATCGCCTCGTTCATCGCCGCCGTGACCATGTCCTGCAGCAGCTCGACATCGTCGGGGTCGACGGCCTGCGGGTCGATGCGCACCTCGCGCACCTCCAGGTCACCGCTGACCTTCACGGTCACCATGCCGCCGCCGGCGCTGGCCTCCACAACCTCGTTCTTGAGGTCCTCCTGAGCCTTGGCCATGTCGGCCTGCATCTTCTGGACCTGCTTGAGCATCGCGTTCATGTTCGGCTGCCCCATCGGCTACTGCTCCTCTTGCTCGAAGACTTCCTCTGCGGCGAACTCCGCTCGCAGGCGCTCGATCAGCTCCTCCTCGCCGAGCAGCTCTGGCGCGGGCGGCAGGGCTTCCTCGCGTAGCTCGTAGGCCACCGCGAGCGTGTGCCCAGTAAGGCCGCGCAGTACGCGCTGCACCAGCTCCCGGTTGGCCTCGGCCTTCTTCTTCACGAAGGCCGCGTCGGGCGGGAACGCGACCGTGAGCCGGTCCGCCTCGATCGCCATCGGCCGCGCCGCGCCGAGCGCCGCGCCCAGCATCCCGTTCTCCTCGGTGACCGCCTCGGCCACCGCTGGCCAGATCGCCTGCAGCTGGTCCAGCTCCACGGCGCCCACCGGCACGGGCTCCGCCTCCGACTGCGGGTCCGGCTCCGTCGCGACCGCCGCCACCGGCCCGCCGGCCGCCGAGCGAGCGGGCGCCGGCGTGGGAGCGGGCGGCTCGGCGCTCTCGCGGGCCGGGGCGCTCGGTTGCCGGGCCGGGGCCGGCTGCTCCGCCCCCGCGCCCAGCCGCGCCTCGAGCTGCTCGATGCGGAACATCAGCGCCTGGAGCGACAGGTCGGCCTGCGGCTGCGTGCCCTTGAGCAGCGCCATCTCCAGCTGGATGCGCGGCTCCGAGCCGTCCTTCACCGCGGCAATCGCCGCCGCCAGGAAGTCGATCGCGCGCAGGATCTCTCCCTGCGAGAAGCGCTCCGCCTGGCTCGCCAAGCGGTCCGTGTGCTCGGCAGTGACCGAGAACGAGTCAGGCACCTCGCCCAGCGTCTGCACCACGAACAGGTGGCGCAGGTGGGCCGACAGGTCGCGCATGAACTGGGTGAAGTCGCGGCCGGAGTCCGACAGCCGCTGCACGGCCAACAGCGCGTTGCGCGGGTCGCGCTCGGCGAGCGCCTCGGTGGTGTCGAGCACCAGCTCGGCGTCGGCCACCCCGAGGATGTCGCGCACGTCGTCGAGCTGCACCTGCTTGCCGCCGTAGGTGACCAGCTGCTCCAGCGTGCCGAGCGCGTCGCGGAAGCTGCCGGTGGCGGAGCGGGCCAGCATGCCGACCGCCGGGTCGGGCAGCTCGATCTCGTCCTCGGTCGCCACGCGCCGCAGCACCCCGGCGATCTGCTCCAGCGAGGGGCGCTGGAAGTCGAAGCGGTGGCAGCGGTCGACGATCGTGGCGGGAACCTTGTGCGCCTCCGTGGTGGCGAGCACGAACACCACGTGCGCGGGGGGCTCCTCGAGCGTCTTCAAGAAGGCGTTCCAGGCCGCGCTCGACAGCATGTGGGCCTCGTCGAGGATGTAGACGCGGTACCCGCCCTGCATCGGGGCGAGCGCCACGTTCTCGCGCAGCTCGCGGATGTCGTCCACGGAGTTGTTCGAGGCGGCGTCCATCTCGACCACGTCCAGCGACGCGCCGGCGAGGATCGCCTTGGAGGCGGAATCGTCAGGGTCGAAGTCAGCTTTCGGTCCGCCGGTGGCGTTGAGCGCGCAGGCCAGCAGCTTGGCCATCGAGGTCTTGCCTGTGCCCCGCGAGCCCACGAACAGGTAGGCGTGGTGCACCTTGTCCAGCTCGATCGCGTTGCGCAGCGTGCGGACGATGTGCTCCTGACCGACCACCTCGTCAAAGGTCTTGGGGCGGTGGCGGCGGTAGAGGGAGAGCATCGAGCGACCCATGCTAGCCGTGCCTCAGGCCGACAGGTCCAGTGCCGCGCCCACGATCGCCTCGGCGTCGATCTCGTGGTGCTCGTAGACCTCGGCGAGGTCCCCGGACTGGCCGAAGCGGGTCACTCCCAGAGGCGTCAGCGGAGTCGCGTTGACGGCGCCCAGGAAGGCCAGCGCGTGCGGGTCTCCGTCCAGCACGGTCACCAGTGGGGCGGCCCGATCGGCACCGAACAGCTCGTCCAGGATTGCCGGTGAGCTGTCTCCGAAGCCCGCGCGGGCGCGCAGCGCGCGGAACAGCAGATCGGCGCTGGTGAGGCAGATCACGTCGACGTCGTCGCCCAGCTCGTCCGCCGCGCGCAGCACCTCCGGGAGCACAGCCCCCATGCCCACGAGCGTCACCCGTGGCCTGCCGCGCGCCCGGCGCAGCGGATAGCCGCCGGCCAGCACGAGCTCCCGAGGCGGAGTGCCAGCGAGAGACTGGTCGATCGGCCGCGTGGAGAGGCGGAAGTACGCGCTCTCGCCGTCGGGTCGCCCCAGCCGTCCGAGGGCGTGCAGCAGCGTCCACTCGAGGTCCTGCCCGAACGCGGGCTCCCAGGCCGTGCAGCCCGGCTGGCCGATGCCGATCGAGGGCGTGACGATCGACTGGTGCGCCCCGCCCTCGGGCGCCAGCGACACCCCGCTGGGCGTGCCCACGAGGATCGACTGGCCCCCCGCGTACACACCGAACGACCAGGGCTCGAGCGCGCGGCCCACGAAGGGGTCGTAGATCGTGCCGATCGGCAGCAGCGGCTGCCCGTAGCGGCTCCAGGTGGCGCCCAGCTCGCCCAGCAGGCCGACCAGGTTGGTCTCGGCGATGCCCAGCTCGAAGTGCCTGCCGACCGTGGACTCGTGCCAGTGCACCAGGGTCTGCGGGTCGTCGGCGAACCAGTCGCGCCGATCGCCCACGGACCAGACCCCGACCTTGTTGAGCCAGCCGCCCAGGTTGGTCGAGCTGGCCACGTCGGGGCTGACCGTGACCACGCGCTCGGCGACCTCGGGCGCCTCGCGCACCAGGTCGACGAAGAAGCGGCCGAAGGCCTGCTGGGTGGACTCCTGGCTGCGGTGCGTGCGCCCCAGCGCGGCCGGCACCGGCGGCGGGGCCACCGGCTCCGGCTCCTCGCGCGCGAGCGCTACCGCGGCCGCGGCGCACAGCTCCCCCTCGGGAGACCCCGGCTCGAACGCTGCCCAGGGCTCGTCCGAGTCGGCGCCCAGGACGGTCGCCAGCTCGAGCATCTGGTCGCGCGTGAGCAGCGCCGAGTGGTTCTCCGGGTGGCCCTCGACCGGCAGCGACCAGCCCTTGATCGTGTAGGCGAACACGACCGTGGGGCGGTCGTGGTCCACGGCCCGGTACGCCTCGATCAGCTTGCCGGGGTCGTGCCCGCCGAGGTCGCGCAGGGCGGCCCGCAGCTCGTCGTCCGCCAGCTCGCCGACCAATTTGGCGAGCTTGCGACCACGCCCGGGCACGCGCTCGCGCAGCTCATCCGGCCCCGCCCGCAGCAGCCGCTGGTACTCCTCGTTGGGCATGCCGTCGATGCGCCTGCGCAGCTCGCGGCCGCCGGGTCGCTCGAACAGCTCCTCCAGCCGGCTGCCGTACTTCACCGTGATCGTCTGCCAGCCCGCCGCCTCGAACATGTGGGCCCAGCGGTCGAAGGCGATGTCGGGCACCACGCGGTCGAGCGACTGGCGGTTGAGGTCGACGACCCACAGCACCTCGCCGAGCTTCGCGACGCTCGGGTCGGCCACCGCCTCCCAGACGGCGCCCTCGTCCAGCTCGGCGTCTCCGACCAGCGCGATCTGGCGTCCCATCGGGGGCGCGCCGAGCCGGTGGGTCTCCAGGTAGCGCCGAGCGAAGGCGCTCCAGATCGGCGCCGTGGCCCCGATGCCGACCGAGCCGGTGGAGTAGTCGACCGGATCTGGGTCCTTGGTGCGGCTGGGGTAGCTCTGAAGTCCGCCGAAGGCGCGCAGCGTCTTCAGCGATTCGCGGTCGAGTCGGCCGAGCAGGTAGTTGATCGCGTGCAGCACCGGGGAGGCGTGCGGCTTGACCGACACCCGGTCCTCGGCGCGCAGCTCGGAGAACCAGAGCGCGGTCATCAGGCTGACCATCGACGCGCTCGAGGCCTGGTGGCCGCCGACCTTCACGCCGGAGCGGTTCTCGCGGACGCGGTTGGCGTGGTGGACGATCGCCGTGGCGAGCCACAGCACCCGCCGCTCGACCGACCTCAGCGTGTCGAGGTCAGGCGTCGCGGGCGGCGGCGACGGCTGTGTCGCGGTCGGCGAACCACTCAAGGACAGCGATCTTCCCATCCCGGATGGTGAACAGGATGAAGATCGGCATCTCGCCGCCGATCCCGCTTGCGACCCCGCGCATCCTCCAAGCGCCGATCGCGACCACCTTGTCGCCGTACTCCTCCAGGCTGTCGACCTCCACCTGCAGCTTGTCCCACAGCGAGGCCCACTCCTCGCTGGTCGCACGGATGGCGTCGTGCCCGCGGTAGGTCGCCTGCTCCGGCCAGTGAGGGCCAGTGCGAATCTCGGCGTCCTCCGTATAGAGGTCGGATACGCCCTCGAGATCGCCGGCGTTCCACATCCCGGTGAGCTGGCGAATCAGGTCGGCGTGGCTCATGGCGAGAAAAAAAGTGGACCGTGCACCCGGTCTCGAAGCTGGTCCTCGGGCGTGCCCGCCGAACTTCGGCTCCGGCCAGGCTTGCCCGCGGCGCACGAGCGGTATCGCTTAAGGCTGCTTCCTCCCGGATCTGACCTGGTTCGCGAGCGCTCGCCGCGCGGGACCCGGCCATCGACGCCTCAGCTCGGCGTACTGGCCCCGAGAGCCGAAGCCCCTCGAACGGGAATTCAGCCCTGCTAGAGCGGATTGCAGGTGACAGGGCACCGCTACCTCCCCGCCTAGCACGGTCCACGACAGAGCCTAGCGCGTAGGCTGCCCGCCATGGCACTCAGACAGGCGGTTTCCACAGACGGCGCCCCCGCGGCGATCGGTCCCTATTCCCAGGCGATGCGCACCGGCAGCCTGCTGTTCTGCTCCGGCCAGATCCCGCTCGACCCATCGACCGGTGAGATCGTGAAGGAGGACGTGGACGGGCAGGCGCGCCGCTGTCTCGAGAACCTCGCCGCGGTCTGCGAGGCGGCCGGCGGGTCGCTCGCCGACGCGGTGCGATGCACCGTCTACCTCACCGACATGAACGACTTCGCGCGCGTGAACGAGGTGTACGCGTCGTTCTTCGAGGGACCGGAGCCGCCCGCACGGGTGGCCATCGGAGTGGCCTCGCTGCCGAAGGGCGCGGACGTCGAGATCGACGCGATCGTCGCGCTCTAGGGCAGGTCCTCGAGCAGCTTGGCTGCCCGCCGGATCTGGAAGGCCTTGATCAGGTCGGTGATGCCGTGGAAGAGAGCCCAGATCCCGGCGAACACCAGCAGCACGTAAGCCTTCTCGATGAAGAACTGGCCGGCGGTCCAGAAGCCGAGGACGACCATGGCGATTCCGGTGATCAGGCCCACCCACCAGAGCGGGTTGAGCTCTCGTTCCATGAGCGCCTGGATCGTCCAGAACACCCCGATCGCCATGAAGACCACGCCGAGGATGTCGGCCACGCCCGCGAAGGTCTCCT
>JAXDIH010000169.1:0-5945 GCA_034664105.1 Thermoleophilaceae bacterium
TACGCGCGCCACCACCCCGGCACGCCGCTGCTGTTCCACGGCGGGCGCTACGAGCGGCTGGGGCAGGCCAACTAGCCCAAGTCCGGCAGCTCGGCGAGCCACGCGCTGCGCCCGCCGGTCTCGTCCCACAGCACCGGGAAGAACGACTCGTCCAGCGAGAGGTCGCCGCGGCGGCGATAGCGCGAGTAGGTCTGGTCCACGTTGGTCGGGTGGAAGCGGGTCTGCACCGGCACCAGGTGGGACACCAGCGCGCGACGGTCGCGGGTGGCCTCGTTGGGCCCCGAGCCGTGGAACGTGAGCGAGTGGTGGAACGAGCAGCCGCCGGCCTTGACCACGACCGGCACCAGCTCCGGCTCGACGCCCTCGGGGGCGGCGGCCTTCACCGGCGCCAACCAGTCCTCGGGCGCGTGGAAGCTGCCGCGGTCCGGCGGCACCTTCGGCCACTGGTGCGAGCCGCGCGCGTACTCGATCGTGCCGCCCTCGGCGTGGGTGTCGTCCAGCGCCACCCAGCACGTGATCATCTCGGCGGGCACGAGGTAGTCGGCGTACGACCCGTCCTGGTGCATGCCCAGCGAGCGCGCGCCGGGCGGCTTCCAGAGGCAGTTGTCCTGCAGGATGCGCGCGCCGCCGTAACCCATCAGCTGCGCGGCGATGCGGCCGGTGCGCTCGCTCAGGACCTGCGCGGCAACCTGGTCGTCGGCACGCCAGCCGTTGCAGATCTGGCGGGTCAGGTTCTCGGCGTCCCGCCCCCGCTTCCAGTTCACCTCGTCGGGCTGGATCCCGGTGGCGTAGTCGCCGTCGAAGAGGCGGTCGAAGCGCTCACGCAGCACCTCGATGGTGCGGTCGCTAAGAAAGCCCTCCTCGATGATCACGAAGCCGTCGCGGTGGAACCGCTCGACCTGCTCGTCCGACAGGCGGTCCGGGGCAGTCGCCAGCATGCGCATCTCCTGCTTGAACGAATTTGTTCAGCAGGACCCTACCGGGCAGGTCGCGGCTCGGCAAGCAGGCGTACCATCGGCCGCGATGGCCGGGCTCGCAGACCAGCCGCTCGCGCGGCTCCTCGACGTTGTGGCCTCCACCGACCCCGCCCCCGGAGGCGGATCGTCCGCGGCTGTGGCGGGTGCCCTGGCCGCTGCCCTGCTGCAGATGTCCGCCGGCATCGAGCTCGCGCGCGCAGGCGAAGCCCACGCCGATGGGAACGGGGTGCCCGCCCCGCAGCGGGCGCGCGAGCTGCGCGAGCGTGCGCTGGAGCTGGCGGACCAGGACCTGTCCTCCTACGCGGGCGTGCTCGAGGTCCTGCGCCTGCCCCAGGAGCATCCCGATCGCCCGCAGCTCCTCGCGGCCGCCCTCGGCGAGGCCAGCCAGGCGCCGCTCGCGATCGCCGAGGCCGCGGCGGAGACCGCCACGCTGGCGGCCCGGGTGACCGCCCTCAGCGAACCGGCGGTCCGCGGCGACGCCCTGGCCGGCGTACTGATCGCCGAGGCCGCGACGGTCGCCGCCGCGTCGCTCGTGGAGATCAACCTCGCCGGCCGCGACGACGCCGACCTGGCCCGTGCCCGCGACGCCCGCCGCCGGGCCCAAGAGGCCCGCGAGGACGCGCTGGCGACGCTGCCGCGCCGGTGATCCGCTAGGCCGGCACGGCCCTGAGCGGGCGCAGGCCGCCGAGCCGGAACACGAGTGTGGCGACCGGAATCGTGCCGAGCGTCATCACCATGCCGACCAGCGCGTAGACGGGCCGCGCGCCCATCAGCCCGACCAGCGTGCCGGCGCCAAGGACGCCGAGCCCGAAGGCCACGTTGCGGCAGGTCTCGATCGCGCCGAGCGTGCGGGCCCGCAGCGAGTCCGGCGTGTTGCGCATCACCAGCGACTGCGCGGCCACGCCCATGAACCCTCCGCCGGCGCCGCCGAGCAGGTAGCAGGTGAGCATCGGCCAGAGCGAACCCGAGACGGCGATCAGCCCAACGCCGGCTGCCATCACCAGCCGGCCGACCAGCACGCCGGTGGCCTCGTTGCCGCGGTGCAGGACGCGCCCGGCGACCCAGGAGCCGAGCACCATGCCGCCGCCCCAGCACGCGGTGAGCGCGCCGAGGCCGATGGCGCCCACGCCCAGCTCGAATACGAGCGGCACCTCGGCCGTCATCGAGAAAGCGGTGGCGAAGGTGGACACACAGGCCGAGGCGAGCACCAGCTTCACCGTCGGATTGGAGAGGACGAAGCGCACGCCGCCGACAGGCACCGGAGCAGGCCGCTCGCGGTCCTCGGGCGCGGGCTCGGTCAAGGGCGCCTTGAAGGCCCGGCGCACCGAGCGGATCAGCAATGCGGACAAGACACACGTGAGCGCGTTGAGCAGGAACACGCCGGCGGCGCTCACCACGGTGATCAGGATTCCGGCGGCCAGCCGTCCGGCCGTCTTGCCGACGTTGGCGCCGGTGGAGATCACGCCGTTCGCCCAGGCCATGTGGCGCTCACCGGCCACGTGCGCGATGGCCGCGCCGGAGGCGGGACCGAACACGGTCCCGGTCGCCGCGGCGAGGAAGCCGAGCGCGAGCAGCGCGGCCGGCGTGTGGATCAGGGCCAGCGTCAGGAACACCGTCCCGGCCGCCAGCTCGGCGCCGATCATCAGCCGGCGCCGGTCGAACAGGTCACCGGCACGCCCGGCGAACGGAGACAGCACCGCCGCGCCGCCGATCGTCAGAGCGAACGAGAACGACAGCAGCCGCGCGGAGTGGGTCTGCTCGTAGAGCGCGAACCCGATCGCCACGGCGGTGGCGTCGGTGCCCGCCAGCGAGATGAAGCGGGCAGCGGCCAGCCGGCGCACCGCGGCGTGAGCCGAGTCGTCTGGTGGCGAGGTGCGCCTGCGGCGCAGAGGTCTGAATGGCGACAGCGATCTGAAAGACAAGACCTACTGAGCATAGGGATTAGTTGCGCAGACAACCACTTCAAGCGGCGCCCGCTATGCGCGCCTCGTCGACGGCCGCCTCGATGCCTTTCGTCCACGGCTCGCCGTGGCCTGTCAGCACGGTCTGGGCGCCGGTTTCGACCAGCGCGTCGAGCGTAGCGAGGTTGCGCTCGGTGTCGGCCGTCGCGGCTCTGGCCACGAGGCGAGGGCCGCGCCGGGCGGTGTACGGGTCGAACGTCACGATCGCGTCACCGGCCAGCAGCACGCCGCGATCGCGCAGGTGCAGCGCGCAGTGGCCGAGCGTGTGGCCCGGGGTGAACACGACCTCGGGCGACCCCGGCACGGGCAGGGTGCCGCCCGTGTAGCGCACCACCTGCGCCACCGGAGCGGGCCACCAGGCACGGTTGCGCAGCAGCGAGGCCACCACGGGGAACGCCCGAACCTGGGTGGTGAAGTAGTACGAGCGCCTGCGCTCGAACGCGTAGCGGCGCGGCAGTCTCGTAAGCGGCACGTCGTTCTCGTGCACGTAGACCGGGACGTTGAGCTCGGCACGGGCGCGCTCCGCGAACCCGAGATGGTCGAAGTGCGCGTGCGTGAGCACCACTGCCGCCACGTCCGCCGGAGTCCGCCCGAGCGCAGCCAGGGCTGAGTGGAACGAGCGCCAGGAGGTCGGCACGCCGGCGTCGACCACCGTCAGGGCGCCGTCCTGCTCGATCAGGTACCAGTTCGTATAGGCGTCCTCGATGCGGTGGACGCCATCGGTGACGTTGGGCTGGAGCATGTGTGCGCCCGATGCCCGGGTACCGTGCGGCCATGCCTTCAGTCGCGCTGACGCGGCCATTCAGCGAGCGCACGGCATGGGCCCGGAACGTCGCGGCCCCGGTGCGCGACTTCCTCAGCACGGAGTCCGCCGGTGCTGTGGCCCTACTTGGCGCGACCGTGGCCGCGCTGCTGTGGGCCAACTCGCCCTGGTCGGACTCCTACGAGTCGTTCTGGACCACGAAGCTCTCGATCCAGATCGGCAGCGAGGGCATCTCGATGGACCTGCGCCACTGGGTCAACGAGGGCCTGATGACGTTCTTCTTCCTGGTCGTCGGGCTGGAGGCGAGGCGCGAGTTCGACGTCGGCGCGCTGCGGGAGCGAAGCCGCATCACGCTGCCGATGGCGGCGGCGGTCGGCGGGATGACCGTACCGGTGCTGATCTACCTGGCCTTCAACGCCGGCGGGCCCGGCGCGCACGGGTGGGGCGCCGCCATGTCCACCGACACGGCGTTCGCGCTCGGCGTCCTCGCGCTGGTCGCCCCCGGAGCCACCCGGCTGCGCGTCCGCCTGCTCACGATCGTCGTGATCGACGATCTGGTGGCGCTGCTCGTGATCGCCACGGTCTACACGGATCGTGTGGACGTGGTCGCGCTGGCCGTGGCGCTCGGCCTGTTCGGCGCCACGCTGGCCCTGCGCTACGCGCCGATCGCCTGGCGCCCGCCGACCGCCGTCGTGCTCGGGGTGGCCATGTGGGTCGCGCTCCACGAGTCGGGCGTCGACCCGTTGATCGCGGGCCTGGCGGTGGGACTGGCCACCACCGCCTACCCGCCCGCCCGCACGGACCTGGAGCGCGCGACCGAGCTGGCCCGCTCCTTCCGCGAGCAGCCCACCCCCGAGCTCGCCCGCTCGGCCCAGCTCGGCGTGACCTCCGCGATCTCCGCGAACGAGCGCCTCCAGTACCGCCTCCATCCATGGACGAGCTTCTTCATCGTCCCCCTCTTCGCTCTCGCGAACGCGGGCATCCACGTCGATGGGCAGCTGCTCGAGGACGCCGCCAGCTCGCCGATCACCCTGGGGATCCTGTTCGGCTACGTGATCGGCAAGCCCGTCGGGATCGTCTGCGCCACCTGGGTGGCGTCGCAATCGTGGGCCACCGGCGTACGCCGTTCGCTGAGCTGGCCCGTGATCCTCGGCGGCGGCGCCGTGGCCGGCATCGGGTTCACGGTGTCGCTGCTGATCGCGAGCCTCGCGTTCCACGGCCGTGCGCTCGAGGAGGCGAAGCTCGGGGTGCTGGGAGCGGCGATCGCCTCGACGCTGCTGAGCTGGCTGGTGTTCCGGGTGATCCGCCGGATCCCCGCGGAGGTGCGCGCCCGCCAGCTGCTCGGCACGACGGACGAGCTGCTCGACCTCTCCGAGGACGTCGAGCCGGAGCGCGATCATGTGCGCGGACCGGACGCCGCCCCGGTGACGCTGGTCGAGTATGGGGACTACGAGTGCCCCTACTGCGGGCAGGCCGAGGTGGTCATCCGCGAGCTGCTCGACGAGTTCGGCGACGAGCTGCGCTACGTCTGGCGCCACCTCCCGCTCAACGACGTCCATCCCAACGCCCAGATGGCCGCCGAGGCAGCTGAGGCGGCGGGCGCGCAGGGCGACTTCTGGAGGATGCACGACAAGCTGCTCGCCAGCCAGGAGGAGCTGAGCGGGCCCGACCTGAGGCGCTACGCGGAGGAGCTCGGGCTCGACGGGGAGCGCTTCTGGAAGGAGCTGCGCCGCCGCCAGCACGCCGAGCGGGTGGCCGAGGACGTGGGCAGCGCGGACTCGAGCGGCGTGGCGGGTACTCCCAGCTTCTTCATCAACGGGCGGCGCCACCAGGGCGCGTATGACACCGACACCCTGACCCGGGCCGTCCGCGCGGCGCGCGGCCGGACGCGGCTCAGGGAGAAGGCGGAACCCCCGGCGGCTTGAGGTCCGGCAGGCGGGCCTCGCGGACGAGCACTCGCGGGCTGTCCACGACGAGCCCGCGGCGGCGCAGGCCCGTGAGCCGCGACTCCTCGTCGGCCAGCCGGACGAGCGTCGCGTAGTCCGCCCGCGTGCTGACCGTCAACCCGGGCCTCTCGGCCGCTGCTGGGCGCCCGTCGATCTCGTAGCGGACGCCTCCGTGGCCCTCCTGGACGGCAAGCGCCACGCGACTGCCGGTCCCGGCGACCAGCGGCGGGCACGACCCGCCGTGCGGCGCCAGGGGCGTGACGACCATGCCGTCGGCGCCCGGCGCCAGGATCGGCCC
>JAXDIH010000213.1:0-10400 GCA_034664105.1 Thermoleophilaceae bacterium
AGCGCGACCTGGGTGGGACCGTCGACGGTGAGCGAGGGCCGGGAGTCGTCAACCACGAGGTTGCCGACGGCGTCGGTGATGCCGGACCCGGGCCAGGCCTTGAATGCCACGAGGGCGCTCACCACGAGGAACAGGAGAAGGGTCGCACCCACCAGAACGCTGGTGGTGCCAAAGCCGGCGATGTATGCCCTGGAAGCTCTCACTGGACGTAGTGCCCCACGTCTTCTTCGGCAGCTCCCACGGGAAGGTTTAGCCCATTTTCGCAATCGAGAATGAATCTCATTTACGCTTCGCCCCGTGGAGTTCGCCTCCCTACCCAACCCGGCAGACCTGCTGGAGCTGCGGAGCACACGGATCGCGCTGTTCGAGCTGTCCCTGCTCGCGCTGACCGGCGGGCTTCTCGGCGCGTTCGTGGTGCTGCGCAGGATCGCCTTCTTCGCCCACGCCGCGGGGACCGCCACGTTCCCCGGGTCCGTGGTCGCCCAGGCGGCCTCCTTCAGCCCGCGCGTGGCCGCCCTGGGCCTGGCCCTCGGGTACGCGGGCGGAGTCGAGCGCGCGGGCCGCGCCGGCCGGGACCCCGGCGACGCCGCCACCGGCCTGCTGCTCGTGGCCGCCCTCGGCGGCGGCGTGATCCTGGCCAGCGACGTGTTCGAGTCCAGCTCGTCGGTCGACCGCCTGCTGTTTGGCACCGCGATCGGCCTCGGTGGGGCGGACCTCGTCTTCTCGGCCGCGGCGGCCGCGCTTGCGGCGCTCGGCGTGGTGCTGCTCGGCCGGGCCTGGACCGCGGTGGCCTTCGACCCCGGCGGCGCTCCATCCCTCGGCGTGCCGGCGGAGCGCACGGATCTCGCACTCCTGGCTCTCGTCGCGTTCGCCGTCGTGGCGGCGCTGCCCGCGGTCGGCGCGCTCCTCACGACCGCCGTGTTCGTCGTGCCCGCCGCAATCGCCCGGCTGTTCGCGGGCAGCGTGAGGACGCTCATCGCCATCGGGATCGGCGTCGCGGCGCTCCAGGGCGCGGCCGGCCTGTATCTCTCGCTGTGGCTGGACGTGCCGCCCGGCCCGGCGGTGGCGGTGGCGGGCGCCGGCGGGTACGCGGCGGCCGCCCTGCTGAGGGCCGGGCGATGAGCACCGTCGCGGCGCACGGCCTGTCCGTGGGGTACGGCTCCGAGCCGGTACTGACGGAGGTGGAGTTCGAGGCCGGGGCCGGCACCACGGTCTGCGTGCTGGGCCCCAACGGCGGCGGCAAGACCACGCTCTTCCGGGCCCTCACCGGCGACCTCGAGCCGATCGCCGGCTCGGTGGACGTGGCCGCGCGCCCGGCCTACGTCGCGCAGACCGAGCGGGCCCGGCTGGACTTCCCAGTGAGCGCGCTCGACGTCGCGCTGATGGGCGCGCTCGGAAGCGGCCGCTGGTGGCTTCCGGCCCGCCGCTCCGACAGGGAGGCCGCGCTCGAGGCGCTCGAGCGGGTCGGGCTGGGCGCGCAGGCGAACACACGCTTCGGGGAGCTGTCCGGCGGCCAACGCCAGCGGGTGTCGATCGCCCGCGCCCTCGTGGCCGCCTCCCCCGTTCTGCTGCTGGACGAGCCGCTCGGCGGGATCGACCCGGCCAGCGCCGCCTCGATCACGGCCCTCTTCTCAGAGCTGCGCGACGAGGGACGGACCCTGCTGGTGTCCACCCACGACGTGGAGAGCGCGCGCGGCTTCGACCTCGTGCTCTGCATCAACCGGCGCCAGGTGGCCTTCGGGCCGCCCGCGGAAGTCCTTGGCCGCGAGGTGCTGGAGCAGACCTACGGCAGCGAGATCGTGGTGCTCAGCGGCGACGGCGAGCCGCTGCGCGCGATCGCTGTCCAGCACCACGAGCACTGATGGACGCACTCGACGTCATCCTCGACCCCTGGCGGTCCGGAATCGACCGCCGCGCGATCGCCGAGGTGGTGCTGCTCGGAGGCTTCTGCGGCGCCCTGTCGTTCTGGGTGGGCAGCTACCGGCTCAGCTACCCCGCCGAGTCGCTGGCACACGGCCTCCTGCCGGGGCTGGTGCTGGCGGCGCTGGCAGGCGTGCCGCTGGTGCTGGGTGCCGGGGCGGGCGTGGCGCTGGCAGCCGCGCTCGTGGCCGTGGCGGGGCGCGACGAGCGGATCGGCTCGGACACGGCCACCGCGGTGGTGGTGTCGGGGATGTTCGGCCTCGGCGGACTGCTGGCCCTCTCGCCGGACGCGCCCGCCAGGCTCGAGGAGCTTCTGTTCGGCGACCCCCTCGGGGTCAGCGACTCGGACCTCATCGCCTCCGCGGTGCTCGCAGCGCTCGGCGGCGCGGTGCTGTTCGCGCTGCACCGCCCGCTCACGGCCGTTGCGTTCGACCCGTCCGGCGCGGCGTCGGCCGGCCTCGCTCCCGCGCGCGTGCGCATGGCGCTCCTGTTCGTGCTGGCCGCCGCGCTGGCGGTGGCCGTTCAGGGCCTGGGCAGCCTCCTGGTGCTTGCCGTGCTCGTGGCGCCCGCGGTGGCGGTCCGGGGCCGCGCCCGGAGCCCGGGAGCGGCCATGGTCGCGGGGGCAGTCGTGGCCGCCGCGGCCGGAGTCGCCGGGATCTACGCGTCGCACCACCTGGGCACTGCCGCCGGCGCGTCGGTGGCGCTGGCGCTCTGCCTCGCCGCCGTGCTCGGGTCGGTCAGGCGGCCTTCGGCTCCGGCCCGTCGCGCAACCGCATGATCAGCGCCGCGCCCAGCGCGATCATCGCCAGGCTCACCAGCTGCGCCTGTGTGAGCCCGGCCACCACAGCGTCGTTGCGCCGGATCAGCTCGATCAGCAGTCGCTCGAGTCCCGCCAGCACGAGGTAGAGGCCGAATAGCAGGCCGGGCGGGAAGCGGTCGCGCAGGTTCCAGAGCACCAGGGCGATCAGTCCCATCGCGACCGTTTCGAACACCGGCGTGGGATGGACGTCGTCGGTGGTGGGCACGGTGGCGTCCGGATAGGCCATCCCCCACGGAAGGTCCGTCGCCTCGCCATAGTCGCCGTCTCCCGACAGCTGGCAGCCAACGCGGCCTATCGCGTACCCGACCGCGAGGCCGGGGGCCGCGAGGTCGAACAGCCTCGCCTCCAGGAAGCCGCGCCAGCGCGCCCACAGGATCACGCCGATGGCTCCGCCGATCAACCCGCCGAAGAAGACCAGCCCGGAGCCCGAGAAGACGTTGCCCAGGACATCGCCGGAGACCCGGTCCCAGTTCTGGATGATGTAGTCGAGCCTCGACCCGACCAGGCCGCCGATGAGCGCGGCAAAGACCGCCTCGTAGGTCCAGTCGGCCGGCTTGCCCAGCTCCCGCAGCCGCCGGGCGAAGACCGCGCCGGAGCAGAGGAACGCGAACGCGAACGCGATCCCGAAGGTCTGCAGAGAGAGCGGTCCAAGGTGAATCTCCGGCTGCATGCCCGGCTCAGGCTAGCCAGTACGATGGCCCGGATGCGGAGAGCCGTGCTCGCGACCCTGCTCTGCGCGGCGCCGCTGCTGGCCGCGCCTGCGCGCGCCTCCCAGAGCCCCCTGGAGGAGCAGGGCATGCGCCAGGCGCTCGCGCGCGAGCTGCCGTCCGCCGTGCTGTCCCTACCGCTGCCGCAACAAGGCGGCGCCACGGCCTCGACGGCGTCGGCCGACCAGCTGACCCGTATCGCCGCCGCCGGCGGGCCGGTGCGGGTGCTGGTCGGAGTCCGAACGCACGACGACCTGCCCGCGGTGGCGAGCCTGCTCGAGCGGCTCGGCGCCGCCCCCGAGGCGTTCGACTCGATGGGAGTCCTGGCCGCCACCGCGCCCGACGGCGCGGCGCTCGCGCGGGCGCTAGGCGGCGACCCCCGGGTGTCGTACGTGGAGCGCGACGCCACGCTGCACGTGGCCGCGGACCCGCTCGACACCGTCGACCCGCTGACCGGGATCAAGTACACGTGGTTCTACGACGACGTCAAGGCCGGCGACGCCCTGCTCGCGGCAGGCGGCGGGTCGAGGCGCTCGATCGCCGTCATGGACACCGGGCTGGACATCACGCACCCCGAGTTCGCCGGCCGCACGATCGTCAGGTACGACACCTCGACCAAGGGCCACGACGTGACCGACACGGTCGGCCACGGAACGTTCGTCACCGGCCTGATCGCGGCGGTTGACGGCAACGGCATCGGCGGCAAGGGCGTAGCCGGCAACACCAAGGTGTTCGCCATCCGCGGCTCGAAGGACGGCGACTTCACCACGCGCGAGCTGCTGCGCGGCATCGACTTCGCGATCCGCCGCGGCGCGGACATCCTCAACATGAGCCTGGCCGGCGGCCAGAGCTCGGACACGCCCACGCTCGCTCGCGCGCTGGCGCTGGCGTTCCTCAGCGACGTGCTGCCGGTGGCGGCGTCGGGCAACACCGGCACGACCGGCAACCAGCTCCAGTTCCCGGCCGCCGTGCTCGGCGGCAACCGCGGCCGGCCGGGGATCGGCCTGTCGGTGGGCGCCACCAAGCCCGATGGCCAGCCGGCGGACTTCTCCACGCACAACCGCTTCGTGAGCATCGCCGCCCCGGGCGCCAGCGACGACTGCACCGCCGGCGTGCTGTCCACGCTCCCCGCGTTCCCCCAGACCGAGTGGGACATCGTCTCCCCCGGCACCTGCCCGTCGCGGCTCGTCCCCCAGCCCGGCGCCCGCTTCGCGTACGGCCAGGGCACCAGCTTCGCGGCGCCGATCGTGTCCGGGATCGCGGCGCTCACCTGGCAGGTCGAGCCCCGCCTCGCCTCCGAGCAGGTCGCAGAGGTGCTGATCCGCTCGGCGCGCCAGACCGTCGGCACCGGCTGGAACGAGTACACCGGCGCGGGCATCGTCGACGGCAAGGGCGCGACCGACCTGGCGCGCGCCTACGACGTCACGGCTCCGAAGGCCAACGGCAAGGTGCGGCGCAGCGGCGAGCGCGTGAGCGTGAGCGCCAGGAAGGTCACGGACCGCACCGAGCCCGGTCGCGAGCTGGCCAACCACGTCACCTACGGCCTGCTCGTATCGCGCGACGGCGGCAAGAACTTCGACGTGGCCCTGAGCGGCAAGCGGCGCCCCTTCCACAAGGCCCTCCGCTTGCGCGGCACCAAGGCGAACGTGTTCGTGGCCTCGGCCTGCGACGCCAACGGCAACTGCGGCGTCAAGCGGCTCGGGCGCTTCAAGCGCTAGTGGGCGTGCGGCTCGATCCCAGCTAGCGCCTCCGGCTCCTCACCCAGCGCGAGCAGCGCCGCGAGCGCCGTGGTCAGCGGCACGGCGGCGATCAGGCCGATCGACCCGACCAGCGTGGCCACCACCTCCTTCGCCACCACCTCGGTGGAGAGCGCTTCGCCGAGGCCGAGGTCGGAGGAGCTGAAGATCAGCAGCACCGGCAGCGACGCGCCGACGTAGGCGAGCACGAGCGTGTTCACGGTCGCGCTCACGTGGTCGCGGCCGACGCGCTGCGCCACCGCGAACAGCTGCCTGAAGCGGAGCGTGGGGTTGGCGGAGCGCAGGGCGAGCACGGTCGAGGCCTGGCTCACCGTGACGTCGTCCAGCACGCCCAGCGCCGCGATCACCATGCCGGCGAGCAGCAGCCCCTCGAGCGACAGGTCGGCTCCCGCGATCTGGAGGAAGGTCGCCTCCTCGCTGGAGAACCCGGTGAGGTGGGCGGCCTTGGTGAAGATCAGCGCGAGCAGCGCGGTGAGCAGCAGGCTGGCCGCGGTGCCGAGCACGGCTGCGAGCGTCTTCGGCCCGCGCCCGTGGGCCAGCGGGATTGTGATCAGGGCCACCGCCAGCGAGCCGACGATCGCCACCGCGAGCGGCGGCTTGCCGTCCAGGATCGCCGGCACCACGAACAGGAGCACCAGCGCGAGGCTGAAGCCCAGCCCGACCAGCGAAAGCGCTCCGCGGAGCCCGGCGAACAGCAGCACGATGGCCGTGAAGGCGAGCGCCAGCACCAGTATCGGGGTGCCGCGCTGGAAGTCGTAGAAGGCGTAGCCCGGCCCGGCCACGGCGACCTGCCCCGGGGGCGGTTCCGGCGCCTTGGTCACGCGGATGTCGTCGCCCGGGTCGAGGTCGGGATCGAAGCCCTGGATGGCGCTCAGCTGCAGCTGCACGCGCTTGCCCGCCTGGCGACCGCTGGTGAGGCGCGCAGTCACGAGCTGGCAGCGCTGATTGCCCAGCCCCGGGCAGGTGGTCTCCGTGACCTCGGCCACCTCGGCCTTGGTGCTGTCGACCGCCAGGCTGCCCTGGAGGCGGGTCGGCGTGCTGCCGGGCCAGAGGATCGCGATCCCGACCGCGGTGCCGACGGCGAGGACCACCGCCACCGCGGTGAGTGCTCGTTTCATCGGCCTATAGGTAGCTGATCGGCTACAGGTAGCCCATCGGGTCGACGGGCGACCCGTTGATGCGCACCTCGAAGTGGAGGTGCGGACCGGTGGAGTTACCGGTGTTGCCGCTGTAGCCGATCACCTGGCCCTGGGTGACCGAGGCGCCATTGGAGGTGGCGAAGCTGGACTGATGGCCGTAGCACGTGGACATGCTGGCCGTGTGCTGAATGCAGGTGTAGTTGCCGTATCCGCCTACCCAGCCCATGATCGCGACGCGACCCGAGTCGGCGGCGCGAAGCGGCGTGCCCTCGGGGATCGCGATGTCGATGCCGGAGTGCAGGTGGCCGGGCCGGACCTCGCCGAAGACGCCCGTGACCGGGCCGTTGGCCGGCCAGATCAGCTGACCGCTGCCCTGCTTGATCGGACCGGGTGCCGGGGCTCCCTGCAGCGCCGCGGCCACCCGCGCCTGCTCGGCTTCGAGCGAAGCGAGGTCCTCCAAGGCGTCGTGCTTCTCCGAGCGCACGCTCGCGAGAGCGCCGCGCTTGTCGGCCCGTGCCGACGCCAGCTGGTCGCGCGAGGAGACCAGCTGGTTCTGCGCGGAGGCGATCTGGTCGCGCTCGCGCAGGATGCGCTCCGCCGCCAGCTGCTCGCGCTCTTCGAGCTTGGCCAGAGCGACGGCCTGGTTCTGGGCCTGGTCGCGCAGCCCGCGCACGCGGTCCGTGATCTCGCGGTCCTGATCGGAGATGCGCTCCAGGAACTCGGCGCGCTCGAGCAGGTCGCCGAAGCCGTCGGCTTCGAGCACCACGGTCAGCGCGTCGGGCGTGTCGGACTTGTAGATCTCGACCAGGCGCGCCGCCAGCAGGCGCCGGGCGGTGGCGAGCTCGCTGCGCAGGCGCCCGAGCCGGTCGCGGGAGGCCTCGAGGCGGTCGCGCACCTGGAGCAGCTCGTCCTTCTGGCGGTCGAGGCTGGACTGGGCGCGGTCGAGGCGGTCCTGCGTGGCCTGGATCTCGCCTTCGAGGCCGTCGATGCGCGTGGAGAACGCCTGGATCGTCGTGGTGAGCACGCCCTCCTTCTGCTTGGCGCCGGCGATCTCCTCGCGCTTCTTCTCGATGCGATCGGGCAGGGGCGCGGACTGCCCCGGGAGCGGGAGCACGAGATAGGCGCATAGGCCCAGGGCGATTGGGAGCCAGAAGCTCTTCTTCATGGTCGTCGGTCCCGCCGGTGCGCTTACGGGGTTAGCTGACGGGCTCGCGGGTGGTGCCGCTAGGCCACGCTCATGGCGGCCATTCGCCCCCGGCCCATGGTGGGCCCCCGGGTCCCCCGATTTCCCGCTCTTATGCAGGGAAATTCAGCGCTCGGGACGCGGGCACTCTAGCACGACCCCGTCGCACCAAGCTCCACTTTTCCCCCTTCTGCAAGTCCATGTGCAGCGCACGGCTCACTAAACTCAG
The DNA here is from genome assembly GCA_034664105.1 of Thermoleophilaceae bacterium. Lineage (GTDB taxonomy): Bacteria > Actinomycetota > Thermoleophilia > Solirubrobacterales > Thermoleophilaceae > JACVRW01. The sequence goes on from JAXDIH010000213.1 coordinate 7,756, forward strand.
GGGCATGGCAACCCGTCAGCAGCGAGCGATCTTCCCCAGGGACCCCGGTCTGCAGTTCCGCATGCTGCTGACGATGTTCCTGCTCGGGCTGCTGTACGTGGCGCTGATCGGCGCCCTGCTCGCGGCCGGGACCGGTCTCGTGCTGATGGTCGTGATCATCGGCGCGCTCAGCTTCGGCCAGCTGTTCTTCTCGGACAAGCTGGCGCTGTCGGCGATGGGCGCCAAGGAGGTCTCGCCTCAGGAGGCGCCCGGGCTGCACGCGATGATCGAGCGGCTCTGCATACAGGCGGACCTGCCGAAGCCGCGCATTGCCGTGGCCGACACGCACGTGCCTAACGCCTTCGCCACCGGCCGCTCGCAGAAGAGCGCGACCGTGTGCGCCACCACCGGGATCATGTCGGTGCTCTCCCCCAGCGAGCTCGAGGGGGTCATGGCCCACGAGCTGTCCCACGTCAAGAACCGGGACGTGCTGATCATGACCATCGCCAGCTTCTTCGCCTCGCTCGCCGCGATCATCCTGCAGTTCGGGCTCTTCTTCGGCGGCGGCGGGGACGACGACGACAACCCGAGCATCCTGATCGTGCTGCTGGTCTCGTTCATCGTCTACATCGTTTCCTTCTTCCTGATGCTCGCCCTGTCGCGCTACCGCGAGTTCGCGGCCGACCGCGGGGCGGCGATCGTCACCGGTCGCCCGAGCGCGCTGGCCTCGGCGCTGGTGAAGATCTCCGGCGCCATGGAACGCGTGCCGACCCAGGACCTGCGCCAGGCGGAGCGCCTGAACGCGTTCTTCATCGTGCCGACCAGCGTGCGCGGAGCGGTTCAGACGCTCTTCTCCACGCACCCCCCGATGGAGAAGCGCATCGAGCGCCTGCAGCAGCTCGAGACCCAGCTCCAGGCCGCCGCCTAAGCCAGCGTGGGCTTCCTCGACGCGCTGCTGGGGGGGCGGGGCAAGCGGGTCAAGGGCGCCGCGCCCGACCGGCTGTTCGCGATGACGACGGCGCAGGTCACGCTCGACACCGGGCTGGGCCTGAAGCACAAGGGGTCGGCCGGGATCGTGTTCCAGCCGCTCGAGACCGCCGACTTCGAGGCGATCCTCGCCGAGACCGAGGAGCTGCTGCGCGGCACGGCGGCTGACACCGGAACCCAGGTCGAGACCCACGCCGACGAGTACGGCTATCGGTGGCTGATCCTGCGCGACCCGGACTTCGAGGACCTGGTGGTGGCGCTCAACACGATCTCCACGCAGCTGCAGGAGAGCGGCTACGGCGACCGCCTACTGGCCGCGGTGTTCCCATTCGAGGACAAGGGCCGGCCGGTCTACTTCATCTACAACTTCAAGCGCGGCGGGTACTACCCCTTCATCCCGGCGCCCGGCGAGAACGCGCGCGACTCAGAGCGCGAGCTGCGCCTGAAGGCACAGGTGGGAGCCGAGCTGCCCTTCGAGGAGGACATCGCCCGCTGGTTCCCCCTGTGGGAGATTCCGCTGTAGCCTCGGGCGATGGACTCGCATCCCCTCAGCTTCTCGGTTGACTATCCCGACCGGTCGCTGAACCGGCTCACCACCGCCTTCAGGGTCTTCACGGTAATCCCGATCCTGATCGTGCTCGCGACCATCACCGGCTACACCGCGCAGTACGACGGTGGCGACACCGCCGGGACCGTGGCGATCGGTGGCGGCGGCCTCTTGGTGCTCCCGCCCCTGCTCCTGATCCTGTTCCGCGAGAAGTACCCGCGCTGGTGGTTCGACTGGAACCTGGAGCTGCTGCGCTTCATGAACCGGGTGGGCGTCTACTTCGCGCTGCTCGACGACCGCTATCCCTCCACGGACGAGCACCAGTCCGTGCACCTCGACATGCCCTACCCCGACGCCAAGCAGGACCTCAACCGCTGGCTGCCGCTCGTCAAGTGGCTGCTCGCGATCCCGCACTACATCGTCCTGTTCTTGCTCTACATCGGCGCGTTCTTCGTCGTGATCGCCGCCTGGTTCGCGATCCTCTTCACCGGCCGCTACCCGCGCGGCCTGTTCGACTACCTGGTCGGCGTCGGCCGCTGGCACAACCGGGTGGTCGCCTACGCGTTCATCCTCACGACCGACCGCTACCCGCCGTTCCAGCTGGCGCCCTGAAGGCGCGGCGGCCTACGCCGTGTCCACGCCCGCGGTGGGCGCCTCGTCGTCCGCCAGGCCGGTGAAGTTGAGTTAGACACCGCCGGTGCCGAACTCACTCACGTCGCCCCACGCCGACCGCACCTAGCTCGCGGGCTCGAGGTGGCGGCAGCGCTCGTCGATCGCGGCGCGGATCCTGTCTGCCACTTCGGGCAGCTCGCGCGCGGTCTGCCGGAACGCCTGCGCCGTCATCACCACGACCGTAACCGGCGTGGTCGCGACCACGCTCGCGTTGCGGCGCGTGTCGCCCACCAGCCCCATCTCGCCGAAGAAGTCGCCGGGGCCGAGCTCCGCGAGGAGCTGGTCGCCCCGCCTGACCTCGGCGGTCCCCTGCTCGATCGCGAAGAACTCGTAGGGCCACTCGCCCTCCCGCACCATCGTGCGTCCCTCCTCCAGGTCCACCTCGTCGGCGCGCGGCGCCAGGGCGCGGCACTCCTTGCGGTTCAGACCGGCGAATAGGGGGATCGCCTTGAGCCGGGCT
>JAXDIH010000249.1:0-14660 GCA_034664105.1 Thermoleophilaceae bacterium
TGCAGCCAGCGGAAGAGCCCGAGCCAGTCGTGGAGGTAGTCCCAGTCGATGAAGGCTTCCACCGGCTGAACCTAAGAGGACGAACGGCCCTAAATCAACCCGTGCATGCCACGACCGGACGCCATACACTTATCGACATATGGCGTCCGCGGGCTCGCAGTTCCTCAACCTAAGGCTGCTGCACTACTGGGTGACCGTCGTCGACGCGGGGTCCGTGACGGCGGGAGCGCGCCGCCTGTCCGTGCCGCAGCCCGCCCTGAGCCGGCAGATACGCGCGCTGGAGCGGGCGGTCGGCGGTCCGCTGCTCGAGCGGCTGCCGCACGGGGTGCGGCCCACCGAGGCCGGCGAGGCGCTGCTCCCCGAGGCGCGCGCCACGCTCGCGGCCGCAACGCGGTCGGTGAACGTGGCGCGGGCCTCGCTGCGCCTGGAGGCGGGAGCGCTGTCCTTCGGCACCTACTCCTCGCTCGCGGCGGGCGCGCTGCTGCCGTCGCTCCAGCGCTGGCACCAGCTCCACCCGGGCGTGTCGACCCGCATCACGGGCTTCGCGCACGGCGACCTCCAGGAGGGGGTGGAGCGCGGGCTCGTGGACTTCGGGGTCGGCGTGCCACCGCGTACGTGGTCGGGACCGATCAAGCCGATCGCCTGGGACGAGCTGGTGCTGGTCGTGCCCTCCAGTGAGCCGGCTACCCGGGACGGGCGGGTCGATCTCTCCACGCTGGCCGATCGCGGCTGGGTGGTGTTCGACCGGGGGATCGGGCTCTCCCAGCTCGTGACCGCCGCCTGCGAGCACGCCGGCTTCCATCCCCGGCCCGCGGTGGAGACCTCCCAGGTCGACGCCGCCGCGCGGCTCGCCGCGGCCGGGCTGGGCGTGGCGCTGGTGCCTCGCGACAACGTCCCGCTGGAGCTGCGCGGCGCCGTGCGAACGCTCACCCGGCCGCCGGTGTGGCGGATCAGCGCGTTCACGCGGCGCGACTGGTCGCCCGGCGCCGCCGCGTATATCGACATCCTGCGGGCGCACGAGTGGCCGGCGCGCCCGCGCAGCGCCATCACGCTGGACCTGGACTGACCGCTCCTTGACAGGCTGTCCGACAGGCTAGTAGCCTCGCCGATCCGTGCACTCAAGCGGGCTCAAAGTGGTCATCGTCGGAGGGGGCATCGGCGGCCTGACCGCCGCACTCGCTCTGCGGGATGCGGGGTTCGAGTTCGAGCTCTTCGAACGCGCGCCCGAGATCCGGCCGATCGGAGCGGGCATCTCGCTGTGGCCCAACGGCGCGCGGATCATGCACCACTTCGGCGTGGGTCCCGACCTCGAGCCGCTGTCGCCGGAGATGCGCTGGCTGCGCTACCGCTCGCCCGACGGTCAGCTCCTGCGCGACATCCCGCTGGACCGGATGGTCGAGCTGTCCCGGCAGCGGCCGCTGCCGCTGGCGCGCACGGACCTCCAGCGCGTGCTGTTCGACCACGTCGGACCGGAGCACGTGCGGCTGGAGCGGGACTGCGTCGACGTCCGGCAGGACGCGGACTCCGCCACGGCCATCTTCGCCGACGGCTCCGAGGCCAGCGGGGACCTGGTCGTGGGCGCGGACGGCATCAACTCGGTGGTGCGCGCGCACCTGCTGGGGCGTCCCGACCCGCCGGAGTACGCGGGCAACGTCAACTGGAATGGGCTGATCGACGACCCGGACGACGAGCTCGACTCCGCGGACGGCATGACGATCGCGGTCGGCGACTCCAGGCGCGTGGGCCTCATGCCCGTCAACGACAAGCAGGTGTACTTCTTCTTCGACGCTCCGGTGCCGGTCGACCCGGTGGAGCCGGACGGGTGGCGGGCCGAGCTGGCCTCTCTCTACGCCGGGTGGGGCCCGCCGGCGCGGACGCTGATCGAGCGCTTCGACCCGGCCCGGATGGTGCGGCAGCCGATCTTCGAGGTCGCGCACCTCGACCGGTTCGTCCGCGGCCGGGTCCTGCTGCTAGGCGACGCGGCGCACGGGACGACGCCCACAATCGGCCAGGGCGCCTCGCAGGCGATGGAGGACAGCGTGGTGCTGACCAGGTGCCTGGTGGAAGCGGAGCGCGGGATCGACGACGCTCTGGAGCGCTATCAGGACCTGCGGCGCGACCGCGTGCACGAGGTGGCAGTCGTCTCGCGCAACCGGACCGACCTGATGATGGGCAAGGATCCGGAGGTCACCCAGCGCTGGTACGACGAGCTGCGCGGCGACCCCGCCGACGACGACGGCGACGTGGTCGACCCCATGACGCGCATCGCGGCCTCAGGGCCGCTCTGATGAATCCGCCGACCTGCGACCTCCTGCTCGCGGGCGGGACGGTGGTCACGTGCGACGACGAGCGCACCGTGCTCACCGGTGGGTCCGTGGCGATCGCCGGTGACCGGATCGTGGCCGTGGGTCCGGCCGAAGCGGTCACCTGCCGCGCGGAGCGGACCGTCGACTGCGCCGGCAAGGCGGTCATGCCGGGCCTGATCGACTGCCACACGCACCTCTTCCAGTCGCTGGCGCGCGGGCTCGGCGAGGGGCTGGACGGCTGGTCCTGGCTGGCCCGGCTGATGTGGCCCTACGCCGGAGCGATCACCCCGGAGGACACGCTCGCGGCCGTCCGCTTGGGCGCCGTGGAGGCCGTCCGCGCCGGCACCACGGCGCTGCTCGACCACCACTACGGCTGCGCCGACGCCGCCACCACGCTGAAGGTCGCGGCCGCGATCGAGGACGTGGGCCTGCGCGGCGTGGTCGCGCGCGGCATCGCCGGCCCGCGGACGGAGCTGGCGGAGCGGCAGGGGCTGCCCGGGGACGCCTTTCGCCACGGCGCCGACGAGGAGCTCGAGCTGACGCGGGAGTGCATGGACGCCCGGCCCGCGGACGACCGCGTCGCCGTCTGGCCGGGTCCCATCAACATCGTCTACACCGACGAGCAGCTCTGCCGCGACGCCGTCGAGCTGGCGCGCGAGCGGGGCACGGGGTGGCACACGCACTTCTGCGCGCCCCACCAGGACCCCGACCTGTTCGCCTCGCAGCACGGCCAGCGGCCCGCCGAATGGCTCCACGGGCACGGCCTGCTCGGGCCCGACGCCGTCCTCGCGCACTGCACCTGGCTGGACGACGGCGACATCGAGCTGATCGGCGCGACGGCCACCGCCGTCACCCACTGCCCGCTCTCGAACCAGTACATGCCCTACGGCGTGATGCCGCTCCGCCGGCTGCGTGAGCGCGGGGCGACCGTGGCGCTGGGCACCGACGGATCGGCCTGCGGCCACCGGCAGGACATGTTCGAGCAGATGAAGCTGACCGTCCTGCTGCACCGGGTGGCCAGCCTGTCGCCGACCGAGTCGGGCGCGGCCGAGGCGCTGGACCTGGCCACGCGCGAGGGCGCCCGGGCGCTCGGCGTCGACGCGGGGATGCTCGACGTGGGGCGGCTGGCGGATGTCGCGATCGTGGACCTGGAGAAGCCGCATCTGCAGCCAGTGCACGACGTGGTCTCGACGCTCGTCTATGCCGCCCACGGCACCGACGTGTGCATGACCGTCGTCGGCGGGCGTGTCGTCTACGAGGAGGGGCGCGTGTGCACCGTTGACGAGGACACCGTTCTCGCGCACGCCCGCGAGCGGGCCGCCGCGCTCGTGCGCCGGGCCGGAATCGCTTCGCCGCCGCTGGCGGGCGCCCGATGACGCGCTTCCTGATCGTGCGGCTGGACGCGATTCCGGACCACCGCGATCGGCTGCGCGCCTGGCTCGCCGACGAGCACCTCCCGAGCGCGGCGGCCGTGCCGGGGCTGGGGGCCGGGGCCGTCCTCTACGAGACCGTGGGCACGCCGACGGCGGTCCGGCGCTATCCCTCCGAGCCGCACTTCACGGTCGTGTTCCCACTCGATCCCGATCGCGACGTGGCCGACGTGGTCGGCGACCCGGCTTTCATCGCCTGGTGGGTGGGTGCCATGAAGGCGCGCTTCTTCTGGTTCGAGCGCCACAAGTGGGTCGTGTGCGAGCAGCGCATGGGCCCGGAGGGACCGTTCGCGCACGACCGCATCCTGTTCACGGAGGTGGACGTGGCGGCCGGGCACGAGCCGGACTGGGGACCGTGGTACGAGCGCTTCCACGTGCCCGACGCGCTTGCCGTGCCGGGCCTCTTCGGCCGCGAGCTGCGCCGCTTCGAGAGCATCGACGTGCGCACGGAGCGCTTCCACTGCGCGGCCCGGCCCCGCTTCCTCCAGCTGCTTCCGATCCAGGAGGGCACGGACATCCTGACCGCCACCCAGGCGCCCGAGTTCCTGTCGCTTGCCGCCGACACGCAGGCCACATGGGGAGGAGCGCTGAGCTTTCTCTCTACGATCTGCGAGCGGCGAGCGGTCACCGATTGAGTCCATAAGGTGGAGACTTGCAGAGCTGTCAGCCAGGCAGTAAGCTCGCGGCCGCCTGCCACGAGACGGCAGCCGTCGAGGAGAGGAAAGACGATGGGGAAGTCCGTTTTTCGTTTGCCGGTGCGCTTGGGAATCGTCGTATGGCTGGTGGCGCTCGTTGCCCTGGCCTCGGCGTGCGGTACGACATCCAGTTCGGGAGGGAGCGACTCCGCGTCCAGCGGTGACAGCGGGGGCGCGAAGAAGGACACGCTCAAGGTCGGCCTCGTCTACGTCAGCGCGACGAACGATCAGGGCTGGAGCCAGGCGTTCGACGTCGCACGCACGCAGGTCGAGCAGAGCATGGGCGACAAGGTCAAGATCACCTTCAAGCAGAACGTGCCGGACGGGCCCGACGCGCAGCGGGTGATGGAGCAGATGGTGCGCGACGGCAACGACGTGATCATCTCCACCTCCTTCGGCCAGGGTCGCGGCACGAAGGCGCTGGCCGCGAAGTACCCGGACACCAAGTTCCTGCTGGTCGAGGGTGGACCCAACGAGCTGAAGAACCTCGGCACGTATGACATCAACGCCGCCGAGGGCTTCTACATCGCCGGCATGGCAGCGGCGGCCGTCTCGAAGAAGGACCAGCTCGGAGTCGTCGGTGGCTTCCCGATCCCGCCGCAGCTCGCCGTCCTCAACGCCTTCGCGCTCGGCGCGCAGAGCATCAACCCGAAGGCCACCGTGCGGATGGTCTGGACCAACGACTGGTACAGCGTCTCGAAGGCGCAGAGCGCGGCTTCGGCGCTGATCAGCAGCGGCGCAGGGGCGGTCACGCACTTCACGACCGGGCCGGCTGTGGGCCAGGTCGCCGAACGCGCGGGGATCCCGTGGATCTCATACGAGGTCAACCTCGAGAAGTTCGGGCCCAAGCACCACCTCACCAGCGTGATCTACAACTGGGGCCCGTACCTGGAGAGTCAGTTCCAGCAGATGCTCGACGGGACCTGGAAGTCGGAGTTCACGTTCGGCGGGCTGTCGGACGACGTGGTCGAGCTGGCGCCGTTCGCCGGCGACTACGGCGCCGCCAGCGACGAGAACAAGAAGAAGATCGAAGAGGCGATGCAGGGCATGAAGGACGGCAGCCTGAAGCTGTTCGAGGGGCCCGTCGTCGACCGGGACGGCAAGGTCCGGATTCCGGAAGGCAAGCACGCGACGCCGGAGGATCTCTACACCACGGACTACGTGGTGAAGGGCGTCCTCGGCTCGATCCCGAAGGCCGGCGAATAGCGCACGGCCTGGTGACTCGGGCTGAAGGCAACGGGGGGGTTGCGCTTGGTGCGCATGGCGTGACCAAGCGCTTCCCCAACGTCCTCGCCAACGAGCAGGTCGACTTCGAGGTCCGTTCCGGGGAGATCCATGCCCTGCTGGGGGAGAACGGGTCTGGGAAGTCGACCCTGTGCAAGGTGCTGACCGGCTTCTACTGGCCGGACGAGGGATCCGTGTCGGTCGGCGGCAACGAGACGAGGTTTCGGTCGCCGGCCGACGCCCACGCCGCGGGCGTGTTCATGGTGCATCAGCACTTCAGCCTCGTGGCGCGCATGTCGGTGGCCGAGAACGTGGTGCTGGGCTGGTCGCGCGAGCGCAACTTCCGCTTCGACCGTCGCAAGGTCGAAGCGGAGGTGGCGGCCGTGGCCGAGGAGTTCGACATACAGGTCGACCCGCAGCTGCCCGTCTGGCAGCTTTCGGTGGGCGAGCGTCAGCGCATCGAGATCCTCAAGGCGCTCTATCGCGGCGCCCGGATCCTGATCCTGGACGAGCCGACGGCGGTGCTCACGCCGCAGGAGGTGGAGGGACTGTTCAACTCGCTGCGCAAGCTGGCCGCGGCCGGCAGCTCGATCGTGTTCATCTCGCACAAGCTGCACGAGGTCCTCGAGGTGTGCGACCGGGTGACGGTCCTCCGGCAGGGACGCAACGCCGGGCAGATCGACCTGCGCGGCGAGCGGAATGTCGACGGACGGGAGCTGGCCCGGATGATGGTGGGCCGCGACATCCAGCTCACCCGCCGCAGCCGCGAGCGGCCGCCGCGCGAGAGCGTGGTGCTGCGGCTGGTCGACGTCGCGGCCAACAACGACTTCGACCGCGAGGTCGTCAAGGGTGTGTCCCTGGAGGTCCGCAGCGGCGAGATCGTCGGCGTCGCGGGTGTCGCGGGGAACGGGCAGCGCGAGCTGGCCGAGGCGATCGCGGGACTGCGGCGCCCGACGCGGGGATCGATCGAGCTCGGGGGAGGGGCACTGCCGCCGGGCGATCCGCGCGCGGCGATCGAAGGCGGGCTGGCGTACGTCCCGGAGGACCGGACCGGCGTGGGGCTGGCAGCGGGCCTGCGCGTGGACGAGAACCTCGCGCTCAAGGCGGTGCGCGGGGGCGACTGCTCGGTCGGGCCGTTCGTGCACGGCGGGCGCGTGCGCCAGCGGGCGACCGAGCTGCTGGAGGCGTTCGACGTTCGCGGCCGGCCGGACACGCTCGTGCGCCAGCTCTCCGGCGGCAACGCGCAGAAGGTCCTGCTCGCCCGTGAGCTGTCCTCCGGCCCGAAGCTGCTGCTGATCGCGTCGCCCACGCGCGGCCTGGACGTGTCGGCCATGGAGGCCGTCCGCCAGCTGGTGGTGTCGGCCGCGGACGCCGGGGTCGCCGTGCTGATGATCTCCGAGGACCTCGACGAGGTGCTCGACCTGTCCGACCGCGTGGCGGTCATGTGCGACGGCCGCGTGACAGGCATCCTCGACGCCGAGCGAGCGGACACCGAGGAGATCGGCATGCTGATGATGGGGCAGGCGGTGCCCGCGTGAGCACCCGCGTGCGCTTCGAGCGGCGGCTGGAGACGCCGCGTCTGCTCGGACCGATCCTCCCGGTCGTGTCCGTGGCGGGCGCGCTCGTGATCGCCGCGATCCTGCTGCTGCTCACCGGCCACGATCCGCTGACGACGTACAAGCGCATGGCCGAGGCCGGCTTTTCGAGCACCCAGGCGCTGTCGAGCACGGTGGCCAGCGCGACGCCGCTGCTCCTGACCGGCCTGGCCGCCGCCCTGGCGTTCCGCGTGCGGGTCTGGAACATCGGCGGCGAGGGCCAGCTCTACATGGGCGCGGTGTGCGCCGCGGGCATGGGCATCGCGGTCGGTGGCTCGGGCCTCGCGGTGGCGCTGCCGGCCATGATCGTCGCGGGCATCCTGGGCGGGGCGGCGTGGGCGGCGATCCCGGGCGTGCTGCGGGCATACCTGAACACCAACGAGATCCTCACGACGCTGATGTTCAACTACATCGGCGGGCTGCTTATGTACTACCTGATCTTCGACAGCCACAGCTTCTGGCGTGACGTGTCGAGCCCGGAGGCCAAGCTGTTCCCCCAGGGGAAGGTCATCGACGCCTCCGCGTTCTGGCCCGGGTTCACCGGCAGCGAGCTCGTCGTCCCGCTCGGCTTCGTGGTGGGTGTGGTCGTGGCGGCTCTCCTGTTCGTGCTGATGCGGCACACGCGGCTCGGCTTCGATCTGCGGGTGGTCGCGGACAGCCCCGAGGTGGGCCGCTACGCGGGGATGCGGACACGGCGCCTGGTCCTGATCGTGATGCTCATCTCCGGCGGCGTCGCGGGCCTCGCCGGGGCGAGCCAGGTCGGGGATTTCAGCCACGTGCTCGAGCCCGTCGGGCTACAGCCCGCGGCCTACGGCTACACGGGCATCGTCGTGGCCGCGCTGGCTCGCTTCAACCCGCTCGGGGTGGTCGTGAGCGCCCTCTTCCTGGGTGGGATGACGAACGCCGGCTTTGCGCTGCAGGGCGCTGACTTCCCGCAGGGGCTGGTGGGCACGCTCCAGGCGATCATCCTGTTCTGCGTCCTGGCCAGCGAGCTGTTCTCCCGCTACCGGATCGTGCTGCGGACGGGCGGCGGGGCGCCGGTCGCCGCGGGGCGGGCCGCATGAACGACGGTCTCGTCGTCCAGCTGCTGGTCTCCGGCATCGCTTTCGGCACGCCGCTGCTGATCGCGGCGCTCGGCGAGCTGCTCTCCGAGCGCTCGGGCGTGCTCAACCTCGGCCTCGAGGGGATGATGCTGATGGGCGCGGTATGCGGCTTCTGGGTGTCGCAGCGCATGGGCGGGCCCGAGTGGCTGGCGCTCACCGTCGCGCTGGGGGCGGCCGGGGGGGTCGGGCTGCTGATGGGGCTACTGCACGGCTTCATGACGATCACGCTGCGCGCCAACCAGATCGTCTCGGGGCTCGCCCTGACGATCCTGGGCGGCTCGATCGGCCTGTCCAGCTACCTCGGCCAGGTCGGCGGCCTCGGGGACGAGCGCGGGCGGCACACGTTCGAGAAAATCGACGTCCTCGGTCTGGGCGACCTGCCCGGCATCGGGCCGGTGCTGTTCCACCAGAGCCTGATCGTGTACCTGTCGTGGGTCCTGACCGCGGCGGTCGCGTACTACGTCTTCCGCACCCGAGCCGGCCAGCACCTGCGCGCGGTCGGCGAGGACCCCAGGGCGGCCGACGCCATGGGCATCGACGTCGCTCGCTACCGCTACGCCCACACGCTGGTCGGTGGCGCGCTGGTGGGGATGGCGGGCGCCAGCTACACGCTGGCGATCACCCCCAACTGGAGCGACGGCATGACCGCGGGGGCCGGCTGGATCGCCCTGGCGCTGGTGATCTTCGCCTTCTGGCGCCCCGGCTTCGTCCTGATCGGCGCGTACCTCTTCGGCGTCGTCTCCAGCCTCGGCTTCAACCTGCAGGTGCGCGGGGTGGACCTGCCGCCCGAGCTGTTCTCGGCCCTGCCCTACCTGCTGACGGTCGTCGTGCTGGTCGTGGTGTCGAACGCGTGGGCCAAGCACCGCTTCGGCGCGCCCGATGCCCTGGGCGTTCCGTACGTACGCGAGGAGGCATAGCCGCGTGGCCGTTCTGATCCACGACTGCGAGGTCGTCGCCACGATGGACGGCGACGGCACCGAGATCCCGGGCGGGTCGATCCTGATCGACGACGGGGTGATCGCGTGGGTCGGCGGGGGCGAGCCCCCGGCCCGGGACACGGTCGAGCGGATCGACGGGCGCGGCACGGTGGCCCTGCCGGGCTTCGTGAACACGCACCTGCACCTGTTCCAGACGCTCACGCGCGGGCGGGCGCAGCAGGACGACCTGTTCGGCTGGCTGGACGAGCTGTACCGAGTCTGGGGCGGTCACGTGGATCCGGAGTGGGTCTACAACGCGGCGCTCGTCGGCTTGGCCGAGCTCGCGCTCAGCGGCTGCTCGCTGACCACCGACCACCACTATCTCCACCCCAACCGCGCGACCGGCCTGATCGAGGCGACGATCGAGGCGGCCGAGGAGATCGGGGTGCGGTTCCACCCCACGCGCAGCTCGATGAACCTCGGCAAGAAGGACGGCGCGCTGCCGCCGGAGTGGCTCGTAGAGGACAAGGACGAGGTGCTGGCCGACTGCGAGCGGCTGGTCTCGCGCTTCCACGACCCGGCGCCCGGCTCCATGCTCCAGGTCGCGATCGGGCCGTGCTGGCCGCTGAACTGCAGCGAGGAGCTGATGAGCGAGTCGGTCGAGCTGGCGCGGCGACTCGGCGTGCGCATGCACACGCACATCGCCGAGCCCCGCGACGAGGAGCGCCTCACTCTGGAGCGGTACGGGCGCAGGCCGGTCGAGTTCCTCGACAGCATCGAGATGCTCGGCTCCGACGTCTGGCTGGCGCATTGCGTCCAGATGGACGGCGCCGACATCGCCCGCACCGCGGAGACGAGCACCGGCGTCGCTCACTGCCCGACGTCGAATCTGCGCAGCGGCGCCGGCATCGCGCCGGTCCCGGCGATGCTGCGCGCGGGGGTCAAGGTCGGGATCGGCGTCGACAGCCTGGCGCTGAACGACTCCGGCAACATCGTGTCTGAGACGCGCCAGGCGATGCTCGTCCACCGCGTGGACGGCCTGGAGCACGGCCTCACCACTCGGACGGCGCTCGACGTGGCCACCCGCGGGGGCGCCGCCTGCCTCGGGCGCGAGGACCTCGGCTCGCTCGAGGCCGGCAAGCGGGGCGACGTGGCGCTGTTCGACGTGAACGGGCTGAACTTCGTGGGAGCGGAATCCGATCTGGTGGGCGCCGTGCTGCTCTGCGACTGCCGCGGGGCAAGGGATCTGTGGGTGGAAGGCGAGCCCGTGGTGCGGGGCGGCCGGCTGACCCGGGTCGACGAGGAGCGCTTGGTCGCGCAGGCCCGCGAAATCACCCGGCGCATCAAGTGGCCGGACTGATTTTGGGCCCCGGTCTGGCCTCAGCCAGGCAGCTTGACAGTCTGGCTAACAGGTAATACTGTCGCGAGCCGATGGACGAGAGCGCTCTGAGAGGGGCCCTGGCCCCGGCGAGGTTGCGCGATCAGGTGCTCGCCCTCTGTGCGCTCGGCAACCGCTACGTCGGAACGGATGGGGAACGGGCGGCCCGCGAGCACATCCGCTCGGAGCTCGAGGGCACCGGCGCGGTCGACGTGCGCGTGGAGGAGTTCGAGGTGCTCGGCTACCAGCCGAATACCGGGACCTGCGTCGTCGGCGATGTCGCGGATGGCGACCTGCCGGCGGTGGGACTGCAGTTCACCGCCCTGGGCGAGCTCGACGCACAGGCCGTCTACCTCGGCAACCCGCGCACCATCGACGACATCCGCGCGCTCGAGGGGGAGGGCGTCTCGCTCGCGGGGAAGGCGGTCGTGGTCGACACCTACTGGCCCTACGGGCTGGCGAGCTACGTGGTGGCGGCGGGGGCCGCGGCGCTCGTGGTGGTCAGCCCCAACGGGGACGGCCTCATGACCCACTTCACGGCGCAGCTCTACCCGCCGGCCGGAAACGGGACCACCGAGGGACGCCCGTTGCCGATCCCCGGCGTGACCATCGAGCGCCGCGCCGCCAGCCGGCTGCTGGCGCTGATGGTGGACGGCCCGCGCACGCTGCGGATCGCCCACAGCGCCACGTACGAGCCCGTGACCACCGCCAACGTCCTGGCCGAGGTGCCCGGAACGGACCCCGGTGCTGGCCGCGTGGTCATCGGCGCGCACTACGACACCCAGCTCGAGGGCGTCGGCGCGTGCGACAACGCGACCGGGGTCGCGAGCTTGATCGAGCTGGCGCGAGTCTGCGCGGCGCATCCGCGGCGGCGCACCGTCACGTTCGTGGCGTTCGGGGACGAGGAGCACGGCTTCCACGGCGCCGTGGAGTACTGCCGGCGCCATGCCGCGACGCTCGAGCAGACGGCCGGGATGGTCTGCCTCGACGCGCTCGCGTGGGTGTACCCGGGCCGGCGCGCGGTGCATGCCGATCCGAGCTTCCTGGAGTACGCGAGCGCGCGCGCCAGGGAGATCGGCTGGGAGCCGGAGGAGATGGTCGACGCGAGCCTGCTGCTCGGATCCGACCACAACCCGTTCATCGACGCGGGCGTGCCGGCCTGCTGGTTCTGGCGCTATCCGCCCCAGCACTTCGGCTACCACAGCGCCGGCGACCTGCCGGAGCTGCTCGACTACGACCTCGTCGCCGAGACCGCCATCGCCGCCGGTCACACCGCCTTCGCGCTCGCCGACGAGGAGATCTCGCCGCTGGGGCGCTCCCAGCCCACCACGCGGTGGCACGATCTTCGGCCCACGGCGGTCTCGCGTTGAGCCACGACCGGCGGTGGCCATACTGCTGGGGGAGTCGCGGTACGGGGAGGCGCTGATGGAGCAGTCACTGATCAACTCAGAGTTGGGCGAGGCCTGGCGGCCGAGCGTGCTGGGCGTGCAGGCGCCCCGGCGCGAGGACGACCCGATCCTGCGCGGGCAGGCCCAGTACGTGGCCGACGTGCGCCTGCCGCGGATGGTCGATGCCTGCTTCGTGCGCTCCCAGCTGGCCCACGCGACCATCGTCGACGTGCCCCTGGAGGACGCGCGCGCCGCCGACGGCGTCATCGCCGCCTACGCCGCGGCCGACCTCGAGGGAGTCGCTCAGGTGCCGGACCTGCACAAGGGCGGCCGGCCCGTGGCGACCTACCCGCTCGCGCGCGAGCGCGTGCGGTTCGTAGGCGCGCCGCTGGCCGTCGTGGTCGCGGAGGATCGCTACAGCGCCGAGGATGCCGCGGGCCTCGTGATGCCGAACCTGGAGCCGCTGCCGGTCGTCGCGAGCTTCGACGAGGCCGTCGCTCCGGACGCCGAGCGCCTCTACCCGGACTGGCCGGACAACTGCGTGGTGGACGCGCCGGCCAGCAACCCCGACGTCGAGGCGGCCTTCGCCGAGCTGCGCTCCGTGAGCGGCAGCTACCTGATCCAGCGCGTGGGCGGCGTGCCGATGGAGACCCGCGGGGTCGTGGCCGAGTACCGCGACGGGCGGCTCACCGTCTGGACCTCCACGCAGTACCCGCACATCGTCCGCACGATGATCCACTACGTGCTCGGCCTGCCCGAGCGGCAGATCCGGGTGATCGCGCCGCACGTGGGCGGCGGCTTCGGCGCCAAGGCGCAGATCTACGTCGAGGAGTACATCGTCGCGTGGCTCGCGATGAAGCTGCAGCGGCCGGTGCGCTGGATCGAGGACCGCTACGAGCACCTGGTCACGGCCGCGCAGGCGCGCGACCTGCGCTTCGACCTCGAGGCGGCCGTGCGCGACGACGGCACGATCGCGGCGCTGCGCGGCCAGATCCTCCACGACGTCGGCTCGGGCGAGATGTACCCGCCCGGCTTCAACCCCAGCTTCGTGGCGGTGGGGATGCTCACCGGCGCGTACCGCATCCCCCACCAGCAGGTCGGGGTGACCTGCGTGGTCACGAACAAGACGCCCGCCGGCGCCTACCGCGGCTTCGGGATGCCCGAGTGCACGTTCGCGCTCGAGCGCCTGATCGACAAGATCGGACGCGAGCTCGACGTCGACCCGCTCGAGGTGCGGCGGCACATGCTGCTCGAGCCCGGCGACCTGCCGTACACCACGGCCTCGGGGGCGCGGCTCGACTCGGGCAGCCACCGCGCTGCCTTCGAGCGTGCACTCGCCGAGGGCGAGCGGTTGACCGAGCGCGCGCGCGCCCGCTGGGCGGACGACCCGGACGTGCGGATCGGCATGGGCGTGGCCACGTACACCGAGGGCACGGCCGCCAACTACTTCTTCACCAGCGGTCACTGGGCCCACCAGGACTCCGCCGACGTGCGCTTCGACCCCGATGGCGGCGTGACCGTCTCGGTGGGCGTCTCCACGACCGGGCAGGGCCTCTACACGATGGTCGCCACCGTCGCGGCCGAGGCGCTCGGCGTGCCGACCGAGCACGTCCGGGTGGTGATGGGTGACACCGACACGAGCCCGCACGGCCTCGGCGGCTTCGCCAGCCGCAGCACCGTCGTCGCGGCCGGCGCCATCCACAAGGCCGCCGGAGAGGTGCGCGAGAAGGGCAAGCGCATCGCCGCGCACCTGCTCGAGGCCGCGCCCGAGGACCTCGAGGTCGCCGACGGCCGGTTCCACGTTCGCGGCGCGTCGCACCGCGGCGTCTCGTGGGGGGAGGTGGCCACCGCCGCGCTGGTGCGCACCGTGGACCTGCCGCCCGACGTCGACCCCGGCCTGGAGGCCAACGCGGTCTACGAGGCGCCCGGGATCGAGAGCGCGGTGGGCGGGGACGGGAAAGTGAACGCCTGCGCGACCTACGGCAACGCCACCCACGCGGCGATCGTCAAGGTCGACATCCGCACCGGCATCGTCGAGGTCGTGGACTACGTGGCGATTCACGACTGCGGGCGCGTGGTGAACCCGCTGATCGTCGCCGGCCAGGTCCACGGCGGCGTGGCGCAGGGCATCGGCAGTGCGCTGTACGAGGAGTTCGAGTACGACGGGCTGGCCCAGCCGCTGTCGACGAACTTCATGAACTATCTGATCCCGACCGCCAGCGAGATCCCGCCGATCCACACCCACGAGATGGAGACGCCGGCGCCGGAGATCCCGTTCGGGGTCAAGGGCGTGGGCGAGGGCGGCATCATCGGCCCGCCGGCCGCCGTCACCAGCGCGGTGGAGCAGGCGCTCGCCGAGTTCGACCCGCCCGAGCTGGTGTCCACGCCGATCCTGCCCCGCGACGTGCACGCGATCGTGGGACGCGCCTCGTGAAGCCCCCGCGCTTCGACTACTCGCGCCCGCGGACGCTGGCTCGCGCGACCGAGCTGCTCGCCGCCAGCGAGGGGGAGGGCAAGCTGCTCGCCGGCGGGCAGAGTCTGATGCCACTGCTGAACATGCGCCTGGCCGAGCCGACCGTCCTGATCGACCTGGAGCTGGTCGAGGAGCTGCGGGAGGTGCGCCG
>JAXDIH010000007.1:0-24802 GCA_034664105.1 Thermoleophilaceae bacterium
CCGCGCCCGGCCGACCTTGAGCGTGTCCTGCAGGTGCAGCTCGACGGAGTCGTCGGCCGCGAGGGCCGCCGCGATCCCGCCCTGTGCCCAGTAGCTCGCGGACTGCGCAAGCGGAGAGCTGGACACCAGTACGACCTGGGCGCCCGCCGCGGCTGCGACCAGTGCGGCATAGAGGCCGGCGGCGCCGGCGCCGACCACTGCGACGTCGCCGTCGACCGTGTCGATGTGGCGGACGGGCGTCATGAGCAGGCAACGCTTACCGTATCGGCATGCCTCCGGGCCTCTATTTCCGCCACGACTCCTCGCTGGCGCACGACACCGGATCGCATCCAGAGAACAAGGCGCGCATCCCGGCGATCGAGCGCGAGCTGGACCGCCGCGGATGGCTCGGATGGCAGCAGCGCGAGGCGCCGGCTGCCGAGCTCGATCAGCTGGAACGCGTGCATACGCCTGAGCACATCGAGCGCATCCGGACGATGGCCGAGTCCGGTGGTGGCTGGTTCGACGCCGACACGGTCGCAAGCGCGGGCTCGTGGGAGGCGGCGCTGCACGCGGCCGGCGGCGCCTGCGCCCTGGCGGAGGCGCTACTCGGCGGAGAACAGGTGGGCTTCTCGGCGCTCCGGCCGCCGGGCCACCACGCGGAGCCCGCGCGCGCGATGGGCTTCTGCCTGCTCGCGAACGCGTCGATCGCCGCCCGCCACGCGCTGGACTCGCTCGGCGCCGAGCGCGTGCTCGTGCTCGACTGGGACGTGCACCACGGCAACGGCACCAACGCGATCTTTCGGGAGTCGCCAGAGGTGCTGTTCGCGAGCATCCATCAGTCCCCGTTCTGGCCCGGCACCGGAGCGCTGTCGGATGTCGGCAGCGGCGCGGGGGAGGGCTACTCGATCAACTTGCCGGTGCCCGCGCGCTCGGGCGAGCCGGAGTTCTGCGGCCTGATAGAGCACGTCGTCCTGCCCGCCGCGCGCGAGTTCGCACCGGACCTGGTGCTCGTCTCGGCCGGGTTCGACGCACACCGCGACGACCCGATCGGAGGCTGCTCGCTGGAGACAGCGTCTTACGCGGAGCTGACCCGGCAGGTGCTGACGCTCGGCAAGCCGGTGGGCTACGTGCTGGAGGGCGGCTACGACCTGGACGCGCTGGCCGGCTCGGTGGCCGCCTCGATGGAGGCGCTGGCCTCCGGTGGCGAGCCGGGCTCGCACCCGCGCGGCGCCCTGGTCGAGCAGGCCGCGGCCGTGGTGGGCAGGTACTGGGAGCTGGCTAGCCGGCCGGCTTGACCCGCGTCGCGTATGCGCCGGGGTAGCGCTCGCCGAGGTTGGCCGCCTGGCTCTCGGCGCTGGCCTGGTTGTCGAAGCGGCCGGCGAAGACGATCCACAGATCCGTGCCGAGGTCGTACTCGTTCGAGTCCAGCACGCCCGCCTCGAGCCCCGATTGCGCGGCTTCGGTGGCCACGCGCCGGGCCGCCGGACGGTCACCCGTGGTGACGATGACCACGGTGTAGCCGGTCACGTCCTGCGGCCACTCCATCAGCAGGCTCTGGCTCGGCGCCTGCGAGGCCCCGGTGTCGGTCTCGGTCTGGGCCGCGCCCTCCTTGGCCGCGGGCGACGACTGGTCGGTGCGGTCAGCGGCGGCCTCGTTGCCGGAGCCGCCCGTCAGCTCGCCGATGGCGAAGCCCAGGGCGCCGGCGCCGATCACCACGACGCACAGCAGCAGCACGACCGCCGGCACGTTGTCGAAGGAGCGGCGGTCGCCGCCCTCCTCCTTGAGCGCGATCCGCGTGCCGCACTCGACGCAGACGAGCTGGCCGCGCTCCGCCGGCTCGCCGCAGCGCGGACACGAGGTCACGCGCGCGGCTCCTCGTGCTCGGCGAGGGCGGGCGCGGGCTCGGCGCGCGTGAGCTCGCCGGCCGCGGGCTCGTGGTCGGCGGGCTCGTGGTCGGCGGGCTCGTGGTGTTCGGGCTCGTGGTGTTCGGGCTCGTGGTCCGGGGGCTCGTCGCTCTCGGGCTCGTCGTCCGCGGGCTCGTGATCCGGGGGCTCGTGGTCGAGCTCCTCGTCGTCGCCCTCCGCTTCGTACTCGGCCGCGTCGACCTCCTCGGTCGCCTGGCCTGCGCCCTCGGGCTCCGGGGGCGCTGCGTGGCCGCCGCCGTCGAGCTCGGCCTCCAGCCTGCGCACCTCGTCGTCGACCAGGGTCAGCTCGGCCGCCTTCTGCTGGAGCAGCTCTGGGGCCCGCCTGCCCTGGCGGTGCAGCTCGTAGACGAGCGCGCCGAGGTCGAGCAGGAGCGCCTCGCGGACGCGCCGTCGCTCGCGCAGCCGTCGCCGCCTATCGCCCCGCTCACCCACGTTTGGCCAGCGCCTCGTCAACCACTCGCAAGAGCCCGTCCCTCCGACTCTCCATTGGGAAGCTGGTGAGGATACGCGCGCGTGCAGAGCGATTCGCGTCAGGGCCCAGCGCGAAGGCTTGGCGCACCCCGGCCGCCACATCCTCCGGACGCTGCGATTCGATCAGGATCCCCGCGTCGCCGACCACCTCGGGCATCGCGGTCACGTTCATCACCACCGGCACGCACCCGGCCAGCATCGCCTCGGCCACGGCCAGCCCGAAGCCCTCATGGCGCGAGGCCTGCACGTACACGCCGGCACGCCGGTAGAGGTCGCGCAGGTCGTCGTCGGAGAGCCACCCGGTGAACTCCACGTTGGAGGGGGCGACCGCGCGCAGCTCCTCGACCGCGTCGTCGAGCCACTTGCCGGCGAACACGAAGCGCACGTCGGGCAGCTCGCGCGCCGCCTGCACGAACGGCAGCTGCCCCTTTTGGACGAGTGTGCCGCGGTCGATGGCACCGACGGTCAGCGCGAGCCGCTCCTTCTCGGGCGCGGCGTCGCCGAACGGGTCCGGCACGCCGTGGTGGACGACGGTCACGCGGCTGGGCGGAATCGGGGTGTTGCGCTCGATCTCGCTGAGGCTGTAGCTCGAGTTCGTGATCAGCCGGCCGGCCCGCCGCATGATCCAGCGGCTGGCCCAGCGCCGCAGCCCGCTCTGCTGGTAGCCGTAGTCGATGTCCGGCATGTTCGCCGTGTCGAAGCCGCCGATGATCATCACCGACGGCTTGCGCAGCAGCCACGCGAGCGTGATCGGGAAGAACGTGTGCCAGGAGGCGAACCAGCCGAACACGACGTCCGCCCTCGACACGCCCCGGAGGACCTTGACCGGGTTGGGCCAGCGGCCGGGCTGGTAGAGGTCCTCGATCTCGAAGCGCTCGGCCAGGATCTCGCGGTCGATCGCGACGAAGCTCGCCTTGCGCGAGTGGACGTAGAGCAGCCTCACGCCGCGACCGGCTGGCGGGCCTCGACGAAGGCGTGGTGCCACTCCGACAGCTCGAGCAGGCAGTAGAGGATGCTCTTGTGGTCGGCACGGCCGCGGCGGTGCTCGGCCACCAGCCGCGCGACCGCCTCCGGCCGGACGACGCCGGCCAGCGGCTCGTCCGGCGCGTAGCGGCGCTCGACCTCCTCGCCCAGCGAGGCGCGCAGCCAGTCGTCGTAGGGGGTGGAGAAGCCGTGCTTCGGCCGGCTCGCGATCTCCGCCGGCAGCAGGCGCCGCATCGCCATGCGGTGCAGGCGCTTGCCCTGGCGCGGGCGCACGCGCGAGCGGGCAGGGATGCGCTCGACGAAGCGCATCAGGTCGACGTCGAGGAACGGCACGCGCAGCTCGAGGCTGGCCGCCATCGACATCTTGTCGTTGCAGATCAGGATCCCGTCGGGCAGGAACATGCGCGTGTCGAGGTAGAGCGCCTGCTCGAGCAGGTCGCGGCCGGCCACGTCGCCGAGCACGGAGCGCGCGGTGTCGAGTCGCTCGTGCTCGGCGTCGCCCGATCGCGGTCCGAGCAGGGCCGCGCGCACGGGGGCATCGGTGATCTCGACGAGGCGCAGCAACCGCTCGGCGTCGCCGCGGCCGCCGAGCAGGTGAGCGGCGCGCCGGGCGCGTGCCGCGCGCGGCACAGCGCGGGCCACGGCGGCGGCCGGTGTGGCGAGCGCGGCGGGGGCGAACCGCAGGCGGTTGAGGACCGCGGCCGCCTGGTGGCGTCCGTAGCCGCCGTGCGGCTCGTCGGCGCCCTGGCCGGCCAGCACGACCTTGACCCGCTCGGCCGCGAAGCGCGACAGCTGGGCCAGCGCCGGGGCGGACGGGATGCCGCAGGGCTCCTCCAGGCGCGGCATCGCGCCGGCCAGCTCGGCCAGGAAGTCGGTTTCGACCATCGCCGTGTCGTGGTGGTCGGCGCCGATCAGGCGCGCGCTCTCGGCCGCGGGGGCGCGCTCGTCGAGCAGACCGTCGTGGCCGGGGAAGCCGATCGTGAACGTGCTGGGCGGCCGCGGCGAGCGCTTCGCCATCGCGGCCACAACGGCGGCCGAGTCGACTCCGCCGGAGAGGAAGGCGCCGTAGGGGACGTCGGACATCATCTGGCGCTCGACGGCGTCGGTGAAGCGCTGGGCGAGCATGTCGGCCATGTCGTCGTCGGAGAGGTCGGCGTATGGCTCCCCGGGCGGGTCGCGCCAGGTCTCGATCCGCGGCGTGCCGCCCTCCTCCACCACCAGCGTCGAGGCCGCCGGCAGCTTGCTGATGCCCTTGAACAGCGTGCGCGGCGCGGGCACGAAGCGGCAGGCCAGGTAGTGGTCGAGTGCGGTCTCGTCCAGCTCCGGGGCAGCCAGCCCGGCTTGGAGTAACGCGCCAATCTCCGAGGAGACCGCCACGCGGCGCCCGTCGCTGCACCAGTAGAGCGGCTTGACGCCGAACTCGTCGCGGGCCGCGACCAGCCGCTTGCGGCGGTCGTCCCAGAGGGCGAAGGCGAAGATGCCGTTGAGGCGGCGCACGCAATCGGGGCCGTGCTCCTCGTAGGCGTGCAGGATCGCTTCGCAGTCGGAGTTGGTGGCGAAGCGGTGGCCGCGCTGCTCGAGCCCGGCGCGCAGCGAGCGGTGGTTGTAGATCTCGCCGTTGGCGATCAGCGTGATCGCGCCGTCCTCGGAGACGAGCGGCTGATCGCCGCCGGCCACGTCGATGATCGCCAGGCGGGTGTGGGCGAGCGTCGCCGGTCCGATGCGGCAGACCGCCTCGCCGTCGGGGCCGCGGTGGCGAAGGGCCTCGACCATGCGTTGAGCCGCATCAGAGCGCGAGCTAGCAGCCGGATCGAGGATGGCGCCGATGCCGCACATGCGCTCGCATCTTGGCAGGGCACTCCGTTGTCTCCCTTTTGTCACACACGGGTCTGGAGCCGTGCGTCGCCTCTCCGGAGCATCGACCTCCTGGTAATCCAACCAACTGGGAGGTCGACGATGTACCGCCTCATCGGACTCGCGCATGTGGGGCTGCTGCGCGCCGGCAGGGCGCTCCGTGGCAACCGGGGTCAGGGGACCGTGGAGTACGTCGCGCTGATCCTGCTCGTGGCGCTCGTCATGGCCGGGGTCGTGGCCGCGATGAAGGGCTTCCGCACCGACGACGGCAAGGAGCTCGGCGACGCGATCGTCGGCAAGATCAAGGAGGCGGTGCGCAAGGTCCAATTCTGAACCTTTGAAAAATGGCGCCGACGTCGGTCGGCACAGGCGCAATCTTGCATTTTGCGTGCAGCGATGTTACGCATAAGGCTAGGCCCATCCCCCAAATGGGGCAGAACTGCCGGCGCGCCACGGACGGCCTTGCTCAACCAGGTCCGTCCCGAAGGCTGTTCGAGGAGCTGCATGGCTTCCTGGCAGGACGAAGGCGCGCGTACCGCATTTGCCGTGTCCACGCTTGCCGTCGTCGTCGCCGTGCTGCTGTCCGGATGCACGCCGACGCCGGGGTGCGGAAGCACGGCCAACGACGTCGTGGCCGAGAACTGCAAGGCGGGGAACCCGGCCACCGAGTGGGACATCCAGGGCGACGGCGACCCGAGCATCCAGGGCTTCGCCACGGACATCAGCGTCGATCAGGGCGGCCGCGTCGACTTCAAGATCAAGACCGACGCCGCCGACTACCGGCTCGACATCTACCGGATGGGCTACTACGGCGGGAGCGGGGCCCGCAAGGTGGCCACGGTGCAGCCGTCGGCGGCGCTGCCTCAGGCTCAGGCCGACTGCGCCCAGACGGCGTCGACGGGACTGGTCGACTGCGGCAACTGGGGGGTCTCGGCGTCGTGGCAGGTGCCGGCCGACGCCGTGTCCGGCATCTACTTCGCCAAGCTCGTCCGCGAGGCCGGGCCGGCCGGAGCGAGCCACGTGGTGTTCATCGTTCGCGACGACGACGGCGCCTCGGACGTGCTGTTCCAGACGTCCGACACCACCTGGCAGGCCTACAACCGCTACGGCGGCAACAGCCTCTACGTCGGCGGGCCGGGGCAGAACCCCGGGCGCGGCTACAAGGTCAGCTACAACCGGCCGTTCCGGACCCGGGCCACGGAGACCGAGGACTGGCTCTTCAACGCCGAGTACCCGATGGTGCGCTGGCTCGAGCGCAGCGGGTACGACGTCAGCTACTTCACCGGGGTGGACGGCGACCGCCGCGGCACCGAGATCCTGGAGCACAAGGCGTTCCTCTCGGTAGGCCACGACGAGTACTGGTCGCGCGCGCAGCGCGACAACGTGCGGGCGGCCCGGGACGCGGGCGTGAACCTGGGCTTCTTCAGCGGCAACGAGATCTTCTGGAAGACGCGCTGGGAGGAC
Source organism: Thermoleophilaceae bacterium (assembly GCA_034664105.1). Classification (GTDB taxonomy): domain Bacteria; phylum Actinomycetota; class Thermoleophilia; order Solirubrobacterales; family Thermoleophilaceae; genus JACVRW01. The sequence continues at coordinate 6,681 of JAXDIH010000007.1, forward strand.
AACCACCGCACGCTCGTCTCCTACAAGGAGACCCACGCCAACGCCAAGATCGACCCGCAGGCCAATGTCTGGACCGGCACCTGGCGCGACCCCCGGCCGATCAACCCGGAGGGGCCCGAGCCGGAGAACGCCCTGAGCGGCAACATCTTCATGGTCAACTCCGGCACCGCGACGATCAAGGTGCCGGCGGACGACGGGAAGATGCGCCTGTGGCGCGGCACGAACGTGGCCACGCAGGCGCCCGACGAGACCGCCACGCTCACCGCCGACACGATCGGCTACGAGTGGGACGAGGACGTGGACAACGGCGCGCGGCCGCCGGGGGTCTTCCACAACTCCACCACCACCGTGCCCGGCGTCGAGAAGCTCCAGGACCACGGCTCGACCTACGGGTCCGGGACGGCCACCCACCACGTCAACGAGTACCGCCACGGCAACGCCCTCGTGTTCGGCGCCGGCACGATCCAGTGGTCCTGGGGCCTGGACGGCACCCACGACCGCGGCGGCTCCACGCCCGACTCGCGCATGCAGCAGGCCACGGTCAACCTGCTCGCCGACATGGGCGTTCAGCCCGCCACGCTCCAGCCGGGGCTGACGACGGCAACCGCGTCCGGGGACCACGACGCTCCCACGTCGACTGTCGGCTCGCCGAGCAGCGGCCAGGTGGTGGCCCAGGGCGTCGCCACGACCATCTCCGGAACGGCGAGCGACACCGGCGGCGGCGTCGTGGGCGGCGTCGAGGTCTCCGTCGACGACGGCGCGACCTGGCACCCGGCGATAGGCCGAGCGGACTGGCGCTTCACCTGGACGCCGCAGAACGCGGGGCCGGCCACCATCCGCAGCCGCGCGGTAGACGACAGCGGCAACCTGGGATCCCCCTCCGACGGCGTGCCGGTCGTCGTCGGCGCGGCATCGCCGGCGGTCTGCCCGTGCTCGATCTTCAAGAACGAGCAGCCGGTGCAGACGACCGCGGACGAAGACAGTCAGGCGGTCGAGCTCGGCGTGCGCTTCCGGTCGGACGAGGACGGCTACGTCACGGGCCTGCGCTTCTACAAGGGCGCGGGGAACACGGGAACTCACGTCGGGCACCTATGGAGCTCCGACGGCAACGAGCTGGCCGAGGCCACGTTCACCGGGGAGTCCGCCTCGGGGTGGCAGACGGTCAACCTCGACACCCCCGTGGCCATCACCAAGGACGTGACGTACGTGGCCTCCTACCACGCGCCGGCCGGCCACTACGCGTTCGACTCGCAGTACTTCGCCGCCGGCAAGCACAGCCCGCCGCTCCACGGCCTGGCCGACGGCACGGATGGAGCGAACGGCGTGTACCGGTACGGGCCGAGCGGCAGCTTCCCGCGCGACACCTACCAGAGCGGCAACTACTGGGTCGACGTGCTGTTCGACCGCGTGGTGCTCCCCGACACGCGCGCTCCGCGGATCTCCGCGGTCGCGCCCGTGGACGGCGCCGACGACGTCTCCCCGACCACGGCTGTCACCGCGCGCTTCGACGAGCCGATGAACGCCTCGACGATCAACGGCAACACGTTCCGGCTGCGGGAGCCCGGCGGTGCCCTCGTGTCGGCCGACGTGACCTACGACGCGACCACCCGCACGGCCAAGCTCGCCCCGCAGGCCGCGCTGGCGCGGTCGACCACCTACACGGCCACGGTGCAGGGCGGCCTCCCGGCGCCGGCCGCGGAAGACGCGCACGGCAACCGGCTCGCGAGCGACCGCACCTGGTCGTTCAAGATCGCGGACCCGCCGCCGGCGCCACCCGGCGATGGCCCCGGCGGGCCGGTGCTGGTGATCAGCGCGGCCGGCAACCCCTTCGGCCGCTACTACGGCGAGATCCTGCGCGCCGAGGGCCTCAACGAGTTCACGATCGCCGACATCGGCAGCGTGTCGGCCGCCACCCTCGACGCCCATGACGTCGTGGTGCTGGCTCAGACCACGCTCACCGATGCCCAGGCCGCGATGCTCCAGAGCTGGGTGCAGGGCGGCGGCAACCTGATCGCGATGCGGCCCGACGCGCGGCTGGCTGGGCTGCTCGGGCTGACCGCCGCTGCCGGGACGCTCGACAGCGCGTACCTGAAGGTCGACACCGGCGCCGGACCTGGCGCCGGCATCACCGACCAGACGATCCAGTTCCACGGCGCCGCCGACCGCTACTCGCTCTCAGGCGCGAGCGAGGTGGCCCGGCTCTACAGCGACGCGAACAGCGCCAGCTCCAACCCGGCCGTGACCTTGCGCGACGTGGGCGGCGCCGGCGGGCAGGCGGCGGCGTTCACCTACGACCTCGCGCGCTCCGTCGTCTACACGCGCCAGGGCAATCCGGCCTGGGCGGGCCAGGAGCGCGACGGGCAGGAGGGACCGATCCGCTCCGACGACCTGTTCTTCGGCGCCAAGGCCGGCGACTCTCAGCCCGACTGGGTGGACCTCGACAAGGTCGCGATCCCGCAGGCGGACGAGCAGCAGCGCCTGCTGGCCAACCTGATCACGAGGATGAGCGCGGACCGCCAGCCGCTGCCGCGCTTCTGGTATCTGCCGCGCGGCGAGAAGGCGGCCGTCGTCATGACCGGCGACGACCACGGCAGAGGCGGGACGGTCGACCAGTTCGAGAAGTTCAAGCAGGAGAGCCCGGCCAACTGCTCGGTCGCCAACTGGGAGTGCATCCGCACCACGTCCTACGTCTACACCAGCGTCCCGATCAGCGACGGCCAGGCGGCGGCGTACCAGGGCCAGGGTTTCGAGATCGCCCTGCATCCCAACACCGGTTGCCTCAGCTTCACGCCCACCTCGCTGGACTCGGACTTCGACCTGCAGCTGGCGAGCTTCGCGTCGACCTGGCCGAGCCTCGCCGCGCCGCGCACCAACCGCACCCACTGCATCCCGTGGAGCGATTGGTCGAGCCACGCCAAGGTCGAGCTGGATCACGGGATCCGCTTCGACACGAACTACTACTACTGGCCCGAGGCGTGGGTCCAGAACCGCCCCGGGATGTTCACGGGCTCTGGCATGCCGATGCGCTTTGCCGACCTCGACGGCTCGCTCATCGACGTCTACCAGGCCACGACCCAGATCACCGACGAGAGCGGCGTGGACATCCCCGCCCACATCGCCGCGCTGCTGTCGAACGCGCTCGGTCCGCAGGGCTACTACGGCGTGTTCACGATGAACATGCACACCGACTCGCTGTCGGCAGGCGCCGACGCGATCGTCGCGGACGCCAAGTCTCGCGGCGTGCCGGTGGTCTCGGCGCGCCAGATGCTCACCTGGATCGACGGGCGCAACGGCTCGTCGTTCCAGGGGCTCGACTGGGACGGCGGCCACCTCACGTTCACGATCGCCCCCGGCACGGGGGCCAACGGCCTCGAGGCGCTGGTGCCGGTCCACGCCGGAGCGGGAGACCTGTCTCAGATCACCCGCGGCGGCAGCCCCGTGACCACGGAGGCGCGCACGGTAAAGGGCATCGACTACGTCGCCTTCCCGGCCGCGGCGGGCGCCTACGTCGCGACCTACTCGCAGCCGGCCGCGAGCTTCGTCGACGACGACGTGGCGGATTTCGGGGCCGGTACGCCGGGAGCCGATACGGCGGTCGGCGCCAGCGGAGCAGCGGCGAACGGCGAGGTGCAGCTGCATCCCGCCGTGGGCGAGGAGTTCGGTGGCGCCGCGCTGCCGGGCGATTGGTTCGCGACGCCCTGGGGAGGTGGCGGCGGAGCAACCGTGTCGGGCGGCGCCCTGCACGTGAACGGCGCGCGCTCGGGCACGAACGGCACCTCCGGGCCGCCCCGCACGGCTGAGTTCAGCGCGGCCTTCGCCGCGGCCGCGTTCCAGCACGTCGGCTTTGGGCTCGACTACAACGGTGCGCCGTGGGCGATGTTCAGCACGGGCGGCGGTGGCGCGGGGCCGGTGGGCCTCTACGCGCGCACTTACGGATCGTCGCTCGTCGACACCGCGATTCCCGGCGTCCCACCAACCGACCCGCACCGCTACCGCGTCGTCTGGAAGCCCGCGAGCGTCGACTTCTACGTGGACGGCAACAAGGTGGCCACCCACGACATCGCCGTGTCCGACGCGATGCGACCGCTGGCCAGCGACTTCGACTCCAGCGGCCCCGAGGTGGCGGTGCACTGGCTGCGGATGAGCCCTTACTCCGCCACGGGCACGTTCCTATCGCGCGTGTTCGACGGTGGGGCCGCGGGCGCCGATTGGCTGGCGCTCGGCAGCACGGCGGGCGTGCCCGGCTCCACCTCGCTGACGCTCGCGACCCGTTCGGGCGACACGGCCACGCCGGACGGCAGCTGGTCGGACTGGCAGGCGGTCGGGGCGGGGGACGCCATCGCCAGCCCCAACGCGCGCTACCTCCAGTACCGGGCGGTCATGTCGAGCACCGACAACACGGTTACGCCGACGCTCGAGCGGGTCACCGTCAGCCACCAGCCCTAGCTCCGCTCGGCCTGCCACCATTGGCGCCCGTGGCGACCCGCGACCGCTCCCTGCCCGTCGCCGTCTTCGACTCAGGCGTCGGCGGGCTCACCGTGCTGCACGAGTGCCTCGTGTCGCTTCCGCACGAGGACTTCCTCTACCTCGGGGACACCGCTCGATTCCCCTACGGCGACCGCGTGCCGGCCCAGCTGGCCGAGTTCGCGCGCGAGCTCGCGGGCATCCTGCTCGACCGCGGCGCCAAGCTGCTCGTCGTGGCCTGCAACTCGGCCACGGCCGCCGCGCTGCCCGCGCTGCGCGACGAGCTGGAGCAGGAGGTCCCGGTCGTGGCGGTCGTCCGCCCGGAGTCGCGCCTGGCCGCCGCGGCCACCGTCAACGGTCGCGTTGGCCTGATCGCCACGCCGGCGACCGTGGACAGCGGCGCCTACGCCGAGGCGCTCGCGGAGGTGGCTCCCGCCGCGGAGCTGCACGCCGTCGCCTCCGCCGAGCTGGCGCCGCTGATCCAGGAGGGCGGCGAGGTCGACCACCGGACGCTGGCCTGCGTCGAGGGCGCCTGCCGCCCGCTCAAGCAGGCCGGGGTGGACACCGTGATCCTCGGCTGCACGCACTACCCGCTCGTGCGCCCCGTGCTCCAGCGCGAGCTGGGACGTGGCGTCACGATCGTCAGCTCGGGCGAGGCGATCGCCACCGAGGTCGAGGCCAGGCTGCGCGAGGCGGGCGTGGACAACGACGAGCACCGCCGCGGCGAGTACCGCTTCCTTGCCACCGGTGACCCGGAGCAGTTCAGGCGCGCCGGCACCCGCTTCCTGCAGCTGCCGATCGGCAGCGTCGAGCACGTCGAGGTGGCCGCCGCCGGATCGGGTAGGAAGGCCGCATGAGCACCGAGCCGCGGCGCGACGGCCGCTCCCACGACGAGCTGCGCGACATCAACATCGTCACCGGCTTCGTCGGGACCGCGACCGGATCGGCCCTGATCGAGGCCGGGGGCACGCGCGTGATCTGCACCGCCAGCGTGGACGAGGAGGTCCCGCGGTGGATGGCCGGACAGGGCAAGGGCTGGGTCACGGCCGAGTACGGGATGCTCCCGGCGTCGACCGGGGACCGCAAGCGCCGGGACGTCTCCAAGGGCCGTCCCGACGGGCGCACCGTGGAGATCCAGCGGCTGATCGGGCGTTCGCTGCGCGGCGTGATCGACTTCAAGGGGCTCGGCGAGCGCACGGTGTGGATCGACTGCGACGTGCTCGAGGCCGACGGGGGCACCCGGTGCGCCGCCATCACCGGCGGCTACGTGGCGCTCGAGCTGGCGCTGCGCCGGCTGGTCGAAGAGGGCAAGCTCGCCGCGGTGCCGCTGTCGCAGTCGGTGGCCGCCGTGTCCTGTGGCGTGGTGGGCGGCCGCGCCATGCTCGACCTCGACTACTCCGAGGACTCCACCGCCGAGGTGGACGCGAACGTCGTCATGACCGGCGACGGCGGCTTGGTCGAGGTGCAGGCGACCGCCGAGCGCACCCCGCTCTCGCGCGCCTCGCTGGACGAGCTGCTCGCCCTGGCGGCGGCCGGCATCGACCAGCTGCGGGCGGCCCAGCAGGAGGCCGTGGGCGCCGCCATCTCCTAGGTAGCGGTGCGCCTCGTCCTCGCCACCCGCAACGAGCACAAGCTGCGCGAGCTCGTGGACCTGATGCGCCCCCACGAGATCGAGCCGCTCCCGGACGACGTCGAGCTGCCGCCTGAGACCGGCACGACCTTCGCCGACAACGCGCTCGGCAAGGCGCGCGCCGCCGCGGCGGCCACCGGGCGGGCCGCGATCGCCGACGACTCGGGGATCGAGGCGGCCGCCCTGAATGGCGCGCCGGGCGTGTGGTCGGCCCGCTTCGCCGGCGATCATGCGACCGACGAGGAGAACCTCGCGAAGCTGCTGCGCGAGGTGCCCCGCGACGGCGATACGCGGGTGGCGTACGTTTGCGCCATGGCCTTCGTCGAGCCTGGCGGCGCGCAGGAGGTGGTGCACGGCCGCTGTGAGGGAAGGCTCACCCATGAGCCGCGCGGCAGCGGCGGCTTTGGCTACGACCCCGCCTTCGTGCCCGACGACTATCCCGACGACGACCGCACCATGGCCGAGCTCGATCCACAGGAGAAGGACGCGATCAGCCACCGCGGCCGCGCCGCGCGCGAGCTCGCGATCCGGCTGGCGCGGGCCGAGGAGTCGGCGCGCCCGCGCGGGCCGCTCACGGACCTGTTCAGGCGGCGCGGCCGATGAACGACTCCGTCGAGAACCGCGCACGGCGGCGCACGGCGCTGCTCAGCGTGGGGGCGGCCGTGCTGCTGGTGGCGGTCAAGCTCGTCACCGGCCTCGTCACCGGCTCGCTGGCCTTCGTGGCGGAGGCCGTGCACTCCGGCACCGACCTCGTCGCGGCGCTGCTCACCCTGTTCGCCGTCCGGGTGGCCATCCGCCCGCCCGACCGCGAGCACCACTACGGCCACGGCAAGGCCGAGCACCTCGCGGCCCTGGCGGAGAGCGCGTTCCTGATCATCGTGTCGGTGGGCATCGCCGGCGAGTCGCTGCGGCGGCTGATCGCCGGAGGCGGACATGCGGTGGAGGCGACCTGGTGGGCGTTCGTCGTCCTGGTTGTGGTGATTGCGCTGGACGCCTCCAGGGCGGTGGCCAGCCGCCGCGCGGCCCGGCGCTTCAGCTCCGCCGCGTTCGCCGCGAACGCCCTGCACTTCGCCTCGGATCTCGCCGGCTCGGTGGCGGTGCTGATCGGGCTGGTATTCGTAGCCGCCGGCCAGCCCTCCGCTGACGCCGTGGCCGCGCTGTTCGTCGCCGGTCTGGTCGTGGTCGCGGGCCTTCGGCTCGCCCGCCGGTCGGTGGACGTGCTGATGGACCGCAGCGAGGTCGAGGCGGAGGAGCGCATCCGCTCGGTGCTGGCCCGGCTCGCTGAGCCCGTGGAGCTGCGCCGCATCCGCGTCCGTCACGCCGGCGGGCGGCATTTCGCCGACCTGGTGCTGGCCGTGCCGCCGGACGCCGGCCTCACGCAGGCCCACGCGATCTCCGACGAGGTGGAGCGCGTGGTGGAGGAGTCGCTGCCGAACTCGGACGTGGTCGTCCACGTCGAGCCGAGCGAGCCCTCCGGTGACCTGCGCGAGCGCGCCACCGCGGCGGCGTCGAGCGTGCCCGAGGTGCGCGAGGTCCACAACGTGCGGGCGATGCACCTGCCCGACGGCTACGAGCTGTCCCTGCACGTGAAGCTGCCGAGCGAGCTCACGCTGATGGAGTCGCACGGGGTGGTCGAGCGCCTCGAGGCCCTGATCCGCGCCGCGATCCCCGGGCTGCGCAACGTGCACACCCACATCGAGCCGCTCTCCGGCACCGACTGGGTGCGCCAGCCGGCGAGCGACGACACGACCGCGGAGCGCGGCGCCATCGAGGAGATCGTCCGGCGCGTGACCGGCAAGGCGCCCGCCGCCATCTCGTTCCGCGACGGCGAGGGCGGCCGGATCGCCCTCGTGACGATCAGGCTCCCGGGCGACCAGCCGCTGCCCTCCGCCCATCGGGACGCGGGCGCGATCGAGGAGGCTGTGCGCGAGCGCTTCCCCTCGGTGGCCGACGTGATCGTCCACACCGAGCCGGAGGAGGCGGCCGAGGCGCCGCCCCGAGTCGAGGGCCCTACAGCAGGTTGACCGCCGCCGCGGCGCCGACCGCGAGCAGCACTCCGGCGTAGCCGTAGTAGCCGTTGAGGAGCAGCAGGAGGGCCGCGATCAGGCAGATCGCCACGGTCAGCAGCCAGGAGATTCGGGACAGGGGCACGCCGGTATTCTGACCTGATGGCAGGGACGCTCTCTCCCGAGCGGACCGCGCGGCGCCTCTGCGAGCTCTCGGCCGACGCGCGCGCGGCCGTTCTGCTGGACGCCGCGGGAGCCCCCGCGGGCTACCACGGAGTAGCGCCAGAGCGCTCCGGGGACCTGGCGCAGCTGGCGCGCCAGCTGTTCGAGGCGGTCGACCGCGCCCACCGCGATATGCCCGGCGGCCCGCCCGAACAGGCCGAGGTGCAGGTGGACGGCGGCACCGTGTACGCCACGCGCACGCCGAAGTGGACGCTGGCCGTCGTGGCTCGCCGCAACGCGCTCTCGTCGCTGATGCTGATGGACCTGCGCGCGGTGCTCGGCGAGCTCGAGACGGGCGCGCCGATCCGCCGCTCGACGGCGGCCGCCGCGGCCGCAGCGGCGGTCGAGCCGACCGAGGAAGCGGCAGCGGGTGAATCGCCGGTGCCTGAGCTGGGCATCGAGGACAGATGAGAGAGAAGCGCAAGGGCCCGATCGGCCGCGCCGCCGGACTCGCGGAGGGCGTGGCGGCCACCGTGCGGCGCATGCAGCGCGAGCGCGAGCCGCGCGTGCTCGTGTACGACGAGACCGGCTATGCCCGGCTCGTGCAGCCGGACGGCCGCGGCTACGAGCGGCTGCTGGCCACGGCCGAGCGGATGGTCGAGCTGGTGGACGCATGACTACGCCGAACCCTGCGCGGCCGGCCGCTTCGGGCCTCGTCGACCCCGCCCTCGCCGAGCGCGTGCTCCAGCGCGCGCTGGCGCGCGGGGGCGACCTCGCCGAGCTGTACGCCGAGGCCCGCCACGGGTTCTCCATCTCGCTCGACGACGATCGCGTGGAGCGCCCGCAGGGCGGCCGCGAGAGCGGCGCGTGCGTGCGCGTGGTGCAGGGCGAGTCGACCTACTACGGGCACGTCGACGGGCTGGCCGAGGAGGACCTGCTGCGGGTGGCCGACTCGGCCTCCCAGGCGCTGCGCGACGAGGCCCGCCAGCCCGCCCGCCTGGAATCCGTGCGGCCGGCCGAGGGGCATCCGATCGAGATCCGCCCGGAGGAGGTGGCGGCCGAGCGCAAGGCCGACGTTCTGCGCGCCTGCGACGAGCGCGCTCGCGGCCTGTCGGCCGAGGTCACCCAGGCGCGCATCGGCTACGCCGAGGCGCGTCGCCAGGTCGAGGTGTTCAACTCCGAAGGCCGAGCCGCGTCGGACGACCGCACCCGCGTGCGGCTCAGCGCCCAGGTCGTGGCGCGGCGCGACGGACGCGTGGAGACCGGCACCGACACGCGCGGGCGCCACGCCGGCTGGGAGCTGATCGCCGGCGAGCCGGAGGCGGTCGCGGAGAAGGCGGCCCGCCGCGCTCTCACCATGCTGGAGGCGGTCGACGCGCCGACGGGGCGGCTCCCGGTCGTGGTGGGCAACGCGTTCGGCGGCGTGCTGCTGCACGAGGCGGTCGGCCACGGGCTCGAGGCGGACGCCGTGCAGAAGCGCGCCAGCGTTTACGCGGGCCGGCTCGGCGAGCAGCTGGCCGGCGAGTTCGTAACGGCCTATGACGACGGACGCCGGCGCAACGAGTGGGGCAGCGACGGCATCGACGACGAGGGCACGCCCACCAACCGCACCACGGTGATCGAAGAGGGGCGGCTGGCGGGCTACCTGTACGACCTCGTGACCGCCCGGCGCGACGGGGTCGAGTCCACCGGCAACGGGAGGCGCGAGTCGTTCCGCCACCTCCCGGTGCCGCGCATGACCAACACCTACTTCGCGCCCGGCGAGGCCACGCCCGAGGAGCTGATCGGCGAGATCGAGCGCGGGCTGTACGCGGTCTCGTTCGGCGGCGGGCAGGTCGAGCCGGCCACCGGCGACTTCGTGTTCGGCGTCTCCGAGGGCTACCTGATCGAGAACGGCAAGGTCACGGCGCCCGTGCGCGGCGCCACGCTGGTCGGCAACGGCATCGAGGCGCTCCGCGCGATCGACGGCATCGCCTCCGACCTCGACATCGCCAGCGGCTACTGCGGCAAGGCCGGGCAGACCGTGCCGGCCGGGGTGGGCCAGCCGCATGTGCGCCTCCGTGAGCTGACCGTTGGCGGTACCGCGTGAACCTGGACGACGTCGCCCGGCGAGCCGTCGACGCCGCGACAGACGCTGGCGCGACCGACGCCGAGGCCTGGGTCGAGGAGGCCACCAGCCGGCGCATCCACGTCTACGACGGCAAGGTCGAGAGCCTCAGCGACGCCGGCGGCCGCGGCGTCGGCGTGCGCGCGTTCGTCGACGGCCGCGAGGGCTACGCCTACGGCACCGACCTGTCGGAGGCGGGCGTGGCCGAGGTCGCGGCAGCCGCCCGCGCGGCGGCCGAGGTGAGCGACCCGGACGAGTACGGCGGCCTGCCCGACGACTTCGGCGCCACGCCCGTCGACGGCCTGGCGTCGCCGGTGCTGCGCGAGTGGTCGACCGAGCGCAAGGTCGAGCTGGCGCTGGCGGTGGAGCGGGCGGCCCGGTCTCGGCCGGGAGTCACGCAGGTGGAGAACGCCGTCTACTCCGACGCCGACGGCCGGGTGGCCCTGGCCAACTCGCGCGGCTTCACCGCCGGCTACGACTCCACCCAGGCCTGGGCCTACGCCTCGGCGTTCGCCGGCGAGGGCGCCGACCTGATGACCGGGCTCGGCGTGGACCTCGCCCGCGACCCGGAGGGGCTCGACCCGGAGGCGATCGGCGCCGAGGCCGCCGAGCGCGCGCTGGCGCTGGTGGGCGCGCGCCAGCCCGAGAGCCGGCGCTGCCCGGTGGTGCTGGACGCGTTCGTGGCGGCGTCGTTCATCGGCTTCATCGGCTCGATGCTGTCTGCCGAGGCTGTCCAGCGCGGGCGCTCGCTGTTCGCCGACCGCGAGGGCGACGAGATCGCGCACGAGGCGCTGGCGCTCGCCGACGACGGGATCGATCCCGAGGGACCGTCGAGCGCTCCCTTCGACGGCGAGGGCTCGCCGAGCCGGCGCACCGAGCTGATCGGCGGCGGCCGGCTGCTCACCTACCTGTTCGACACCAGGACCGCGCGCAGGGCCGGGCGCGGGAGCACCGCCAACGCCACCCGCGGCTCCTACCGCTCACCGCCCTCGGTCGGGACCACCAACCTCGTCCTGGAACCTGGCTCGCACGACCTCGAGGGGCTGTTCCGCGAGGCCGGCGACGGCCTCTTCGTGACCGACGTGGCAGGCCTGCACTCGGGTGTGAACCCGGTGTCGGGCACGTTCTCGGTGGGCGCCTCCGGAAGGCTGATCGAGGGCGGTGAGGCCGGGGCGCCCGTGAGGGAGCTGACGATCGCCAGCGACCTGGTGTCGATGCTGCAGGGCTTGCGCGAGGTGGGCTCGCAGGCGCGCTGGGTGCCCTTCGGGGGCAGCGTCAAGGCGCCGCCGGTGCTGGTCACCGAGATGGCCGTTTCTGGCACCTGACGCCCGGTTTTTGGCGCTCTAGAGGCGATTTGCGGTCCGGAAACGCACGTAAGGAGCGCGCTTTTCCGCTCTGGAACGCGAAAATCCGCTTCTGTCGTCCGCAGGCATTGTTACGTTGCGGCCGATTAAGTTGCCCCCGGCAAGGAGGATGACGTGACGAAGTCCGAGTTTGTGGACCAGGTGGCCGACCGCTCGGGCCTGGGGAAGGGAGAGGCCGAAAAGGCCGTCAACGCTGTTCTGGAGACGATCGAAGAGGTCCTCAGGCGCGGCGGAGACATCAACTTCACCGGCTTTGGGAAGTTCACGGTCGCCGATCGCGGCGCCCGTCAGGGCGTGAATCCGCAGACCGGCGAGCGGATCCAGATCGCTGCCAGCAAGGTGCCGCGCTTCAGTGCCGGCTCCGCCCTGAAGAAGGCCGTCAAGTCCTCGATGTAGGTCAGAAGGACCCCGAGTCGCGACCTTGACCGGGGGTTCGCGACCACATTTCTGCGACCGGCTTGCGGCGCTCGTTGAGGAGCGCCGCAGCCGCGTCGTACTCGGTTTGGATCCCGATCCGGCCGCTCTGTGGCCGGAAGCGGTGGAGCGGTTCGCCGGAGCCGGCGAGAGCGATCATCTCGCGCGGGTGCATGCAGCGGAGGCCGTCGCCGACCACTGCCGGGCCGCGATCGTCGCGGCCGGGCCGGCGTGCGTGGCCGTCAAGCTCCAGCTCGCCTGCTTCGAGCGCCTCGGCGCTCCCGGTTGGGAGGCGCTGGAGCGCACGGCCGCGGTCGCGCGCGACCACGGCCTGCTCGTGCTCGCGGACGGCAAGCGCGGCGACGTCCCGGTCACGGCGCGCGCGTACGCGCAGGCGCTGGTGGGGGAGACCGACACGCCGTTCGGTCCCGTCGCCGGTCTGGGCGCGGACGCCTGCACCGCCAACCCGCTGCTCGGGCGCGACTCGCTCGCGCCGCTGGTCGAGGCCGCCGCGGCGGCGGGGGCGGGCTGCTTCCTGCTGGTGCGCACGTCCAACCCGGGCGCCGCGGAGATCCAGGACGAGGGCGATCCACCGCTGCACGAGCGGCTCGCGCGGATCACGGACGAGCTGGGCGCGGCGCGAACCGGGGAGTGCGGCCTGTCGCTGGTGGGCGCGGTGACCGGCGCAACGCAGCCGGGGCTGCTCGGGCGCCTGCGCGAGCTGATGCCGCGCGCCGTCTTCCTGCTGCCCGGCGTCGGCGCGCAGGGCGGGCGCGTGGAGGACCTGAAGGCGGCTTTCGAGCCACATCCCGCGGCGGGGCTGATCACGGCCTCGCGGTCGATCGTCAATGCCCACGCGGAGCGCGGCGGCCAGCCGGCGGTGGCCGCGGCGGCCGCCGCCGAGGAGCTGCGGGCCGCGGCCTGGGACCTGTAGCGCCGGCCCGTACGTAGCTTCCGCGCCCGCTCCGGGCTCTAAGCTCCGCGACGCCCGTTTGGGGGAGGACCGATGTACCGAGGACGACGACGAAACTTGGCACGGCTGCTCGCCCCCGTGGCGCTGCTGCTGTCGGTCGTCGCCGTGCTGGTGATCGTCCAGTCCTCGGGCACCTCGGACGACTCCACGGGGGACGGCTCGAGCAGGACCGCTACGGACCAGGGCACCACGAGCGATACCGCCGCGAAGCCGCGGCGCGTGCGCCCGAACTACACGGTGAAGCTGAACGACACGCTCGGGCTGATCGCGGAGAAGACCGGGGTGTCGGTGGAGCGCATCCAGACGCTCAACCCGGACCTCGACCCGCAGAACCTGATCGTCGGCCAGAAGATCAAGCTGAGGGAGTGAGGCGGGCCGCCACAGTCATGCTGGCGCTCGGCGTCGCGGCCGCTCCGGCCCAGGCGCAGGGCGCGGACCGCCCGCCCGCCCTTCCCGGCGCCAAGGCGGCGATCGTGATCGACGGGCGTGACGGCGACGTGCTGTTCGCCAAGCGCGAGGGCTCGCGGCGGGCGATCGCCAGCACCACCAAGCTGATGACGGCACTGCTCACGCTGGAGGAGACGAGGCCGCGCCAGGTGTTCCGGGCCTCCAGCCGCCGCCCGGCGCCCGTGGAGTCGCAGATCGGCCTGCGGCCGGGAGAGCGGATGCGCGTGAGCGACCTGTTCGAGGCGCTGATGCTGGAGAGCGCCAACGACGCGGCGGACACGCTCGCGGAGGGCATCGCGGGCTCGCGCGCTCGCTTCGTCGCGCGGATGAACGAGCGCGCCGCGCAGCTCGGACTCGACGACACGAGCTACGCGAACCCGATTGGGCTCGACGACCCGTCGAACTACTCCACCGCCCGCGACCTCGCCGCGCTCGCATTCGACCTGATGCGGCAGCCGCGCTTCGCCCGCGTGGTCGACATGCCGGTTGCACAGCTCGAGTCCGGCGCCCGCCCGCGCGTGATCGACAACCGCAACACGCTGATCGCGGCCTATCCGTTCGTCAACGGCGTGAAGACCGGCCACACCACGGACGCCGGCTACGTGCTGGTCGGCTCCGCGCGCAGCCGCATCGGCGGCCGGGTGATCACGGTGGTGATGGGCGAGCCGAGCGAGGCGGCCCGCGACGCCGACACCCTCACGCTGCTGCGCTGGGGCCTGGGGCGCTTCCACCGCGTACGGGTGCTCGACCACCGCCGCGCGCTGGCCCGCGCGGACATCGAGTACCGCGACGACCGCGCAGCCCTGGTACCCGAACGGGGGGCCGTGATGACGCTGCGGGACGGCCAGCGGTGGCGGCCGGTGGTGAACGCTCCCGACCAGGTCTCCGGCCCGCTGGCGGCCGGGGCGCGGGTTGGGTCGGTGACCGTGCTGGTCGACAGCAAGCGGGTGAGGCGAGTGCCGCTCGTGACCTCTTCGGCCATACCCAAAGCGGGTACATTGAGGGTGCTCGTTTCGGTACTCGGAGTCCCCTTGACGGTACTCGTGGTCATCGCAATCCTGATCGGCGTCGTACTGCTTGCCCTCCGTCTTCGCGTTCGCTTCAGACTGGTCGAGAGATGATCATCACCGTCACCCTCAACGCCGCCATCGACAAGACCCTCGCGGTGCCGAACTTCCGGCTCGGTCGGCGCCACCGGGCCGTCGAGCAGACCGCGATGGCGGGCGGCAAGGGCGTGAACGTGGCCCGCTCGCTGCGCGCCCTGGGCCAGCCGGTGATAGCGACCGGTGTGGCCGGCGGCCCCACAGGCACGCGCATCGTGGAGCACCTGACCGACGAGGGCATCCTCAACGACTTCGTGCGCATCCGGGAGGAGTCGCGCACCTCCACGGCGGTCGTCGACCCCACCAGCGGCGACCAGACCGAGATCAACGAGCACGGCCCGCATGTGTCCGAGGCGGAGCTCGACCTGTTCGTGGACAAGCTGCTCTACCTCGCCAAGGGAGCGGCCGTGTGCGTCTTCGCCGGCAGCCTGCCGCGCGGGGTCGACGCGGGTCTCTACGGCCGGCTGATCGAGGAGATGCGCCGGCTCGGCGTGACCACCGTGCTCGACGCCGAGGGGGAGCCGCTGCTGGTGGCCACTCGCAAGGGCCCGGACGTGGTGACCCCGAACGAGCTCGAGGCCGAGGGGCTGGTCGGGCGCGAGTTCTCCGACGAGGACGACCGCCGTCGCGGGCTCGAGGAGATGGTCGAGCTAGGCGCCCACGAAGGAGTCATGACGCTCGCCGACGGCTGCATGGCGGTGCTCGGCGACGGCCCCGAGCGCCGTCTCTACCGCGCCACGCTCGAGCCGCTCGAGCCGGTCTCGTCGGTCGGCTCCGGCGACGCTTTCCTGGCCGGCCTCGTGGCCGCTCGCTACAGCGGGCGCGACAACGAGGCCTGCCTGCGCTTCGCGGTGGCGTGCGGTGCCGAGTCGACCCAGCACTTCGGCGCCGGGCAGCTCGAGCTGCGTGAGGTCGAGCGGCTCCTCCCGGAGGTCCGACTCGAGACCCTCGCGACCCCCGCAGTTTCCGCGAAAGGCGTGCTCTAGGGCGCTGCTAAGGTCGGGCTTTCGTCCGCCGTCGAACCTAGGATCTGTGAATGGAAGTAGAGATTGGGCGTGGCAAGAAAGGCCGCCGCGCATACGGCTTCGATGACATCGCGATCGTGCCCTCCAGGCGCACGCGAGACCCGGACGACATCGACATCACCTGGACGCTCGGTCCGTACCGCTTCGAGCTGCCGCTGGTCGCGTCGGCCATGGACGGCGTCGTTTCGCCGTCCGTCGCCGGCAAGCTGGGCAAGCTCGGCGGGCTGGCGGTCCTGAACCTCGAGGGGATCTGGACGCGCTACGAGGACCCGGACGCGGAGCTGGAGCGGATCGCCGGCTACGACAAGGCGCGGGCCACCACCGAGATGCAGCGCATCTACGCTCAGCCGGTCCGCGAGGACCTGGTGGCCCAGCGCATCCGCGAGATCAAGGAGCAGGGGGTCGTCGCGGCCGCCTCGCTCACGCCCCAGCGCGTTCGCGGCCTGTACGAGACGGCGCTCGACGCTGGCCTCGACATCCTGGTCATCCAGGGCACCGTGATCTCCGCCGAGCACGTGTCCACGCGCACCGAGCCGCTCAACCTCAAGGAGTTCATCCGCGAGGTGCCGGTCCCGGTCGTGGTGGGCGGCTGTGCCTCTTACGCCACGGGGCTGCACCTGATGCGCACCGGGGCGGTCGGCGTGCTGGTGGGCGTCGGCCCCGGCGCGGCCTGCACCACCCGCGGCGTGCTCGGCATCGGCGTGCCGCAGGCCACGGCGATCGCCGACGTGGCGGCCGCCCGCTCGCAGCACATGCTGGAGACCGGCGAGTACGTGAAGGTGATCGCCGACGGCGGCATGCGCAACGGCGGCGACGTCTCGAAGGCGATCGCCTGCGGAGCCGACGCCGTGATGATCGGCTCGCCGCTCGCACGGGCCTACGAGGCTCCCGGCCGCGGCTACCACTGGGGCATGGCCACGTTCCACCCGACGCTCCCGCGCGGCGCGCGTGTGAAGACCACCCAGAACGGGACGCTGGAGCAGATCCTGCTCGGCCCCGCGCATGAGAACGACGGCACGTTCAACCTCATGGGCAGCCTGCGCACCTCGATGGCCACCTGCGGCTACGAGGACATCCCCGCCTTCCACAAGGCGGAGGTGATGGTGGCGCCGGCGCTCCAGAGCGAGGGCAAGCAGCTCCAGCGCGAGCAGGAGGTCGGCATGGGAGCCACCTCCGCGGCGGCGGCGCACCCCAGCGCCGACGGGGCGATTGAGCCCGGCGACGAGCCGCTGCCCACGCCGACGGCCGATCCGGCGCTCGTAGGGGAGTGAGCAGCAGGGCGGCCACGGCGCCGGCGTCCTCGGAGACGCCTGCCTCCGCGACCGCCCCGGCCTCGGCCACCGACGAGGTGCTGGTCCTGGACTTCGGGGGCCAGTACTCGCAGCTGATCGCCCGCCGGGTGCGCGAGTGCGGGGTCTTCGCGGAGCTGCTGCCGCATCACGTCGCGCTCGAAGAGGTCGTCCGCCGCCAGCCGCGCGGGCTGATCCTGTCCGGCGGCCCCGCGTCTGTATACGCGGACGGCGCGCCCAAGCTGAGGACCGAGCTGCTGTCGCTGGGGATTCCCGTGCTGGGCATCTGTTACGGCATGCAGGCGATGGTGCTGGAGCTCGGCGGCCGGGTCGAGGGCGCCGAGGTGGGGGAGTTCGGGCGCTCGCACCTCGCGGTGTCCGAGCCCGGGCGACTGCTCGCCGGCACGCCCGGTGAGCAGAGCTGCTGGATGAGCCACCGCGACACCGTCTACGAGCCCCCGCCCGGGTTCACGGCGCTCGCGTCGTCCACGGAGTCGCCGGTCGCCGCGATCGAGAGCGTCGAGCAGGGCCTGTACGGGATCCAGTTCCACCCCGAGGTCGTCCACACGCCGTACGGCACGCAGATCCTGTCGACGTTCCTGCGCGACATCTGCGGCTGCGACATGGACTGGTCGGCGGAGTCGGTGATCGAGGAGCAGATCGCGCGCATCCGCGAGCAGGTCGGCGACGGCAAGGTGATCTGCGGGCTGTCCGGTGGGGTCGACTCGTCGGTGGCGGCGCTGCTGACCTACCGAGCGATCGGGGACCAGCTCACGTGCGTGTTCGTGGACCACGGGCTGATGCGCAAGAACGAGGGCAACCAGGTGGTGGCCGCGTTCCGCGATCAGTTCAAGGTGCCGCTGATCGCGGTCGACGCGGAGGAGCGCTTCCTGGCGCGGCTGGCCGGAGTGACCGATCCGGAGACGAAGCGCAAGATCATCGGCGAGGAGTTCATCCGGGTGTTCGAGGAGCAGGCAACGCGGCTCGAGAACCCGAAGTTCCTGGTGCAGGGAACGCTGTACTCGGACGTGATCGAGTCGGGCGGGGGAACCGGAGCCGCGACGATCAAGTCGCACCACAACGTGGGCGGGCTGCCGGAGGACCTGGAGTTCGACCTGGTGGAGCCGCTGCGGATGCT
>JAXDIH010000010.1:0-4964 GCA_034664105.1 Thermoleophilaceae bacterium
TGCGCTCGAACGAGCCCACGTCCACGAACACGGGCCGGGCGCCCTTGAATTGCACGTTGTAGGGCGTGGAGTCCTTCAGCACGAGGTCGTGCTCGAGCGAGGCGAGCAGCAGGTCCAGCTGCAGCAGGGCCGCGTCCTTCAGCATCGAGAAGGTCCACTCGTACGGGTACGAGACGAACGGGATGCGCTCGTGGCGCAGCACGCCGGCGGGCTCGTGCACGAGCAGGCCCTCGCGGGCGGCGCGGCCGCCGGCGGCGCCGTCGGCGAGCAGCTCCGTGCGCACGACCCGCTCGTCGTCGAGCAGCCCGGTGCCGCTCAGCGCCTGGAAGTCGCTGAGCCCGTCGGGCGAGAGGGCGCGGTACACCTCGTCGCCCTCGTAGAAGACCCGGCTTTCGGGGTCTCTGAAGGAACCTGGCTCGAGCCCGGCGGGCTCGGTGCTGGCGTCAGCGGGCGGGGTCACGGCGCGGGGCATAGTAGAGGGTGCGCCGCGCCGCGCGGCCCTTGATGGCGCGCCCCCAGCTTGGGAGCTACTCGCCGCCGGCCGGCTCGGCCTTCGTGGCCTCCGGCTCGTCCTTGCGGATGCGCAGGAAGCGCAGGACGCGATTCCAGTACAGCTTGGCGGTTACGGCGACCGCTGCGACGCCACCCGCGAGGATCTGCAGGATCATGCTCCCGCTGCCGGGATCCAAGTAAGCGAAAAGGGTGCTCATCAGGGTCGGGACTCCATACAGCCGGGGTCGGGAGAGGACGCAGGCTAGCAGAGGTGTTGCCAACCCGTGAACCGTTCGTACTCACCCTGGTTACCACCCGGAGCGCGCGGATCCTGCCCAACTTCACCTCGTGTTAATTCCCTGCAAAAGTCCTGTAAAGACCCTGGCTCAGGCCCGGCGGCTGACCCGGCCTTTACGCTACGGACGAGCGGCATGAAGCTCATCATCCAGATCCCCTGCTTCAACGAGGAGCAGACGCTCCCGAGCACCCTCGCTGACCTGCCGCGCGAGATCCCCGGGATCGATGCCGTCGAATGGCTCGTGATCGACGACGGCTCGACCGATCGCACGGTGGAGGTCGCACGCGCGGGTGGCGTGGAGCACATCGTCCGTCTGACCAACAACAGGGGGCTGGCCGCCGGCTTCCAGGCCGGCCTGGACGCCTGCCTCAAGCTCGGCGCCGACGTGATCGTCAACACCGACGCCGACAACCAGTACTTCGGCGGCGACATCCCGAAGCTGGTGGCCCCGATCCTGGAGGGGCACGCCGACATGGTCGTCGGCGACCGCGAGACCGACCAGATCGAGCACTTCTCGCCCGTGAAGAAGCTGCTCCAGCGCTGGGGCAGCGCCGTCGTACGGCGGGCGTCGGACACCGGCGTGCCCGACACCACCTCCGGCTTCCGCGCCTACAACCGCGAGGCCGCGCTGCAGATCCAGGTGGTCTCGAAGTTCACCTACACGCTCGAGTCGATCATCCAGGCGGGGAAGATGCTGGTGGCGGTCGACCACGTCCCGATCCGGACCAACCCCAAGACGCGCGACTCGCGCCTGTTCCCGTCGACCTGGGCCTACGTGCGCCGCAACGGGCTGTCGATCTTCCGCATCTATGCCCTGTACGAGCCCCTTCGGCTGTTCATGGCGGCTGCCGCGGTGGCGGCGGCGATCGGCGCGGTCATCTGGGCGCGCTTCGCGTGGTTCTTCATCACCGGCGCCGACACCGGCGGCCACATCCAGTCGCTCATCCTCGGCTCGACGATGTTCATCGTGGCCGTCCAGCTGGCGGCGCTGGGCGTGGTGGGCGACATCCTCGCCGGGTCCCGGGTCCTGCAGCAGCGCATCCTCGAGCGGGTGCGCCGAGTGGAGCTGCACCTGGGCGTGGAGCCCTCGCACTACGAGCCCGGCGCGCGCGAGACCGGCCAGGAAGCCACCACGGGCGCCCGGGCCGGGCGGGCCACCGGCAAGACCGAGGACCGCGAGGCGCTGAAGCTGTGAACAGCGCCACCGCCGAGGTCCCCACCGGCAACACCTTCGACAAGTACGGCTCGTCGAACCCGGTCGTGAAGCGGCTCATGGCCGGCTTTCACTCCACGCTCGAGGAGCTGTGGGCCCAGGCCGCCCCGCAGTCCGTCCTCGACGTCGGCTGCGGCGAGGGCGTGCTCACGGAGGAGTGGGCCGCGCGCCTCGACGACGGGCGCATCGTGGGCATCGACCTCGACGACCCCAAGCTGCGGGCCGAGTGGGCGCGCCGCTCGCGCCCCAACCTCGAGTTCCGCGTCGAGGAGGCCACCTCGCTCTCGTTCGCCGACGGCGAGTTCGACACGGCCTGCGCCATCGAGGTGCTGGAGCACGTGCCCGAGCCCGAGGCCACGCTGGCCGAGATGGCCCGCGTGGCGTCGCGCCACCTGCTCGT
This sequence comes from Thermoleophilaceae bacterium, assembly GCA_034664105.1. Classification (GTDB taxonomy): domain Bacteria; phylum Actinomycetota; class Thermoleophilia; order Solirubrobacterales; family Thermoleophilaceae; genus JACVRW01. The sequence goes on from JAXDIH010000010.1 coordinate 2,404, forward strand.
GAGCGTCCCGCGCGAGCCGCTCTGGCGCGGGCTCAACCTCGCCCGCGGCGCCTACCTGCGCGACCTCGGCAACACCCCCGGTCACGTGAACCACTGGTCGAAGCGGGCGTTCGTGGCCCTGCTGTCCCGGTACGGGACGGTCGAGGAGGCGCGCTCGCCCTTCCCTTGGACCATGGTGCTTGTCCGCGTCAGCTGAGCCACGAAGCTACGGCCGCGGCGCCGCGATCCTGTCGGTGGGGATCGGCGCCACCGGCCTGATCACCTTCGGCTTCTTCGCGCTCGCCTCACACACGCTGCCGGAGACCCAGTACGGGCGCATCACGCTGCTGTGGTCGGCGGTCTTCATCACCGTGTCGGTGCTCTACCGGCCGGTCGAGCAGCTGCTCTCGCGCACGATCGCGGACCGCGACGCCCGCGGCCTGACCGGCACGGACCACCTGCGCGTGGCGGCCACGATCCAGCTCGCGCTGGGTGTCCTGTTCGTGGTCGTGGCGCTGGCCCTGCGCGGACCGATCGAGGACGAGCTGCTGGGCGGCTCGGGCGCGCTCTACACGATCATGATCGTGGCGGTGCTCGCCTACGCGGCGAGCTACTTCGCCCGCGGATTCCTCGCCGGGCACCACCGCTTCGGCCTCTACGGCGGCCTGGTGCTGATGGAGGCCAGCTCGCGCTTCCTGTTCGCGCTGATGGTGGCGGTGGGCATAGCCGAGGGGCAGACCGCGGTGGCGCTGGGCATCGCCGCCGCCCCGATCGTGTCGCTTGCCGTCGTGCCGTGGGCGCTCGGGCGCCGGCTACGCGCCCAGCCGCCGGTCGAGGCAGACACCGACGACACGGAGTTCACGCTCGCGCGCGGCAGTGGCTTCGCGGTGGCGGTGCTGCTGATCATGCTCAGCGAGCAGACCTTCCTCAATGCCGGCCCGCTGCTCGTCAAGGCGACCGCCGACTCCCACGGCGCCGCGCTCGCCGGGTTCACGTTCAACGTGCTGCTGATCGCGCGGGCGCCGCTGCAGCTGTTCCAGGCGATCCAGACCTCGATCCTCCCCCACCTCACCCGCCTGCGCGCGAGCGGCGAGACCGACCCGTTCCGGCGCAGCGTGAACCTCACGCTGCTGGCCATCGCCGCGTTCGCCGGCTGCGTCGCACTGGTGATGCTGGCGATCGGGCCGTGGCTCATGGACATCGTGTTCGGCGGCGGGTTCGACTACGAGCGCGGCGGCCTGGTGCTGGTCTCGGTCGGCATGGGCCTGTACCTGTCGGCGGCCACGCTGAACCAGGCCCTGCTCGCGCACGGCCGGGCGCCCCAGGCCTGCGGCGCGTGGATCGCCTGCGCGGTCGCCTTCTGCCTGTTCCTGCTGATCGCCGACTTCGACGACCGCGTGCTCCAGGTCGAGATCGCCTTCGTCGGGGCCGCCGCGATGCTCTGCGCTCTGCTCTGGTCGCTCTACCGGCGCGCCTGACATCCTTCGACCATGGCCTCTCCGCAGGTCGGGGATCCGGCACCCGACTTCGAGCTCGAAGGCACCGACGGCCCGTTCCGCCTCTCGGGGCATCGCGGCGAGCGAGTCGTGCTGCTGTTCTACCCCGGCGACAACACCGCCGTCTGCACGCGCCAGTTCTGCTCCTACCGCGACGAGGCCGAGGGCTTCGACGCGCTCGAGGCCACCGTCGTCGGCATCTCCACACAGAGCGTGGAGTCCCATCGTGACTGGACTGCCAAGCACGGCCTGACGGTGCCGCTGCTGGCCGACCCGAGAGGCAAGGTCGCGAAGGCCTACGGCGCCCATCGGGCACTGGGCGGCGCGACACGCGCTGTGGTGATCGTCGACGAGCAGGGCACGGTGGGCCACCGCCACGACCACATGCTCGGGCTCGATTACCAGACGGTCGACGACCTGCGCGAAGCGCTCGACTCCATGCCGCGCGCCCGCGTCTGATCGTTGGCAGAGGCCGTCAGCACCGGCCGGCTTCTGTGTGCCTCCGAGGCGCTCTGGATCGAGCTGCGCCGGCAGTAGAGTGCGCGCATGGCGATCCACTACCGGACCTGTCCGTTCTGTGAAGCCACCTGCGGGCTCGAGGTGGAGACGGAGGGAAGGGAGGTGGTGTCGGTTCGCGGCGACGAGCAGGACGTGCTCAGCCACGGCTTCATCTGCCCCAAGGCCTTCGGCCTCAAGCAGCTGCACGAGGACCCGGACCGTCTCACGACGCCGCTCGTCCGTCGCGACGGCGAGCTGGTCGAGGCCACCTGGGACGAGGCGTTCGAGGAGATCGACCGGCGCCTGACGCCGCTGCTGGCCGAGCACGGCCGCAACGCGGTGGCCGCGTACGTGGGCAACCCGAACGCGCACAACCTGTCGTTTCTCACCTACGGGCCGGTCGTCCTGCGGGCGCTCGGCACCCAGAACATCTACACGGCGTCGACGGTCGACCAGATGCCCAAGCAGGTCAGCGCCGGGCTGATGTTCGGCACGATGCTGTCGGTGCCGGTGCCCGACGTGGACCGCACCGATCACCTGCTGATCCTCGGCGCCAACCCGCTCGTGTCCAACGGCAGCCTGCTCACG
>JAXDIH010000020.1:0-44863 GCA_034664105.1 Thermoleophilaceae bacterium
GCCACCTGCTGGGCGAGCGACCAGTCGACCATCAGACGGAGGCTACCTCTATGACGTGGGCAGAACCGGGCAGCCGCAGCTCGCGCTCGGCTGGGCCCTCGATCGTCACCCGCACCGGGGCGTCGGAGGCGGGGATGTCCGTGAACAGCCACTCGCGGCCCACCGGCACGACGATGAACAACCCGCGGTCGTCGCCCACGGCGCTGAAGCTCTTGCGGTCGCCGCTGAAGTGAGGCAGGCCCAGCTCCGCCTCGAGGAACTCGACCGCCGCTCCCACGTCGGCGACCGGCAGCCCGACCTCGCTGACCTCGATCAGCAGCTCGTCCCCCGGAGCGCGCTCGCGCGCGATCAGCTCGATGAGGTTCCCCGCCGGATCGAAGTAGTACGCCGCGCGTGCCCGCCAAGCCTCGAATGGCACGTCCTCCTGGATCAGCTCGGCCTGCGAGCGCCCCCACGCCACCGCCTCCTCGAAGCGGTCGGGCGGCACGTTCACCGCGAAGTGCGAGCACACGTCCGGGCCCGGCTCGAAGCGCACCCGGCTCGCCCCGTAGCGCTCCGGATGGAAGGCGGCCGCCGCGGCGGGATCCGCGGCGGGCAGCACCACCTCGCGGATCCTCATAGGTCCGGCAGCTCCTGCTTCAGCTCGGCGACCGGCGCGAACAGGTCGCCGTGGCGTTCCACCCGCTCGAGCACGTCGGCGGCCTCGAACACCAGCGAGTCGGGGTCCTCGAGCTCCTCCCACGCGAGCGGCGTGGACACCGTCGGCCGCTCGCGCGCCCTCAGCGAGTACACGCCGACGGTCGTCTTGTGCTCGTCGTTCTGGCTCCAGTCGATCAGCACCTTGCCCTTGCGCAGCTCCTTCTTCTGCTGAGAGACGATCAGCTGCGGGTGCTGCCCCTCCAGGTGCCGGGCCAGCGCCTTCGAGAGCGGCTTGGTGCCGTGGTCATAGTCCACGTCCTGGGTGTTGAGCGGCACGTACAGCTGGATGCCCTTCGACCCCGACGTCTTCGCGAAGCTCTCGAGCTTCAGCGCGGTGAGGGCGTCGCGCAGCAGGAACGCGACCTCGCAGCACTCGGCCAAGCCGGCGCCCGGCCCCGGGTCGAGGTCGAACGCCATCACGGTGGGGCGCAGGATGTCGTCGACCTTGGACAGCGATGGATGCAGCTCCAGGTCGGCCAGGTTGGCGAGCCAGACGAGCGTCGGGAGGTCGTCGCACACGCAGTACTCGATCTTGTCGACGCGCTCGCGGCGCACCCACTCGGGCGCGTGCGGCGGGCAGCGCTTCTCGTAGAAGTGGCCACCCTCCACGCCGTTCGGGTAGCGCTTGAGCGTCAGCGGGCGGTCGCGCAGGTGCGGCAGCACCACCGGCGCGATGCGCGTGTAGTAGTCGATCACCTGCCCCTTGGTGAAGCCCACCGCGGGGTACATGACCTTGTCGAGGTTCGAGAGCGAGAGCCGGCGGCCCTCTACCTCGACCTCGACGCGCGCCGCCGCAGGCACTACGTCTTCGCGGCTGCCTTCTTCTTGGCCGGCGCGCGCTTCGTGGACTTGGGCTTGGCCTTCGGCTTGCTCTGCCCCTTGGCGCCGGCGATGCTCGCCTCGAGCGCCGCCATCAGGTCGGGCACCTTGTCCGGCTCGCTCGCGGGCTCCTCGATCACGATCGTCTCGCCCTGCGCCTTGCGCTCGATCAGGTCGAGCACGCGCTCGCGGTACTCGTCGCGGTACTTCTCGGGCTCGAAGTCGGACGACAGCGAGTCGATCAGCTGCCGGGCCATGTTCAGCTCGCGCTCGCTGGTCTTGACGTCGGCGTCCGTGGTCAGCTCGTCGAGCGAGTCGGTCGGCACCACCTCGTCGGCGAACAGCATCGTCTCCATGGCGAGCAGCCCCTCGCGGGGCCGGATCGCGACCAGGTTCTCCTTCGACCGGATCACCACCCGCGCGATCGCGACCTTGCCCGCGTCCTCCATCGCGTCGACCAGCAGCCGGTAGGCCTTGGCCGCCCCGGTGTCGGGCGCGAGGTAGTAGGGGTGGTCGTAGAAGATCGGGTCGATGTCCTCCTGATCGACGAAGTCCTCGATGTCGATCGTGCGCGTCTTCTGCGGCTCCAGCCCGTCGAGCTCCTCGGGCGTGATCGTCACGTACCGGTCCGGGCCGATCTCGTAGCCCTTGACGATCTGCTCGTAGGGGATCTCCTCGCCGTCCGGCCCGACTCGCTTCTGGCGCACTCGCCCGCCGGATTCGGCGTCGATCTGGTGGAAGCGCACGGTCTTCTTCGACACGGCGCTGAACAGCTTCACCGGGATATTGACCAGCCCGAAGCTGATCGCGCCACTCCAAATTGCCCTTGCCATAGCTCCTCCAAAGTACAGCCCTTAGCCGCATGGCCCTTCTTCACGCACGCAATCCTGCGGCTCCATGTCATCCCTTAGACCCTTGAACGACGGCGCTCTCATCGTTCCGCTGCGAGTCCATTCGCGCAGCTCCACGCGCGCGACCAGCTTCGGCTCGACGAAGATCGTGCCCTTCGGCGGCTGACGACCCTCGAACGGCGTCGTGTCGCGGCGCAGCGGCTCGAGCGCCCGCTGCACCAGCGCCAGCGTCTGCTCGGTGAAGCCGGTGCCCACCTTGCCGACGTAGACGAGCTTCCCGTCGTCGTACACGCCGCACACCAGCGCTCCCAGCGTGGCGCGGCGGCCGCCCTCGCCCGGCGTCCACCCGCCGATCACCACGTCCTGCTCGCACACGTTCTTGATCTTCAGCCACGCCGAGGTGCGCGCGCCGGGCTGGTAGGCGCTGTCGAGCCGCTTCGCGACGATGCCCTCGATGCCGTGCTCGCGGGTTGCCTCGAGCAGCGCCGTGCCCTCGCCACGGTGGTAGGCGGGGGTGCGCCACGCCGGCCCCTCGAGCTCCAGGGCCTCGAGCAGCTCGCGGCGCTGCTCGTAGGGGAGCGGGAGCGTGGAGTGGCCGTCGAGGTAGAGCAGGTCGAAGACGATGTAGCTGACCGGCGTGTCGCGCATCCGCCGCCTCACGGCGGAGTCCGAAGCCAGGTGCATGCGCGTCTGGAGGCGCTCGAAGCTCGGCCGGCCCTGATCGTCGAACGCCACGATCTCGCCGTCGAGGATCAGCCGGCGCGCGCCGACCTCGCGCGCCAGCTCGCGCACCTCGGGGTAGCGCGGGGTGAAATCGGTGAAGTTGCGCCCCTGGAGGTGGATGTGGCCGTGGTCGAGGAAGGCGACCGTGCGGATGCCGTCCCACTTGACCTCGAAGCCCCACTTCTCCTCGTCGGGCGGCAGCTCGCCCAGGCGCGCCAGCATCGGCTCGATGCGGTCGGGCATCGGCTCGTAGCTGGGATCCGCCGGCGGGTCCATGCGGTGAATCAGCCAGTCCTTGCCGCGGGTGCGGAACAGCGCGTAGTGGCCCTGGAGGCGCTCCCCGTGGAACGTCGCGATCACCTCGTCGTCGCGGAACTTCTCGGCGTCGTAGGTACCGCGGTCCCAGACCTCCATCGTGCCCGCGCCGTACTCGCCCTTCGGGATCTCGCCCTCGAACTCGAGGTACTCGAGCGGGTGGTCCTCGGTGCGCACGGCCAGGCGATTCTCCTTGGGGTGCTGGGGGATGCCGCGCGGCAGCGCCCACGACGCCAGCACGCCGTTGTGCTCTAGGCGCAGGTCCCAGTGCAGGCGGCGGGCGTGGTGCTCCTGGACCACGAAGCGGCCCTGGGCCGACCCAGCGTCGCGGCCGCCCTCCGGCTCGGCGGTCTTGCCGAAGTCACGCTTGGCCCGATAGCTCTCAAGCTTCTCCGCCAACACGCTCACCGTACCCGGCGGCGAGCGGCGTCTCGTCGAGGTGGTCGCGCAGCTCGGCGATCGACTCGAACACCACGACCGCCCCCGCCTCGCGCAGCTCCGCCTCGGAGAAGCCCCCGGTCAGCACCGCGACCGTCTGGATACCGGCGCGCTCGGCCGCCACGCAGTCCCAGATGGAGTCGCCGACCATCACCGCCTCGTCCGTGCCCGCCTTCTCCATGGCCGCCCGCACCAGGTCCGGCGCCGGCTTGGTGGCGTCCACGTCGCCCGAGTCCGTCCAGTCGTCGATCAGGTCGCGGGCGTCGAGCAGGTCCAGGTAGTGCTCGACCTCGTTCGGCTTGGCCGAGCTGGCCAGCACGACGGGGTGGCCGCGCTCCTTCAGCTCCGCCATCAGCTCGCGCGAGCCGCGGAACGGCTCGACCTCGTCGATCAGCTCCATGTAGAGCGTCTTCTCGGCAGCGCGGATGTCCTCGCCCTTCTCCTCCTCGACGGCGTCGCCGCAGAGCGACCTGATCAGATGGTCGCCGCCCATGCCGATGTGGCGGTGGATGAGCCAGATCGGCAGCACCTCGTCGTGCTGGCGGAACGCCCGGAACCAGGCCAGGGCGTGGTGGTAGTTGGTGTCGACGAGCGTGCCGTCGATGTCGAGGATCGCCGCGGGGGGCATGTCCTCTCACATTCCCTCGTACATGCGTCCATAACCGACCCGTCACGACTTCGTTAGTCCCTTCGGAGGACGACTAGACCACTGAACTAGTCCTCTGTGATGAGTCACTCCCTCCCTCGTCTAGTCGTTGTCGTGCTCGCCGTCGTGGTGGTGTCGCTCCTCGCTGCGCCGGCGGCGATGGCCGAGCAGGCGTGTGCCTCGGCCAACGCGACCCCGGCCAGCGCGACCAAGCGGCAGATCCTGCACGCCACGCTGTGCGAGCTCAACCGCGAGCGGGCGCACCACGGCCTGCGCAGGCTGACGCTGAACAAGAAGCTGTCGCGGGCCGCGCGCCGCCACGCCAGGGACATGGCCCGGCGCAACTACTTCTCGCACGACACGCTCGGAGGCGGATCGTTCGTCGACCGGATCCGCGCGGAGGGCTACCTGAAGGACGCCCACAGCTGGGTCGTGGGCGAGAACCTCGCCTGGGGGAGCCGCGGCCTTTCCCGGCCGCGGGTGATCATGCGGATGTGGATGAACAGCGACGGTCACCGCGCCAACATCCTCAACGCGTCGTTCCGCGAGATCGGCATCGGGATCGCCTACGACGCGCCAGTCGCGCACGGCGGCACGCCGGCCGGCACCTACGCCACGGACTTCGGCTCGCGGAGGTAGACTCCCGCGCGCTGTGCGCCGTTTGCTGGCAGCTGCCCTGACGATCGTCGCGGCGAGTATCGCCGCCGGTCCCGCCGCTGCCCATGGCGGTGACGGAGGGCTGTGGAGCGTGTACGACAACGGGCTTGGGTCGGCGAAGTACATCGACCTGTCGCACGTGCTGACCCCGTCGATCCCGGTCTGGAAGGGCTTCGGCCCTTCGCTCTTCTCGCCCAGCGTGGACCCGGTCACCGGGCAGCCGTACACGTACGCCAAGGACGGCTTCGAGGCCACCGCCTACAGCCTCTCCACCGACCAGTTCGGCACGCAGCTCGACCCGCCCGCGCACTGGGCGCCCGAGTACGCCGCGATCGACGAGCTGCCGCCGACGTTCGCGGTGCGCAAGCTCGTGGTGATCTCGATCGTTCGTCAGGTCGAGCGGAACTTCAACTACCACCTGCAGGTGTCCGACATCCTCCGCTTCGAGCGGCGGCACGGGCGGATCCCGGCCGGCAGCGTGGTCTTCGTCCGCTCCGACTGGTCGAAGCGCTGGCCGGACCCGGCCCTGTCGGCGCTCACCGAGTTCCCGGGCGTGTCGCTCGACGCGCTGAAGTTCCTCCACCTGAAGCGCCACATCCTGTTCCACGGCCACGAGCCGCTCGACACCGACTCCACCCCCACGCTCGAGGGCGAGGCCTGGCTGATGCACAACGGCTTCGCTCAGGCCGAGGGCGTCGCGGACCTGTCGGGTGTGCCCGCCACCGGCTGCCTGCTGAACATGGGCTTCCCGCGCTTCGGCGGTGGCCTGGGCGGCTTCGTCCGCTTCGTGGCCATCTGCCCGCCGGGCACCGAGCGCGGGGTGGGCATCGGGCAGGTGCCCGAGGCGCCGCTGCAGCAGTACGCGACCCCGCTGCACTGGGATCCCGCCCTGGGCATGCGGGTCCGCTGAGCTAGGCGGCAACCTCTTTGAGCTCGGCGACCAGGTCGTCGGCGTGCTGTACCGCAGCGGACTCCCTGTCCTTGGCGATCAGGTCGAGCACGCCCTGCTCGATCGCGCCCTGCAGGTCCGGCCACGCGGCCGTGTCCTCGACCAGGTTCGGCAGCACGCCGGCGATCGTGAGGCCGCCGTCGAAGCGGTCGAACACGCGCGGGTCGATATAGGAGCTGCGCGCCACCGCGGGCGTGTTGCCGAGGTAGCGCGCGACCTCCTTGACGGCGCGCGTCTTCGCGCGCTTGCGCGAGGTCTTCGTCCCGCGGGCCGGACCCGAGACCGCCAGAGCCACGGCCGCCAGCACCGTGCCGCTCCAGGTGCGGAAGTCCTTGGCGCTGAACTCCTCGCCGGCGGCGGCCTTGACGTACTCGTTGATGTCGGCGGACTTCACGTCCACCCAGCGGCTACCCGCCTTGTAGGCGAGCAGCTCCACTCCGCCCCCGCGCCGCTGCTTCAGCGCGCGCACGAGGCCGGCCACCTCGGGGTCGCCGATCGTCTGGAGCCTGCGCTTACCGCCCTTGGCCTCGTAGTCGAACGTGACGTCGTCGCCGGAGATCGTCACGTGGCGCTTCTGCATGGTCGCGATCCCGTAGGTGTCGTTCTCCTCGGCGTAGTCCTCGGAGCCGATCCGAAAGAAGCCGCGGTCCATCAGCCGCATGGCAAGCGCGAGCACCTTCTCGCGCGGCATGCCCTCGCGGGCCAGGTCCTTGGCCACGCGCCGGCGCAGCTTCGGCAGGGCGCGGGCGAAGCGGATCATCGACTCGAACTTCTCCGCGTCGCGGCGTTCGCGCCAGCGGTCGTGGTAGCGGTACTGCTTGCGGCCGGCGGCGTCGATGCCGGTCGCCTGGATGTGGCCCATCGGGTAGGGGCAGATCCAGACCTCCTGCCACGCGGGCGGGATGGCCAGCTCGCGGATGCGCGCCAGCACGGCCGGCTCGGTGATGCGCCGGCCGTCCTCGTCGAGGTACTCGAAGCCCTTGCCGCGCCGCCGGCGCTTGATGCCGGTGCCCGAGCAGTCGACTCGTCTCAGCCTGGCCATGGCGGCTCCCATGCCCGCTCTGCGTAGACGCCAACCCTTCCGGGAACGGGCATTCCATGCGTGCCCTCGTCCTCAGCTGCACCCTGAAGCCCTCGCCCGTCGCGTCGAACACGGAGGCGCTGGCGGGCGTCGTGACCGAGGCGCTGGAGGCCGAGGGCTACACGATCCCTGGACAGGCCTGGACCTACTGGAACCGCGGGCCGGGCCCCGGCGACAGCTATCTCGACACCGACGAGGGCACCGCCCAGCTAGAAGCGCTCCGCCAGCCGCTCCACCAGCTCGGCCGAGCGCGCCGCCAGCACGCGTGAGCGCATCTGCAGGTCCAGCTCGTCTCCGCCCGGCAGCGCCACCGCTCCGCCCGCCTCGCGGACGATCAGCTGCGCCGCCGCCACGTCCACCGAGCGCACCTCGCGCAGGCTGAGCATCGCGTCCAGCCTGCCGCCGGCCACCAGGCACATCGAGGCGGCCACCGAGCCCAGGGCTCGCAGCCGGCGGGCGCCCAGCGAGCCGAGCGCCTCGGATGCTTCTGCCACGCGCTCCGGGCGCGCCGTCTCCAGCCCGAGCATCTCCAGCGGGCCGGGCTCGAGGGGGGTCAGCCGCTCGCCGGCGCAGAACGCGCCCTCTCCGCTCACCGCCCACCAGTCGCGCGACGGCACCAGCTCCGCCACGAAGCCGACCTCGACGTCGGCCATGCGGTTCCCGGACGCCACCGCGATCGACACGCACGCGAACGGAAGGCCTCGCTTGGCGTTCACCGAGCCGTCGACCGGGTCCACCACCACCCGCGCGTTCGCGGCCCCTCCGGCGATGGCCACCTCCCCGCGTTCCTCGGACACCGCGGTCAGCGGCACGCCCAGCGCCTCGAGCTCCGCGAAGATGGCGTCCTCGGCGGCCTTGTCGACGGCGAGGGTGGTATCGCCGCCCTCTCCCTCGCCGTGCGTCACCGACCGCTCGGCCGTGCTTGCCAGCCCCGCCACGGCCTCCCGCGCCGCGTGGGCGGCGCGACGGCACAGCCCAAGCCAGTCGGCGTCCGGAAGTGGCATCGCCCGCATCCTAAGCGCCATACTGGTGGCGGTATGTGCATGCAGTGCATGGCCGGCGCGGTGACGGCCGTCGGAGCGGCGTCCGGCACCCGCGCGTACGTCGCCAGCCGCGGCTTCCACTGGCTCACGCCCAAGCGACTCAAGGCGGTCACCGTGGCGCTGGTCGTGGCGGCATTGGCCGCGTCGGCGACGCTGGTGTCCGGCTCGAGCGCCGCGCCCGGGCAGGACGGCCACGCACAGCACCCGTCCGCGCAGCGCTGATGGCCAGTCCAGCGGTGCAGGCGGCGCCCGGGCTCCGCTCCTCGGGGCGGCCGCCCGTGCTGCCCCTCTGGGTCGTGGCGGTCGCCTTCTGGACCATCGTGGCCGCGGTCGCGCTCGCGCGCGCGGCCGGGGTCGCCGACAGCGAGGTGATCGGGACGTTCGGGGTGATCTTCACCTCGATCGTCGTCGAGGCGCTGCCGTTCATCCTGATCGGCGCCGCCGCGTCCGCCGCCATCGCCGTGTTCGTCCCAGCCCGCGCGTTCACCCGCCTGGCCGCGCTGCCGACGCCGGTGCAGGTGCCGGCCGCCGCGCTCGCCGGCTTCGCGATGCCGGTGTGCGAATGCGGGTCGGTGCCGGTGGCGCGGCGGCTGATCCTGCGGGGCGTGCACCCGTCGGCCGGGATCGCCTTCATGCTGGCCGCGCCGATCCTCAACCCGATCGTCCTGGCGTCGACCTGGGTCGCCTACGGCGCCGCCGGCAAGGCCGCCGAGATGACCGCCGCGCGTGCCGCGCTCGGCCTGCTCGTGGCGATCACGGCGGGCCTGCTGATCGGGCGCCACGGCGACTCGATCATGCGGCTGGCGGGCGGCTCGCAGCACGATCACGAGCACGAGCGCGGCTCGCTGGCGGCCTTCGCCGAGCATCTGGCCGCCGACTTCCTCTTCATGGGCCGCTTCCTCGTGCTCGGCGCCGCCGTGGCCGCGCTGTTGCAGACGGCCGTCCCGCAGGACTGGCTCTCCTCGGTCGCTCACCAGGAAGTCATCGGCGCGCTCGCCCTGATGGGCATGGCCGTGGCGCTCTCGCTCTGCTCCGAGGCCGACGCCTTCGTGGCCGTCTCCTTCACCGCGTTCCCGCTGGGCTCGCAGCTCGCCTTCCTGGTGCTCGGTCCGGTGGTCGACGCGAAGCTGGCGGTGCTCTACGGCGCCACCTTCCGCCGGCGCTTCGTGCTGCGGCTGCTGGCCGTGGCAGCGCCAATCGCGCTGGCGGGCGCGCTGATCTTCGACACGGCGGTCGGATGAGGCTCGACCGGCGCTCGATCCATGCGCTGGCCCTGGTGGCATGGGCGGGCGTGTTCGCCTGGCTCTGGCTGACCGGCGAGTCCGTGCGCTACCTCGGCCCGCGGACCCAGTGGGTGGTCCCGGTCGGAGCGATCGGGCTGACGCTCGCCGCCGGCGGCTACCTGCTCGCCACGCGCGCCGACGTTCCCGCCCGGCTCTCCCTGCGCGAGGCCCTCGGCCTGGCCGGGCTGGTGGTGCCGGTGCTCGCCGCCGCGGTGCTGGCCAACGCCCAGCTCGGGGCGCTGGCCGCCTCGAACAAGCTCAGCTCACGCGGGATCGACTCGTCGGCGCTGGCTCGGCTCGCCTCGCGCGACGCCAAGCACATCGGGTTCCTGCAGCTGAACGCCGCCGGGCGCGACGACGGGCTCACCCGGGAGCTGGGGCTTGCCGAGGGCAGATCGGTGCAACTGACCGGGTTCATCTCGAAGACCGGACGCCCGTTCACGTTGAGCCGCTTCTACATCACCTGCTGCGTGGCGGACGCCGTGCCGATCGGTGTTCGCGTGCTCCCACGCGGGAAGGCAGCCGGCCTCGACCGCGGCGATTGGATCGACGTCACCGGGGTGCTCGCGCGCGGCCACCGCGAGTGGATCGTGAGGGCACTCGAGCTCAAGCACGTGCAGCCGCCCTCGGATCCGTATCTGTCGTTCGCCGGCTGAAACCGGCGGCGTATCCTAGATCGGCATGCCCGACCTCCTCGATGGCCTGAACGCGAACCAGCGTGCGGTCGTCACACATCCCGGGGGGCCGCTGCTCGTCGTCGCCGGCGCGGGCACCGGGAAGACCCTCACCCTCACCCGCCGCTTCGCCTGGCTCGTCGAGCAGGGCACCCCCGCGGACGGGATCCTCGCGCTGACGTTTTCCAGCCCCGCCTGCGCGGAGATGCGCGAGCGCCTGGAGACACTGCTGGAGAACCCGTACGAGGAGCTCAACGTCTCCACGTTCCACGCGTTCTGCGTGAAGCTGCTTCGCGACGAGGCGCTCGAGGCCGGCGTGGACCCGTTCCTCACCCCCGTCACCCCCGCCGACAGGCTCGCTCTGCTGCTCGAGCGCATCAACGACCTGTCGCTGCGCCATCACGAGATCCGCGGCAACCCGGCGCCGCTGCTGGCCAGCTTCGTCTCGCGCATCGATCGCCTCAAGGACGAGTTGATCTCCGCCGAGGAGCTGCAAGCCTGGGCCGAGGAGCTGCCCGCCACCACCGACGCCGAGCGCGCCCACGCCAACCGCGAGCGTGAGTTCGCGCGCCTCTACGCCGACCACGACCGCCTGCTCGAGGACCGCGGCGCGCTCGACTTCGGCGACCTGATCGTGCGCGCCTTCAAGCTGCTCCACGAGCGCCCGCACGTGCGCGAGCGCACGGCGCGGCGCTTCCAGCACGTGCTCGTGGACGAGTACCAGGACACGAACTTCGCCCAGGGGATGCTGCTGCGCCTGCTGGTCGAGGAGCACTCGAACGTGACCGTCGTCGGCGACGACGACCAGGCGATCTACCGCTTCCGCGGGGCGTCGCAGAAGAACCTGCTCGAGTTCGAGCGCGAGCTGCCGGACGTCACGACGATCAAGCTCGAGCGCAACTTCCGCTCCGGGCGGCGCATCCTCGACGCCTCCGCCGCCGTGGTGGAGCCGATCGCGGCGCGCGTCCCGAAGAAGCTCACCGGCGCCAGCGGCGGACGCGTGCGCTTCTGGCGCTGCACCACGGAGCGCGCCCAGGCGCAGGCGGTGGCCGCCGAGGCCGAGCGCCTGATCGCCGGCGGCGTGCCGCCCGAGGAGATCGCCGTGCTCGTGCGCTCGGTCAAGAGCCAGGGCGGGGTGGTGGCCGCCGCGCTGGAGGAGCGCGCGATCCCGTTCCGCACGCTCGGCGCGGCCGCCTACTTCCAGCGTGCCGAGGTGCGCGACGTGCTGGCCTGGCTGCGGGCGCTGGCCGATCCGGGCGACTCCGGCGCCGTCGTCCGAGCCCTGAGCCGACCCCCGATCGAGCTGCGCTCCGTGGACGTCGCGCGGCTGACGCAGCTGGCGCGCCGGCGCAAGCTCGACATGCCGTCGGCGGTCGCCGCCGCGCTGGAGGGACCGCAGCTCTCCGAGGAGGGCCGCGACCGCGCGCGCGCCTTCCTGAGGCTCTACCGCTCAGCCTCCACGGCCTTCGAAGACCGCCGCCCCGACGCCTTCGTGATGCGGCTGATCGAGCGCATCGGCCTGCGCCGCCAGCAGGTGTTCGCCACCCAGGCCGACACGGTCGAGCGCCTGCGCAACATCGCCAAGCTGCCCGAGCTGGCCACCGCCTACATGCGCCGCGAGCCCCAGGCCACGGCGCGCGAGTTCGCCCGCTACCTCGCCGCCGTGGCGGAGTCCGGACTGCGTGAGGAGGAGGCGGTCGAACAGCCGTCCGCTCCAGCGGTCCCGGTCATGACGATGCACGCGGCGAAGGGGCTGGAGTTCGACCACGTGTTCGCGATCGGGCTGTCGGCGGGCGCCATGCCCGGCCCCTACCGCGCCCCCAACGGGGACGTGCCGGACGAGCTGCTCAAGGAGCGCCTCGACGCGGAGTCGCCGCGGGCGGTGCACGAGGCGGAGATGCGCCGCCTGCTGCACGTAGCGATGACCAGGGCTCGCAAGGGGCTCGTGCTGGCCTGGGCCGAGACCGGGCCGCCCGGCACCACGCCCCGGCCGTCGCCGTTCTACGAGGAGGCGCGCGCGGCGCTCGACATCGAGGAGGAGCCGTTCGAGGAGGAGCTGTTCGGGCCCGCCGAGGGCCTGCACTCCACCTTCCGGATCATGCGCGACGAGCTGCTCGACACGGTCGCTCGCGTGGGCGGGCGGCTCGGAGAGATGCGGCTCGACACGTACCTGGACGTGGACCAGGCGGTGGCGCGCTACCTCGAGCTGATCAAGGTGGCCGCGCTGATCGAGCGCGCTCGGGAGGGCCAGCCGCTCGAGACCGCGCTGCCCGAGGTGAACGAGATCCTCGCCCAGTGCGCGACGACGGAGCAGCGCGAGGTCTTCGAGGAGTCGGGGCTGGACGGCTGGCTGCGCGACACCGGCCGCGACCCGGCGGAGATGCCCGGTTCCACCAACGGCGCCGACGCCTCCCTCGACCCGTTCATCCCGCGCCGCGGCCGGGGGCTGATGCTGTCCGCCTCCGACATCGACACCTACCGGCTCTGCCCGCTCAAGTACAAGTTCGCGCGCGTCTTCCGGATCCCGCAGGAGCCGACGATCAACCAGCGCTTCGGGATCGTGATGCACCAGGTGCTGGAGCGCTTCCACACCGAGGGCAGCGGATCGCTGGAGCGGCTGCGGGAGCTGTTCGAGATTTCGTGGCGCCGGTCCGGCTTCGGCGACTCCGATGACGAGCTGCAGTTCCGCGAGCGCGCCGTGGAGTCGCTGGAGCGCTACTGGCGGATGGACGACGAATCGGCGGCCGAGCCGGTCTGGTTCGAGCGGTCGTTCGCCTTCAAGATCGGCCCGCACCTGCTGCGCGGGCGTGTCGACCGGGTGGACCGTCACCCGGACGGCTCGTTCGAGCTGATCGACTACAAGACGGGCAAGGCCAAGACCGAGGACGAGCTGCGCCAGGACGTGCAGCTGTCCGTCTACCAGATGGGTGCCCGCGAGTCGTGGCGGCTGGAAACCTCCGCACAGAGCTACTTCTACGTGCTGAGCGGCGAGAAGGTGCCGGTGGAGCACTCGGCGGAGGAGCTCGACCGGGTGCGCGCAACGGTGTCCGAGATCGCGTCCGGAATCCTCAAGCAGCGCTTCGAACCGACCCCCTCGCCCGAGATCTGCAGCTTCTGCGACTACCGGATCATCTGTCCAGCAGCCGAGAAGTAGGCGTTTGGTGTCCCCTCTGAGGGGAATCCAGGGGGAATGACGATTGGAACGTCGCTATTCCTGATCGCGATCGGGGCGATCCTCAAATATGCCGTGACCGCCAGCGTGGCGGGCGTGGACGTGCACACCGCCGGCCTGATCCTGATGATCGTCGGCGTGCTCGGACTGCTGATCGGGCTGTTCCTGCTGATGCAGCCGAGCCGGCCCGACCGGCCGGTGGTGGACGACCCGCGGTATCGCTAGCCGGCCCGAGCTGGCAGGCCGATCTTCACGGGGGTCCGGAGGCGCGAGCCCCCGGCTGTCATCCGTTGTCTGGCCCGCGCTGGCGCAGGAAGCGCTGGAAGTCGCGTGCGATCGCGTCCGCTGAGGGCAGGTCCTCCTCGTCGGGCGTGTCCATGCCGACCTCGTCCACGGCTGACTCCAGCCGCTCGACGAACGCCTTGACCTCGGGGTCGCTGGCCACGGCCGCGCTGACCTGCCGCTCGTAGTCATCGGCCGCGCTCTCCAGCTCGCCTGCGTCGACCACCACGCCCGCGATCCCCTCGAACGCCCGCACGAGCGCCAGCGCCACCTTCGGGTTGGGCGCGGCCGCGACGTAGTGCGGCACCGAGGCCCACAGGCTCGCCGAAGGGATGCCGGCCTTGGCGAACGTGTTGTGCACCACGCCGACGATCCCGGTCGGTCCCTCGTAGCTCGTGTGCTGGAAGCCGAGCCGGTCCACCAGCGACCGGTCGGAGGCGAGGCCGGTGATCGACACCGGACGCGTATGCGGGACGTCCGCCAGCAGCGCCCCGAGCGTGATCACCATGCGCACGTCGAGCTCGCGCGCGGTGGCCACCAGGTTGTCCGTGTAGCGGCGCCACCGCAGCGACGGCTCCGTGGCCTGGAGCATCACCAGATCGCCCTCGGCGCCCGGCACGGCCGCCGCGGAGATCGTGGCCACCGGCCAGTCGATCTCGCGCGTCACACCCTCCGTGAGGCGCACCGTCGGGCGGACCGCCGTGAAGTCGAAGAACTCCTCGGGGTCGATCGAGGCCACCTCCTCGGCGTCGAACGTGCCGCGGATGAAGGAGACCGCCGCTGAAGCCGCCTCGCCCGCGTCGTTCCACCCGTTGAAGGCGCACACCATCACCGGTCTGCGCAAAGAGGGTCGATCGTTCCAGATGACGTCCTGCATCTGTTTCACGGTACCCGACCGCGTCCGGGCCACCCATCACGATGGACGCGTGGCCACCGTGGAGCAAGCGATCACGATCGCGGAGCTGCGCGCGGGCAGCGAGGTGGAGGGCATCTTCGCGTGCACGCGCAAGGACCGCCTGACCGCCAAGACGGGCTCGCCGTACCTGGCGGTCGAGCTGCGCGATCGCTCCGGCGCCATCCAGGCGCGGGCATTCCGCGAGGCCGATTTCCTCGCCGGCCAGTTCGAGCGCGGGGACCTGGTGGCGGTCACCGGGCGCGTCGAGCGCTTCCGCGACGAGCTCCAGGTCGACCTGCAGTCGATCCGCCGCGCGGAGGCCGCCGACCCGGCCGAGTTCCTCCCCACCGCCTACCGCGACCTAGACGAGCTGGACGGCTTCCTCGAGCACCTCGCCCGCGAGGTCTACGACACCGACCTGCGCGCCCTGCTCGACGCCTTCCTTGGCGACCAGGCGTTCCGAGCCGAGCTGCGCCGCGCGCCCTGCACGCGCTCGGGCCACCACGCCTACCTCGGCGGGCTGCTGGAGCACACGGTCGCTGTGGGGACGCTCGCCGTCGAGACCTGCGCGCTCCACCCCAGGCTGAACTCGGACGTGCTGATCTGCTCGGCCCTGCTGCACGACATCGGCAAGCTGCGCGAGTTCGAGCTGGGCGCGGAGATCGCGTTCAGCGAGGCCGGGACGCTGGTCGGCCACGTCGTGCTCGGCCAGCAGATGATCGTGGAGCGCGCCGCGCGCCTGAACGGGTTCCCAGACGAGAAGTTGCACGCGGTGCTGCACTGCGTGCTGGCCCACCACGGCACGGAAGGCCTGCCGGGCAGGCGCTTCCGCACGGCTGAGGCACTGGCTTTGCAGCGTCTCAACGCGCTCGACGCGTCCGTGAAGGGCGCGCTCGAACACGGGCTTGACTGACCTCTAGCGCCCTCGACGCATGTCCGACCCGGGTGGGTGAGCGGTCGCGGCACGGCCTCCGCCAACCGACCGATAAGAGGACGTATGTACGAGGATCCGGCCACAACGGGCGCCCCCACCGCGGAGGTCGTCGAGGAGCTGCTGCGCCAGCTCGTCGATGCCCGGTTCGTGCTCACGGACAGGGACGGCTCGGTCACGCGCTGGAGCCGCCCCGCCGAGGAGCTGTTCGGGTGGCCCGCGGCGCGCATGCTCGGACGGCCGCTGGTGGAGACGCTGCACCTCGACACCGAGCTGCCCAAGAGCGGCGGGCAGATCGAGGCGACCGCCCGGCGCAAGGACGGCCACGAGCTGGAGATGGCGCTGACGCTCGTGCCCGTGAGCATGAGCCAGAGCCTGGAGTTCAACGGCTTCCTGGAGGCACTCGAGATCGTCGCGCCGCGCGGCAACGCGCTGTCGCAGCTCCAGCAGAGCCACCAGGCGGTCGTGGAATGGATCCATGCGGCCGTCGCGGGGCAGGCGGCCATCGAGGAGGACGTGCTGAGCGCCGGCACGATCGTCGCCTTCCGGGTGGTCGGCGCCCCGCCCCCACCGCTGCCCAGTGATGCCCCTGTGGAGCCCGTGCCGGCCGTGCCAGAGCTCGTCTTGGACGCCGCCGAGGGTGGCCACTCCGACCACATCGAGCGGGCCCTGGAGCAGACCGCGGCCGAGCTGGCCGAGGCACGAGCCGAGGCCGAGGTCGCGCGCGCCGAGGCCGCCGAGGCTGGAGCGCGCCTGGCCCAGCTCGAGCAGGCCGGCTCCGGACTGCAGTCTGGGTTGGCCGAGGGCCGGCGGGCACTCGAGGAGCTGCGCGCGCAGGTCGGGGGGCTGCGCGCCAAGCTGGAGGAGAGCCGCACGAGCGGCGCGCGGCAGACCCGCGACGAGGGCGAGCGGCTGCACGTTGAGCTGGAGGCGGTGCGCACGGCCGTGGACGGCATCCGTCGCGACGTGGCCGGCGCGCCCGAGGCCCAGGCCCGACTGCGCGAGCAGCTCGACCAGACCCGCGCCCAGGTCGTGGCTCTGGAGGCGGCTCTGTCGGACCAGCGCGAGCTGCCCGATTGGGTCGACGAGGTTCAGGCCCGGATGGGCACGCTCGAGGCGACGCTGTCCGACACCCACGCCTCGAAGTCGGTGGAGGAGGCCGCCGGCGCGGTGCGCGCCGAGCTGGCCGACGCGCGAGCGCGCATAGAGCGGATCGAGGCGGAGCGCAGCGAGGAGCGCGACCGCCTGGAGCGCGAGCTGGCCGGTGCGCGCGAGCGGTTGGAGCAGGAGCTGGCCGGCGCGCGCGAGCAGCTGTCGAGCACCAGGGAGCGGCTGGAGGCCGAGCTGGCGGCCACGCGCGAGCGGCTCGCGGCGATCGAGCAGGATCGCTCCGCCGAGCGGGAGCGCCTGGAGGGCGCGCTGGCCGGCCCGGGCATCGAGGAGCGTGCGGCCGAGGCCGCTGGAGCGCACGTCGCCGAGCAGCGCGCCCGGGTGGAGGCGCAGTTCGCCGAGCAGCGCGGTGTGCTCGAAGCCGAGCTCGTGGACACGCGCGCGCGGCTGGAGCAGCTCGAGGGGTCCCTGGCCACCGACCGCGAGGTGCTCGAGGTGCAGCTGGGCTTTGCCCGCGAGCGGCTGGAGGAGCTGGCCGGCGAGCGCGCCCGCGGCACCGACGCCGTGGTGGACCAGCTCGCCGAGACGCGGGCGCGGCTGCAGGAGATCCAGCGCGCCGGCGAGGAGGAGCGCCGCGGCCTCGCCGAGCAGCAGGCGGCCACGCAGGCGCAGCTGGAGGCCCTGGCAGCGGAACGAGGACGCAGCGAGGCCGAGACGCGACTGGAGGCACAGCTCGACCAGCTGGGCGAGCGCGTAGAGGAGCTGAGCGAGAACGCGCTCGAGGGCAACCGGCTGCGCCGCCAGCTGGACGAGACGCGATCGCTGGTGGAGGGCCTCGGGGCTCGCATCGAGCAGGTGCAGCTGGAGGCGGTGGGCGACGAGGAGGCACGCCGGCTGCTGAGCGACCTGCGCGAGGAGCTGACGGAGCTGCGCGCCGGGGCCGCGGCTGGCGCTTCCAGCTCGGAGGAGCTGGTGGCGGTGGCGCAGGAGGTGCGCGAGGCCGCCGCAGCCGTGCGCGAGACGCAGTCCACCGTCGAGCGGCTGGCCCAGGGCGCCGAGGATGCGGTGGAGCTGGCGCGCGGTCACTCGACGGAGGTCGCGGAGGCGGCGGACGCGGTGGCAGACCGGCTCGCCCGCGCCGAGCAGGCCATCGGGGCGGTGGAGGCGGAGGCGCGGCGTGCGCGGCAGCTGGAGAGCGAGGCCGCCGGCGCGCAGGAGGTGGCGCGCGAGACGCTCGCGAAGATCGACTCACGCGCGGCCGAGGTGACGGAGGCGCTGGCGGCGATCGAGTCGGGGACGGCCGAGTCGAACGAGGCGCTGGCCGCGATCGAGTCGGGGACGGCCGCGGCGAACGAGGTGCTGGCCGCGATCGAGTCCGGCACAGCGCGGGCGCGCGAGGCCACGGCCGCCGCGGAGGCCGAGGCGGCGCGGGCGACCCGCGAGGCCGGCGAGGCGCGCGCCGCGGCGGGGGCGGCCGCCGAGCGGGTGGAGCGGAGCACCGGCGAGATTCAGGGCCAGTTGGAGCGGGCGGAGCAGGCCGCTGCGTCGAGCCGCGCCGGGGCGGAGCGGGCCGAGCAGGCCGCGAAGGTCGTCGGGGAGCGCGCGAGGCAGATCGACGAGGCCGCGCAGGGCGCGGAGCAGCGTACGGAGCGCGCCGAGGCCGCCGCGGAGGCGGTCGAGCACCGGGTCACGCGGGCGGAGGCCGCGGCGGAGCGGGCCGAATCCACCGCCGGGGGCGTGGAGCGGCGCGCCCAGGGCGTGGCGGACGCCGTCGAGCAGCGCGCGGCGCGCGCCGAAGCGGCGGCCGAGGCGATCGAGGAGCAGGCAGCCCGCGTCGCGGGCGACGTCGAGCAGCAGGTGGCCCGCGTCGAGGGCGTGGCCGGTGGCGTGGAGCAGCAGGTGGCGCGCGCCGAGGCGGCGGCGGCGAGCGCCGGCGAGCGGGCGACGCGCGCGCACGACGCGTCGGGCGCCGCCGACGGCCACGCGGGCCGGGCTCGCGACGCCTCCTTCGAGGCCGAGCGCCACGCCGGTCGCTCGGAGGAAGCCGCCGCGAGCGCCGAGCGCCACACCGGTCGCTCCGAGGAGGCCGCCGCGAGCGCCGAGCGCCACGCCGGCCGGGCCGGCGAGCACGCTCGCACCGTGGACACCGCCGCCCAGCGGGTCACTGCCGCGGTCGAGGCCGCGGAGCGGCGCGCGCAGCAGGCCGAACAGGCGGCCGCCGCCGCCGCGGAGGCCGCGACCCGGGCCCGCCAGTCCGCCGCGGAGGCGGGCGTGGACGCCGCGACCGCCCGGCGAGCGCTGGAGCAGGGCGACCGGCACGAGCTGCTCGAGCCGCTGCAGGCCGGTGGCAACGGCGTGCACCGGCCGCTGTTCCCCCGCCCGGGCGACACCGCCCCCTCGCGCGATCCGCGCCCCGGCTTCGACGACGCCCCCATCCCGATGGCCACGATCGGCCTCGACGGCCATTTCCGCGAGCTCAACCAGGCCTTCACCGACCTCGTCGGCTACCCGGAGGGCGAGTTCGAGGCCGCCACGTGGCCGCCGGTCATGGACCGCGCCAACCTGCCCAAGCACCGCGAGCAGCTCGAGCAGCTGCTCGCCGGAGCGATCGAGTCGGCCGAAGTCAACACCGGCTACGTGCACGCCCAGGGCCTGCTGGTGCCGGTGGCCGGCCGGATCAAGCTCGTCAAGCAGAACGACGAGCCGGATCACTTCCTGCTGGAAGTACGGAACTAGCTCGTCGAGCGCACGCGCACGCTGAACTCGGCGCGGAAGCTGCCGCCGGGCGGCACGCTGCCGAGGCCCTCCCCGCTCACCAGCGCGTTGACCGGCGCGGTCATCGGCTCGAAGCAGACGTAGGGCTCCTCCTCGGGGGCGGACGGCGCGTAGACCTGCGCGTAGTTGTAGCCCTGCCCGAACTCGAGCTCGATCCGCCTGCCACCGCCCTCCAGGGCGAAGATGGCCGGCCTGTCCAGCTCCACGAAGTGGTCGTCGAAGGTCCGCTCGCCCAGCGGCCCGGGCTCGATCTCGACCGGCTCGGTGGCGCCGGTCGGCAGCCGGCGCTCGTCCAGCACGGCTCGCCGGCGCACCGGCAGCTCCACCCGCCACTCCGAGCGCGGCAGCCCCGGCAGGCACAGGTACGGATGCCACCCGAACGAGACCGGCACGGCCACCTCCCCGGTCGGAAGCAGGATCGTCGCGACCGTGAGCGTGTCTCCGGTGAGCTCGGCCTGCACGTGCAGCTCGTGAGGGAACGGGAAGGCGGCCAGCAGCTCCTCGTGTGCCCCGAAATCGAGCCGCGTGGCGATCGCGGCGCTCCCGTTGCCGGGCGTGCGGCCGACGAGCTCCCAGTGCGGGTACCCCGCCAGGATCCCGTGGATGGGCAGGCCGTTGGGGTCGAGGTGGACCGGCGAACGCGACGGGTCCAGCTCCACGCGGCGCCCGCCCACCGAATAGGTGAGGCCGGCCAGGCGGTTCGCCCACGGGTGCAGCAGCGGGATGCCGAAGCTGGAGCCGCGCTCCAGGTAGGCCTCGAGGCCCCCGCGCTGTCCGAGCAGCTCCTCACCGCGATGGGTGAGCGAGTGTCCCACCATGCCCGCGGCAGGGACGAACGCGACCCTTAAGTCGCATCCGTGCGAGACGAGAGCTATTCCCTCGAGGCCGTCGACGCGCTCGTCGCGGACCTCGTGTTCAGCCATCCTTGCCTTGACTCCTCTGGCCAGGGACGAGTCCGTGCCACACCCTACCGCTAGGCTGGCCGGCCGATGGTGTCGGATGCCGGCCTCCTGCCCTGGTACGAGCGCATGCGCGCTGAGGTACCGGGCGCGGAGGTCTTCGACGCGCACACCCACATCGGGTCGAACGACCCCGACGGCTACCGCTGCACCCGGGCCGAGCTGATCGCCGCCCTCGAGCGCGTGGACGCCGCCGCGTTCGTGTTCCCGATGCACGAGCCGAATGGCTACCCGGCCGCGAACGACATGGTCGCCGCCGAAGGGGCGGCCAGCGACGGGCGGCTACTCCCGTTCTGCCGGCTGGACCCGCACCACTCCCCGCTGGAGGAGGCCCGCCGCTGCCTCGCCAACGGCGCGCGCGGGATCAAGCTGCATCCCCGGGCCGAGGGCTTCAACCTCGACCATCCGGCCCTCAGGGGCGTGTTCGCGCTGGCGGACGAGGAGCGCCTGCCGATCATGTGCCACGCCGGCCGCGGCATCCCCGCGCTCGGGCGTCACGCGGTGGAGGTCTGCTCGCGCTATCCGAACCTGCGCCTGATCCTCGCCCACGCGGGGATCTCGGACCTGTCGTGGATCTGGCGCGAGGCGCCCGCTCACCCGAATCTCTTCTTCGACACCGCGTGGTGGTCGCCCAGCGACGTCCAGGCCCTGTTCGCCCTGGTGCCGCCGGGCCAGATCCTGATGGCCAGCGACGCGCCCTACGGCACGCCGTCCTTCGGGGCGACGATGGCGATCCGCCACGGACTGCAGGTCGGCATGAGCCACGACGCCGTGCGCGCCGTGGTGGGCGCTCAGGCCCGCAGGCTGGCGGAGCGCGACGACCCGCTGGACCTGGGGCCCGCCCCCGGCATCGGATCGCTCTCGCGCGACCCCCTGCTCGAGCGCGTCTACTCGTTCCTCCTGAGCGCGATCGGCCAGATGTTCGCTGGGGTGGAGCCCAAGGAGACGCTGGCGCTGGCGGCCCTCGCCTGCGACGTCGGCGACCACGACCCCCACGCCGGGGTTCACCGGGCGATCATGACGCTGCTGGATGCGCGGGCCAGCTACGACCCGTCCGGCGACGGCCGGCCGTCCCGCTTCGCCCCCGGGCTGCACCTGATCGTCGTGGCCGCCGCGCTGGCGCGCACGCCGGACGTGCCCCTGCCGAAGGAGGCGTTTGTTTTTTAGCCGAAGGGCTCGGGTAGCGACTCGGGCAGGGTCGCCCGGAGCTAGGCGGCGGACCGCTCGGGACGCCGGCGAGCGACGGTCGACCCGTATTTAAGCCGCCGCCGCGCGCACCGCGGACAGGCGGTCGAGCGAGCGCCGCAACAGTCGCGACACGTGCATCTGCGACACGCCCACGCAGGTGGCGATCTCCGCCTGCGTCATGTCCCGCTCGAAGCGCAGCCTGAGGATCAGGCGCTCGCGAGCCGGCAGCGCGTCGAGCGTGCCGCGCAGGGTCTCCCCGAGCTCTACCAGCTCGTAGCCGTGCTCCTCCGCGCCGAGCGCATCGGCGTGGGTCCACGCCTCGTCCTCGCCGCCGGCGCGCGGCGCGTCGAGAGAGGCGGTCTCGTAGGCGGTGGCCGCCTCCATCGCCTCCAGCACGTCCTCCACAGGCACCCCGAGCGCCTCGGCGACATCGCGCGGCCGGGGCGAGCGCCCCAGCTTCGCCGGCAGCGTCCCGAGCTGCTCGCTGACCTTGAGCGCCAGCTCCTGGGTGGCGCGCGGCACGCGCAGGGCCCAGCCCTTGTCGCGGAAGTGGCGCTTCAGCTCGCCCAGCATCGTGGGCACCGCGTAGCGGGCGAAGCCGTTCCCGCGCTCGGTGTCGTAGCGATCCACGGCCTTGAGCAGGCCGATGCACGCCACCTGCACGAGATCTTCCAGCGACTCGCCGGAGTGCCGGTAGCGCGACGCCAGCTGGCGCGCCAGTGGCAGGAAGCGCAGCACCAGTTGCTCGCGCGCCTCTAGGTCACCTTCGCCGTGGTAGCGCTGCAGGAGCCGTTCGTCCTCGTGCAGCCGTACGTCAGGCGCAGCGGGTTCGGCAGCCGCAACGGCAACAGCCACTCGTGCAACACCCCCTAGGAGATTTCCCTACCGACCACGTCCGATTATCACCCTTTTGACTGTCGCTCAAACGCGACGGGTGGCGCGAAGCGGAGGCTGGTCAGCCGATCGAGCCGGCGTCGTCGACCATCTCGAGCCGGTCGTCCAGCCGGGTGATGGCAAAGACGCGCTGCACGGCGTCGGGGCCGCGCACGACGACCATCCGGCGACCTTCCGCGCGCGCCCGCTCGTCGGCGGTGACGATGCAGCGCAGCCCGGTGGAGTCGAGGAAGGTCAGCTTGGAGAGGTCGACCACCACCGTGGCCGGCGAGGCCGCCTCGACGCGCTTCAGCTCCTCCTGCACCTTCGCAACCGTGGACAGGTCCAATTCCCCCACGAGCGCGACGTGCACGGAGCCGTTGCGGTCCTCCGTGCTGACGTCGAGGATCTCCACCGGCCTGGAACCTAGCGGAGTAGCGCCTTCTTGGCGAGTTGCCAAGCGAAAAGCAGCTGCACCGCGGCAAACGACAGCTCCAGCGCGCGCTCGGGGACCGCGTTGGAGAGACCCACGCCGAGCAGCACTCCGAGCGGCGACAGCGCCCCGATCATCAGGCCGTCGCGCAGCCGCACGTTGCCGTAGCCGTGCTGGCGCCACGCGCCGACCACCGACACGAACACGATGGCCACCAGCGAGGTCGACTCCGCGGCGAGCTGCGACTGGTCCGCGAAGATCACGAGCGCCGGCACGAACAGGATGCCGCCCCCGACACCGAGCAGCCCGCCGGCCACACCGGCGCCGAAGCCGAACGCGAGCAGGGCTGTCCAGTCGAGGGCGTCCATCAGAACACCAGCACCGCGGCCGAAACGAGCAACAGGACGATGAACGCCCCTGCCACCGCCCGCTCGGATATGCGCTGCTGCAGCGCGGTGCCCGCCACCACGCCAGCCACGCCCGGCGCGGCCACGGCCAGGCCGAGCCACAGATCCACGTTCCCGTACAGGGCCTGGGCGCCCGCGGCGAGCGCCCCGATCACGATGATCGCCGCGAGCGAGGTGCCCGTGGCCTCCTTCTGCTGGTAGCCCATCCAGAGCACGAGCAGCGGCACGATCACCGTCCCGCCACCGACGCCGAACAGACCGCTGAAGGCACCCCCGGCGGTGGCGATGGCGCCGAGGCGCAGCATCCGTGACGACATCCCGGGGCATACTACGGCCGGTGTCCGCTCATACATCGGAAGCGCTCGCGGAGGCCCTGAGGCCGCTCACGGCGGACCCCGCGAGGGCGGCCGTCTTCTGCGACATCGACGGCGTGCTCGCGCCGATCGTCGGCCGCGCCGAGGACGCCCAGGTGCGCCAGGAGACCGCCGTGCTGCTGGGCCGGCTGGCACGCCGCTACGCGTGCGTGGCCTGCATCTCGGGACGATCCGCCGCCGAGGCACGCCGCCTCGTCGGCGTCGGCGGGATCATCTATGCGGGCTCGCACGGCGCCGAGCTGCTCCACCCCGGCGCCGTCCAGGCCCAGACCGACGAGGCCTTCAAGAGCTGGGAGGGGCGCGTGAAGCAGTTCATCGTCGAGCGCGACAGCCCGGACCTGCGGCGCCTGCGCGTGCGCATCGAGGACAAGGGGCCGATCGTGGCGCTCCACTGGCGCGGCGCCCCTGACGAGGAGGCCGCGCGGGAGCGAGTGGATCAGATCGCCGCCGAGGCCGAGGCCGCCGGCCTCGCGACCCACTGGGGGCGCAAGGTGCTCGAGCTGCGCCCGCCGGTGCCGTTCGACAAGGGCCAGGCGGTCCGCCAGCTGGTCGAGCGCTGCGGCGCCGGCGCCGCGCTGTTCGGCGGCGACGACACGACCGACCTCGACGCCTTCGCGGCGCTGGCTGCGCTCCGCGAGGAGGGCGCTCTGGAGGTGGCGGTGCGGGTGGGCGTGCGCTCCGAGGAGGGGCCACCCGAGATCGTCGAGCGCGCCGACGTGGTCGTGGACGGCGTCGACGGCTTCGCCAAGGTGCTGGCCGTACTGGCCGACGCGTGAGGTTCCGGGACCTACTGCGCGTGTCCGTCCTGCTGTTCGGCGGCACGGCCACCGCCCTGGCGGTCGTATCGGTCGTGGGCGCCGCCGGCCAAGACACGAACACGCTCGTCTACGTGGCGGCCGTGTGGTGGTGCGTGGCCACGCTGGTCGGGCTCTGGCTTGGACGGCGCCTGGCGACCACCCCCGGGATCGCCACGCTGCTGGTCGAGGCGAAGAAGAGCAACACGCTCCCCGAGCTGGAGCCCGGCACCGTGCTGTTCAACCGTCTCTGGCCGCTGATCACGCTCGGGCTCGGCTCGGCGGTGGTCGGCTTCTTCGTCCCGCAGGTGCCGGCGATCGCCACCGGCTACTGCCTGCTGGTGGGCTTGATGTGGCGCAACCAGTCGCGCGCCGTCGAGGCGATCGAGGGGCGCGACGGCGTGGAGTTCTGGCTGGACCGCAGCTCGCCCCTGGGCCGGCCGCAGCTGCTGGCCCTGCCCGGCCTGCGCAAGATCGAGGCAGAGGGCTAGCGCGAGCGCTTGCGCAGCTTGTCCAGCTCGGCCCAGGAGCGCGTGTTCGCCACCTGCTCGGCCGTGAGCCAGGCACGTCGCGCGGTCGCGACGCCGTAGCGCATGTTCGCCAGCGTGCGCGGCCAGTGCGCGTCCGAGTCGATCAGCAGCGTCACGCCGGCCTCGCCGGCCGCCTTGGCGTACACGTCGTTGAGGTCGCGCCGGTCCGGGTTGGCGTTGATCTCGAGGAATGTGCCGGTCTCCACCGCCTTGGCGATCACGCGGTCGATGTCGATCGGGTATGGCTGGCGCCGTTCGATCAGCCGGCCGGTCGGGTGCCCGATCACGTCCACCAGCGGGTGCTCCATCGCGCGCAGCATGCGCTCCGTCTGCTCCTTCTCGGACAGGCGGAAGGAGGTGTGCAGGCTGGCCACCACCCAGTCCAGCTGCTCGAGCAGCGAGTCCTCGTAGTCGAGCGAGCCGTCCAGCAGCACGTTGGACTCCGTGCCGGCCAGGACGGTGATGCCCTCCAGCTCGACCGAGCGGATTCGCTCGATCTGGCGCAGCAGCTCGTCGGGCGGGACGTCGTCGCCGAACCCGTGGCTGGCCGAGTGGTCGGTGATCGCCACGTACTCGTAGCCGCGCTCGCGCGCCGCCTCGGCCATCTCCTGGATCGAGGCGTGACCGTCCGAGGCGGTGGTGTGCATGTGCAGATCGCCGCGGATGTCGCCGAGCTCGATCAGCTGGGGCAGCCGCCGCTCGCGCGCGGCCTCCAGCTCGCCGCGGTTCTCACGCAGCTCCGGCGGTATCCACTGCATGCCGAGACGCTCGTAGACCCCCTCCTCGGTGGCGTAGGCAATCGAGTCGCCGCTCTCGTCGTCGGCGATCCCGTACTCGCTCACGTGCAGCCCGCGCTTGACGGCCGCCGTGCGCAGCGCCTCGTTGTGCTTGCCCGAGCCGGTGAAGTGCTGGAGCAGGTTGCCGAACGCCTCCTCCGGCACGATCCGCAGGTCCACCGGCAGGCCCGTGTGCGTGACCGCCCGCGCGCCCGCCTCTCCGGACGAGCTCACGACGTCGATCGCCGGCGACGCGCTGAAGGCCTCGACGAACGCGGCCGGGTCGCTCGACGCCGCCACGATGTCCAGGTCCTTCACGTCGTCGGCCCAGCGGCGCGCGCTCCCGGCCAGCTCCACCCGGAGCGTCGACGGGTGCTCGCGCATGGCTGCCACCAGCTCGTCGCCGATCTCGAGCGCCTTGGACAGCAGCATGCGCGACTTGGGGCTGCCGTCGGCGCCGCCGGCGAGCGCCGTGAGCACGTTCTCCTCCGCCTTCGCGCCGAAGCCGGGCACGTCCTTGAGGCGGCCCTGCTCGGCCGCCTCCCGCAGCTCGTCGAGCGACGTCACGCCCAAGGTCTCGTAGAGCAGCCGCGCCCGCTTGGGGCCGAGGCCGGGAATGCGGGTCACGGCGATCAGGCCCGACGGGATGCGCGCCTTGAGCTTGTCCGCGGCCGGGATCGCGCCCGTTTCGAGCAGCGCGTCGATCTTCTCGGCGATCGTCTTACCAACGCCGGAGAGCTCCACCACACGCCCCTCACGCGCCATCTCCTCCACCGACACACCGGCCTCGCGGATCGCCTTGGCGGCGTTGCGGTAGGCGACGACGCGGTACACCACGGCGCCGTCCAGCTCGTAGAGGCTGGCCAGCTCCTCGAAGGCCTCCGCTATCTCGGCGTTGCGCACCGGAGCTAGGGTACGCGGCTTGTGCCGAGCGCCTGGCTGATCCTCCCGACGTACAACGAGGCTCAGAACCTCGAGCGGATGGTCCACGCCGTCCTGCCCCAGCTCTCGGCGGGCGGCGCGACCCCGACCATCCTGGTGGTCGACGACGCCTCGCCGGACGGGACCGGCGACATCGCCGACCGGCTGGCGGCCGAGCTGCCGGAGGTGCGGGTGCTGCACAGAGCGGGCAAGGAGGGGCTGGGGCGCGCCTACCTGGCCGGCTTCGCCGCCGCGCTCGAGGGCGGCGCCGACATGGTGCTCCAGATGGACTGCGACTTCTCCCATGACCCGGCCGACGTGCCGCGCCTGATGGCGGCGGCCGGCTCCGCCGACGTGGTGATCGGCTCGCGCTACGTGCCGGGCGGGGGCGTGGAGAACTGGGCGCGGCGGCGGCGCGTCCTGAGCCGCGGCGGCTGCGCCTACGCCCGCCTGATCCTGGGCACCCCGGTCCGCGACCTGACCGGCGGCTTCAAGTGCTGGAGCCGCGCGGCGCTCGAGGCGCTCGACTTCGACGGCGTGGACGCCCACGGCTACGTCTTCCAGATCGAGATGACCTACCGCGCCGCCAGGGCCGGCCTGTCCGTGACCGAGGTGCCGATCGTGTTTCGCGAACGGCGCGAAGGGCAATCCAAGATGTCGGCCTGGATCACGCTGGAAGCCGTGTGGAAGGTACCCGCGCTACGGCTCCGGGCCTGAAGCTATACTTTGTAAAGCATTGAGATAGCGACAAGGAGCTGGGATATGGCAGGCGCGATCAACGAGGTGACGGACACCAACTTCCAGGCCGAGGTGCTCGAGGCTGACAGGCCCGTGCTCGTCGACTTCTGGGCGCCTTGGTGCGGTCCCTGCCGGATCGTCGCCCCCCACCTCGAGGAGCTCGCCGGCGAGCGCGAGGACCTGCTGATCGTGAAGCTGAACGTCGACGAGAACCCGCAGACGTCCGCCCAGTACAACGTGATGTCGATCCCCACGCTGCTGCTCTTCAAGCACGGCCAGGTGGCGCATCAGATCATCGGCGCACTGCCGAAGAGCCGGCTCGTGCAGGAGCTCGAGCCCGCGCTCGCCGCTTAGGCCACGCCGGCCAGCCGGCTCGTGCAGGAGCTCGAGCCCGCGCTTCCCGCTTAGGCCACGCCGGCCCGTCCGAGCTCGCGCTCGCGGCGGGCCCGATAGGCGGCACCCAGGGCGCCGAGGATGCTGCCGACGATCGTGGTCACGAACACCAGGCCGACCTGCGGTTCGCCGAGGTAGGCCTTGGGCTCGGTGTTGAGGATCTCGAGTCCGAGCAGCACGAAGCTGCCGTACACGAGCCCACCCAGAGCACCGCGTACGAAGCCCTCGTCGGGGCTGCGGTGCTCCATGCCGCCGACGAACCCGCCCGCCAGCGCGATCGGGCCGACCATCACGTAGTAGACGATCTCGTTCCAGCCGAGCGCAAAGCCGGTCAGCAGCCCGAACACCATCGTCACCACCACCGCGCCGATGATCTGCTCGACGGCGCTGCGATCGTCGAAGGCCGGTGGAAGCGGCATCGTTGGGCCAGGTTACTGGCGGCTGACCGCGATCAGCAAGGGCCTACCCTCGATCTCGGCGCGCGCGGCGTCAGCGTCGGCGCCGTCGTAGGTCACCGAGGTAGCCAGCGTCTCACCCGCCACGTAGGCCTCGTGGTCCCTCGTGGCGGCCAGCAGCTCCTCGTCGCCCCCGAGCGTCAGCGCGATGCGGTCCTCCACGTTCAGGCCCGCCGTCTTGCGCGCGCCCTGAACGGCGTGCACTACCTCGCGCGCCAGCCCCTCGCGCCGCAGCGCCTCGTCCAGCTCGAGGTTGAGCGCCACCGCGTGCGTGCCGGAGCGCTCGACCTGATAGCCGTCGAGCGGCTGGAGCGCGATCTGCACGTCGTCCGGGCCGACCTCGTGCTCCTTGCCGTCGACGTTGATGCCCGCTCGGCCGCCCTCGCGGAGGCGTGAGGGGTCGAGCGCGGCGATCGCGGCCGCCACCTGCGGCATGTGCTTGCCGAAGCGCGGACCCAGCGCGCGGTAGTTGGGCTTGACCTCGAAGCGGCCCAGCTCGTCCGCCTCGGAGACGTAGCGGATCGCCTTCACGTTGAGCTCCTCGGTCACCAGGTCCTGCAGGCGCTCGATCGCCTCGCGCTCGCGCGCGGCGGCCACCACCACCACCTCGCGCAGCGGCTGGCGCACCTTCAGCTTCGCGTGCGCCCTGGCGGCCCGGCCGAGCTCGACGGCGTCGCGGACCACCTGCATCTCCCCCTCCAGCCGCTCGTCGCGTGGGCCGGGCTCCGGGAAGTCGCACAGGTGCACCGACGGCTCGCTGCCGTCGAGGTTCTCGTAGATCGCGTCGGTCACGAACGGCGTCAGCGGGGCGAGCAGCTTGGACACCGTGACCAGGCAGTTGTGCAGCACCGCGAAGGCCGTGCGGTCGCCGTCCCAGAAGCGCCGGCGCGACAGCCGCACGTACCAGTTCGAGAGATCGTCGACGAACTCGGCGATCGCCCGACCGGCGAACGTCGTGTCGTAGTCCTCCATGCGCTCGGTCACGCGCTCGGCGGTGGCCGCGAGGCGCGACTCGATCCAGCGGTCAAGCTCGTTCCGCTCGCCGTCCGGGGCGACGTCCTCGATCCCGTTCACGTTCGCGTACATGACGTAGAACGCGTACGTGTTCCAGAGCGGCTTGAGGAACTGGCGGACCGACTCGCCGACGGTCTCGAGCGAGAAGCGGTAGCCGTCCCAGGGCTGCTTGGAGGTGAAGTAGTACCAGCGGAAGGCGTCCGCGCCGTGGGTGTCCAGCACGTCCCAGGGCACCACCACGTTGCCCTTCGACTTGGACATCTTCTGGCCGTCCGGGTCGAGGATCAGGCCTAGGCAGAGGCACGTCTTGTAGGACGCCTCCCCGAACAGCATCACCGACACCGCGAGCAGCGAGTAGAACCAGCCGCGCGTCTGGTCGAGCGCCTCGCAGACGTAGTCGGCCGGGAAGTTGCTCTCGAACTCGTCCGCGTTGTCGAACGGGGCGTGCCACTGCGCGAACGGCATGCAGCCGGAGTCCCACCAGACGTCGATCAGGTCCGGCACGCGGCGCATCTCGCCGCCGCACTCCTGGCAGCCGAACACCACGTCGTCGACGTAGGGGCGGTGCATGTCGTCGGGCGGAGTGCCGCCGCGCTCGGCGATCTCGGCCAGCGAGCCCACGCACACCACGTGCTCGGCGTCGTTGGCGCAGCGCCAGACCGGCAGCGGCGTGCCCCAGTAGCGCTCGCGCGAGAGCGCCCAGTCCACGTTGTTCTCGAGCCACTTGCCGAAGCGCCCGTGCTTGATGTGCTCCGGGTACCACTGGATCGTCTCGTTGGCGGCCAGCAGCTCGTCCTTGACCGCCGTGGTGCGCACATACCAGTTGGTCTTGGCGTAGTAGATCAGCGGCGTGTCGCAGCGCCAGCAGTGCGGGTAGGCGTGCTCGTACTCGCCGGCGCGGAACAGCCGGCCCGACTCGCGCAGCGCCTCGATGATCGGCGCGTCGGCGTCGCGCACGTACATCCCCGCGAAGGGCCCGGTGCGCTCGTCGAACGTGCCGTCCGGTCGGACCGGGTTCTGGATCGTGAGGCCGTTCTCCGTGGCCAGGCGGAAGTCGTCCTCGCCGAAGGCCGCGCCGGTGTGCACCACGCCGGTGCCGTCGTCGATCGACACGAAGTCCCCGGGCAGCACAGTGTGGCCCTTCTCCCCGTAGTCGGAGATGTAGGGGAACGGCGGCTCGTAGCGCACGCCGACCAGGGCGGAGCCGGGGAAGCGGTCCACGACCTCGGCCTCCTCGCCCAGCACGCGCTCGACCAGCGGCTCGGCGAGGATCAGGGTCTCGTCGCCGAGGCGGGCGCGCACGTAGGTCACCTCGGGGTCGACCGCGATCGCCGCGTGCGGCACCAGCGTCCACGGCATCGTGGTCCAGGCGAGCAGGGACACGTCCGGCTCGTCGAGCAGCGGGAAGCGCACGAACACGCTCGGGTCCAGCACGTCGCGGTAGCCGAGGGCGACCTCGTGCGAGGAGAGCGCGGTGCCGCAGCGGGTGCAGTAGGGCACCACGCGGTGGCCCTCCACGAGCAGCCCCTTCTCCCAGACCTGCTTGAGCGACCACCACACCGACTCGATGTAGCTGTTGTCGAGCGTGAAGTAGGCGTCCTCGGTGTCGATCCAGAAGCCGATCCGCTCGGTGAGGGCGTTCCACTCGTCGATGTAGCGGAGCACCGACTCGCGGCACTTGGCGTTGAACTCCTCGACGCCGTAGGCCTCGATGTCGTGCTTGGTCTTGAAGCCGAGCTCCTTCTCGATCTCCAGCTCGACCGGCAGGCCGTGGCAGTCCCAGCCGCCCTTGCGGGGGACGAAGTGGCCCTGCATCGTCTTGTAGCGCGGAAAGACGTCCTTGAAGACCCTGGAGAGGACGTGGTGGGAGCCGGGCCGGCCGTTGGCGGTCGGCGGTCCCTCGTAGAACACGAAGCGCGGCGAGCCCTCGCGGCGGCGGATCGACTCGTGGAAGACATCGCGCTCGCGCCAGCGCTCGAGCACGGTCTGCTCGAGCTCGGGGAAGCTTTGTCCTGAGTCAACTTGGGTATATCGGGCCACGGGTGGCGTCGATTCTAGGCGCGGCCTGCTAAGACTCCAGAGGAATCGCCGAATCGCCCCCGGCACCCGGCCGGAGGTGAGCGGGGGACCCAAGTAGTGCGGGGCTAACCGGCCAAGTGCCGGCGCGCAACCTTTCCTGCGAGAGCCCGTCAGCTAACCCCGTAGGCCGTTGGAAAAGGGGATAGCTCTTGCGCCGCCTCCCGGTCGCCCTCCTGACCGGTTTCCTCATAGTCGCCGCCCTTCTACCGGCCGCCGCCGCGGCCAGCCCGCAGGGAGCTGCCATCGCGCAGCTCAACGACATACGCCAGGCCCACGGCCTGCAGCCGCTGCGTTCCTCGGGAGCGCTGGAGCGCTCGTCGAGCCGCTACGCCCGGCACATGATCCGTACCGACTACTTCGGGCACGCCTCGCGGATCGCCGTGAGCAGCCAGTTCGGGCACGCTGGCGAGACGCTCGCCATGCAGTCCGGCTGGCGGGCCGATCCCGCGCAGACGATCGCTGACTGGATGAACTCACCGGGCCACCGCGCGGTGCTGCTCTCGGCCGGCTACAGGTGGATCGGGATGGGAACGGCCCGCGGACGCATCGGCTCGCGGCTCGTCACCGTGTGGGTGGCGCACGTGGGGGCGCGCTAGGTCCGCTAGGCGGCGAGCTTGCGGCAGAGCTCCGCGAGCGAGCGCTTCTCGCCCTCGTCGAGGGCTCCGAAGGCGCGTGTGACGCGGTCCGAGTGCTCGGGGAAGAGGCGCTCGACGAGCTCGCGCCCGAGCGCGGTGAGGTCCACCACGACGATGCGCCGATCCGCGGGGTCGCGGCGGCGTCGGACGAGGTAGCGGGCGTCGAGCGTGGCGGTGACCTCGGTGGCGTTTGCCTTCGACCAGCCGAGCCGGCGGCGCACCGTCCTGAGCTCCAGCGAGCCACCGGCGGTGGTGAGCACCACCAGCACCGAGAAGCCGGCGGGCGAAACGCCCTCGCGATTCAGCTCGGCGGCAACCCGACGGCGCACAGCCGCCTCGGCGCGCAGCAGCGCCTGCAGCGCACGATGTGCGAGCGGATCGCCGAGCTCGAGCGGCATCCCGGCGGCACTGTAAGCGGGGTTCCGGACGGCCCGCCCCGGGCGGCCGTGG
This sequence comes from Thermoleophilaceae bacterium, assembly GCA_034664105.1. Classification (GTDB taxonomy): domain Bacteria; phylum Actinomycetota; class Thermoleophilia; order Solirubrobacterales; family Thermoleophilaceae; genus JACVRW01. Next base: position 32,363 of record JAXDIH010000020.1, read on the forward strand.
CGCTGCGCCGCGCAACAGCGGCAACCAGGGGTGGTGCAGCCGTGTACACACGCCGGGAGTGTGGGCCCCGAAACGCGTCCTATACGCACCGTTTGGGGGCCCACACCCCCGGCGCGGCGCTTCGAGCGTGACCTTGTTGCCGTCGTTTGTGACGCGAGGGTGACGCGGGCGTGAGGGGCGCTACCCCGCGCGGCGGGCGTTTGCCACCGCGACCCGGCGGGCCGTCTCTTGGTCCGCGGCCTCGGGCGCCACCATGGCCTGGTCGATCCGGCCGCTGTCGACGTAGCCCTTCAGGCGCTCCACTGCCCCGATCGGCTGGCCGCCCAGTGACGGGATGCCGTGATCGCCGGTGACGGGCATCGCCTCGCGGTACTCGAACACCGGCGCCGCCGAGCCCACCTGGCGCACCGTGTACACGAGCCGGCCGACCACCTCGAGGGTGGCTTCGCCGCCGCAGAACACGAACGCGGTCGGGTCGAGCGCCCGGATGGCGCGCACCACGCGCTCGGGCGGGAGGTCGAAGGCGAGCAGCAGCGTCTTGAACCCGGCGCGGCGCATGCCCAGCTCGAGCGCCTGGACGTGGAGGGACTCCAGGTCGAGGCGCGGGCTCGAGTCGAACAGCAGCACACCCTGCGAGCGGGTCGCCGGCGGAGCCACGCGCCGGGAGGCGTACAGCCACCCGGTCGCCCAGCGGAACGCGAACTCGCGCTCGGCGTCGCGACTCTCCCGGTCGCTGGCCAGCTCCAGCGCCGGCAGCAGCACCTCCTCGACGGTGCGCTCGATCGAGCGCACGGCGAGGCTCTCCTCCAGCACGCGGTCGGCAATGATCTCGTCGAAGTGATCCCACGCGTCGAGCAGGCGGCTCGGCGTGCTCGGCCCATCGCCGCGCTGGCGCGCCAGCTCGATGGCGGACGAGATGTTGTGCGTCTCCAGCAGCGCCCGGCGCAGCGACTCGAGCTCGGCCAGGTCGTACTGGCGGTGGCCACCCTGGGTGCGGCGCGGCTTCGGATAGCTGAAGCGGCGCTCCCAACTACGCAGCGTGTTCGGGCTTACCCCGAGAAGTTCTGCGGCCGCATTTGTCCTGATCCCGCTCACGTCGCCTCCGTCCCGTGTGAAGCGCAACAGCTGTGCGCCATTACTTCGCACGTCGCACCTTCGACTCGAAGGCACGTTGCGCTCTTGCACGGGTTTTCGGCATCAGGCACAACATCTTGAGTCAGGCTTTGTCGCGTCTGGACGTTTGTCGCGCAACCGGTGCAGCGGTTCTTGCACCTGAACCCGCTGCGAGGCGGCGCGGCTAGCGGCGGCCGAAGCCGGTGGTCTGCACCGTGACCAGGGCAGCGCGCGGGGGACCGCAGGTGGCGATCCGGGCGGCCAGCATGCCGAGCGCCTCGCCGGCCTCCGACCGCAACCGCATCGGAACCACGACGGGCTCACGGGCTCGCTGGGCGGCCAGCGCCGCGTGCCGGGCGAGCTGGTCGTCGCCGAGGGGGCAGGTGGCCAGGTCGAGCAGGTTGGCCCCCACCAGCGCCTCCTCGGGGCCGAAGATCTCCTCGCCGGCCTCGCTCACGGCGCTCACGGTGAGCTCGTACGTGCAGATCAGGAAAGCGGGGGTGTCCGCGGCCAGGGCGTTGCGCTTGCACGTGAGCAGCACGCCCATCTCGCAGCGATCGCACACCCGGTGGGGCACGTGCAGCTGCCCCACGGGCTGCTCCGACACGTGGCCGCAGCGCGAGCAGAAGCGGATCGCATCGAGCTGCGCCGGGCCTGCCGGGGCGGAGGAGGGTTGTATGCGGGTTACGGCGGCCACTACCTCGCGATCAGAACACGGAAGTCGGGGCGGCGCCTGCCCCTTACGGGCACTGCACGGCTTAATTGCCAGACCCGGTGCGAAGTGGCGAGCGATAGCCTCCATGGCGATGGCGACACAGCAAGAGCTCTGGGGCTCAGAGACCAGCAAGGCGATTGAAAACTTCCCGGTGTCGGGCGAGCCCGTGCCGGCTCCCGTGGTGCGCTGGCTCGGCCGCATCAAGGCAGCCGCGGCGCGCGTGAACGGCGAGCTGGGCCTGCTGGACCCGGAGCTGGCCGAGCGGATCGCCCAGGCCGGCGACGAGGTCGCCAGCGGCGAGCACGACGACCAGTTCCCGATCGACGTCTTCCAGACCGGCTCGGGCACCTCCTCGAACATGAACGCCAACGAGGTGATCGCCAACCTCGCCGGCGACGGGGCTCATCCCAACGACCACGTGAACATGGGGCAGTCGTCGAACGACGTGTTCCCCTCCGCGGTCCACCTGGCCGCCGTCGACGCGGTGCGCTCCGAGCTGCTGCCGGCGCTCGAGCGGCTGGCTGGCTCGTTCGAGCGCAAGGCCGACGAGTGGGCCGACGTGGTCAAGGCGGGCCGCACCCACATGATGGACGCCGTCCCTGTGACGCTCGGCCAGGAGTTCGGCGGCTACGCCGCGCAGATCAGCCTCGGCCGCGACCGCGTGCGCGATGCGCTCGGTCGCGCCAGCGAGATCCCGCTGGGCGGCACCGCCACGGGCACCGGCCTCAACACCCACCCCGAGTTCGCGGAGCGGGTGCGCGAGAAGCTCGGGCTCGGCGAGGCTCCGCGCGACCGCTTCGAGGCCCAGGCCAACCGCGACGCGCTGGTCGAGCTGCACGGGGCGCTCAAGGTCGTGGCCGTGTCACTGACCAAGATCGCCAACGACCTCGTGCTGATGGGCTCCGGGCCGCGCACCGGGATCGGCGAGCTGCTGCTGCCCGAGCTCCAGAAGGGCTCGTCGATCATGCCGGGCAAGGTCAACCCCGTGATCCCCGAGGTGGTGCTGCAGGTGGCCGCCCAGGTGATCGGCAACGACACCGCGGTCACCGTGGCCGGCACCCAGGGCGCCTTCGAGCTGAACGTCCGGGTGCCCGTGATCGCCCGCAACCTGTTCGAGTCGATCCGCATCCTCACCTCGGCGAGCCAGCTGCTGGCGGAGAAGTGCGTCGACGGGCTGGAGGCGAACGAAGCGGTGCTGCGCCGCAACGGCGAGTCCACCCCGGCGATCGCAACAGCGCTCAACCCGCACATCGGCTACGACCGAGCCACCGAGATCGTCAACGAAGCGGTCGCCTCGCAGCGCACGATCCGCGAGGTGGCGCTCGAGCAGGGCGTGGACGAGCAGACGCTCGACCAGGCGCTCGACCTGCGCGCGATGGCGCGCGGCACGAAGACCTAGCGACAGTCGTCGATCTTCGCGGTGGCGTACGCCGCCGGGTCCGAGCAGCGGGAGCGCACGGCGATCCCCGTCGGCGCACGCGCGGCCGTGCCGGCGAGCAGGAACGGCTCCGGGTTGATCGGCACGTTGTTGAGGCGCACCTCCCAGTGCAGGTGCGGCCCGGTGGAGTGTCCGGTGGAGCCGACATAGCCGATCCTGGTGCCGCCCTGGACCTGCTCGCCCGCGAACGAGGTGATCCGCGACAGGTGCGCGTACCAGGTGGTGTAGCCGAGGCGGTGCTGGATCACGACCAGGTTGCCGTAGCCGCCGGAGTTGAAGCCGGCGAAGACCGTCGTGCCGACGCCCGCGGCCTCGACGAGGGTCCCGTAGGGGACCGGGAAGTCGAGCCCAGAGTGCTTGCGGCCGTTCTCGCGCGGCGCACCGAAGCGGTCGCCGATCGGCCCCGCCACGGGGCGGAAGAAGCTCACCGGACCGGAGACGGTCCGGGTGGTGGGCGCACTCGAGCGCTGGCGCAGCGCGGAGATCGTGGAGGAGCCGACCACGCCGTCCACGGACAACCCGGCGGCGCGCTGGAACGCGACGACGGCGGTGCGCGTGCCCTGCCCGAAGCCGCCGTCGATCCCGCCGGACGGGTAGCCGCGGCGCTGGAGCAGGAACTGGAGCGCGGCCACGTCCCAGCCGCGCTGGCCGCTCTGCATGACGCGCGAGCCCAGGGCCGGCCGGCCGCGGCGGCCGAGCGCCTGGCGGGTCTGCGGTCCGGGCACGCCGTCGACCAGGAGGCTGCGCTGCTGCTGGAGCGTGCGCACGGCCCGTTCGGTGAACGGGCCTCTCACGCCGTCCACCGCGACTGGGTAGAGGCCGATGGCCTTGAGTGCCACCTGAAGCGCGGCCACGTTGGCGCTGCTCGCGGCTGCCTGCTCAGCAAAACCCAACGAAAGCGTCCCTACGAGTATGACCACGCCGACGATATGCCGGACGTAACGCATACCTTTGGTTTCGGGGCGTTCCCGGAGCATGCCAAGGGTCGCACGTGATCCTGCAGGAGGACTGGGTATGGGCTCCACGATGCGCCAGCTGAACACGCTCGACGCGCAGTTCCTCGGAGTGGAGTCGCCGCGCACGTTCAGCCACTTCTCCGTGCTGGGCATCTACGACGGCGAGCTCACGGTCGAGGACCTGCGCCGGCGCGTGGGGGAGCGGCTGCACCTGCTGCCCCCCTTCCGCTGGCGCCTGGTGGAGGTGCCGCTCGACCTGGACCTGCCGTACTGGGTCGAGGATCCGGACTTCGACCTCGGGTACCACATCCGCGAGGCAGCGGTCCCGCCGCCCGGGGACGACCGCAAGGTCGCCGAGGTGGTGGAGCGCATCGTCGAGCGACCGCTCGACCGGTCGCGGCCGCTCTGGGAGCTCTACCTGCTGCGCGGCCTGCGCGACGGGCGCGTCGGGCTGCTGACCAAGGTGCACCACTCGGCCGCGGACGGGGTGTCCGGCAACGAGCTGCTCACGGCGATGCTCGACCCCACGCCGAACGGCGGCGAGCGGACCGACCTCCCCGACGACCAGCCCCACGGCGAGCGAGTGCCGGGCGGGCTCGAGATGCTCGGGCGTGCGCTCGGAGCGCTGCCGCGCCACCCGCTGCGCACGGTCGCTCGGCTGCCGCGTGTCCTGCCGACGCTCACGGACATCCCCGGAGCGAACGCCTTTCCGGGCGTCGCGCGGCTGTCGCACGGCCTCTCACGACTGCGCGCGCGTGACGACGAGGGCATCCTCGAGGTGGCCACGGCACGGGCACCGCGCACGTGCTTCAACGGCCCGATCTCGCCGCGGCGGCGCTTCGCATTCGGCTCGATCTCCCTTGAGCGCGTGAAGGCGATCAAGAACGCCACCGGCACCACCGTGAACGACGTGCTGGTGGCCCTGTGCGCCCGATCGCTGCGCGGCTGGCTGGCGGAGCACTGCGAGCTGCCCGAGGACCCGCTGGTGGCGATGATCCCGGTGTCGATCCGGCCGCCGGGAGAGGAGCAGAGCTTCGGCAACCGGATCTCGTTCATGGTCGTCCCCATCCCGACCACGGAGCGGGACCCGCTGCGCGCCCTCCAGCGCGCGCACGAGCCGCTGCGCAGCGCGAAGGAGCGCCACCGCGCCCTGCCCGCCGAGTACCTGACCGACGCGTCCAGCCTGATCCCGCCGGCGATGCTCGCGCTGGCGGCGCGCACCACTGTCGACGTGCTCAGCCGCACCCGGCCTCCGGTGAACCTGGTGATCTCCAACATCCCGGGGCCGCGCGAGGCGCTCTACTGCGCCGGCGCGCGGCTCGAGGCGGCCTACCCGGTGTCCGTGATCGTGGACGGCGTGGGCCTGAACATCACGGTCCTGAGCTACCAGGACCACATCGACATCGGCATCGTGGCCGACCGCGAGCAGGTGGACGACACCTGGTCGATGATCGACGGGATCCAGGTCGCGCTCGACGAGCTGGAGCTCGCGCTTTGAGGCCCGCGCGATGATTTGAGCCGCGCCCCCCGGTCTCAACTCGCATGACAAAGCTCACGTTCGACATATCGGTGTCACTCGACGGCTTCGTGGCTGGACCGAACCAGACGCTCGAGGCCCCGCTCGGCGAAGGAGGCGAGCGGCTCCACGAGTGGGCCTTGCGGCTCAAGGCCTGGCGAGAGCCCCACGGGCTCGAGGGCGGCGAGGTCAACGCCGACTCGGCGGTGATGGAAGAGGGGCTGGCCGGCGTCGGTGCGACGGTGATGGGCAGGCGCATGTTCAGCGGCGGGGCGGGCCCGTGGGAGGAAGATCCGAACGCCGACGCCTGGTGGGGCGACGAGCCGCCCTTTCACCACCCCGTGTTCGTCCTCACCCACCACGCCCGCGAGCCCGTGGTCAAGGCCGGCGGAACCACGTTCAACTTCGTCACGGAGGGGATCGAGTACGCGCTGGACGCGGCTCGGGAAGCCGCTGGCGAGCGCAACGTGGTGGTGGCCGGTGGCGCCAGCGTCGGCCAGCAGTACCTGGCGGCCGGGCTGCTCGACGAGATCCACCTCCACGTCGTGCCCGTGCTGCTCGGCGGCGGCGTGAGGCTGTTCGACGGTCAGCTCGCCGGCGCGCCGGTCGGGCTAGAGCTCACGAGGGTGCTCGAATCCCCCACCGGGGTCACGCACGCGAGCTACCGAGTGGTGAGGTGAGCGGGCGGCTCAGCGCCCGGCGGCCGCCAGCGCGGCCACGAGGTCGGGCGCCCGCACGGCCGCGATGCCCGCGGCGCGTGCCGCGGCGCTGGTCTGCGGCCCGGTGACGACCACGCGGTAGCCGAGCGCCGCGAAGTAGCGCACGTCGGTGCGCGCCTCGGCGGCCGTGCGCGCCAGGCGGACGTCGGCGTCGACCTCCCGCAGGCGAGGGTCGAGCAGCTCGCGGCCGTCGTTGCCGGCCGCCGCGTCGATCACCAGCGCCGTGCGCGGCGCCGGCGCACCCGTCTCCTCGGCGAGCACGCCTCCGGCGGCCACGCCGCCTGCGACGACGACGCTCGCGATGATGTTCGCCAGGTCCGTCATACGTATGTGCATACTACGTATGACCCACAGAGCTGTCAAGCTGGCGCCCGGCGTGGTTGCATTCAGCCCCATCGAGCGCTCCACCCAACACCGCGTGACGAGCGTCGACGTGGCTCGGCGCGCCGGCGTCTCCCAGTCGACCGTCTCGCTCGTGTTCTCGGGCAAGGGCCGGGGCCGCGTGTCGGAGGCCACCCAGGAGCGGGTCCGGCGCTGCGCCCGCGAGCTCGGCTACCGGCCCAACGTGGCCGCGCAGGCGCTGCGGCTGGGCACCTCACGGGCGGTCGCGCTGCTCGTGCCTGACGTGACCAACCCCTTCTTCGGCCGCGTCCTGCGCGGGGCCCAGAGCGCGGCGCAGACCGCCGGCTACACGGTGGCGCTCGTGGACACGGGCCGCGATCCGCGCTGGGAGCAGCAGTCTTTCGAGGCGCTGCGCGCCGGCCCAGTGGACGGCTACCTGCTCTTCCAGGTCGGCGTGCCCGAAGCCTTCGGCGCCGACCACCACGTGGTGCTCATGGAGACAGAGGCGCCGGGGCGGCCGTCGGTGCGCTTCGACGTCGAGGGCGGCGCCGCGGCCGCCTTCGAGCACCTGCTCGAGCTCGGCCACCGCAGCATCGGGCACCTGGCCGCCACGTTCGACGCTCCCACGTTCCATCTGCGCGAGGTGGCTCGGCGGCGGGTGCTCGCGGCGGCCGGGCTGGACCCCGACGCTCAGCCGCGCGCCACGACCGAGATCGGCATCGATGACGCTCGCGACGCGGCCGGCCCGCTGCTGGACGAGGAGCCGACCGCCGTCTTCTGCGACGACGACGTGATCGCCTCCGGTCTCTACCTCGCGGCGCGCGAGCGCGGGCTGCGCATCCCGGAGGACCTCTCGGTAGTGGGCTTCGACGACATGGACTTCGCGCGCGTGCTCGACCCGCCCCTCACGACCGTCGCCCTCGACGGCCAGCGGCTGGGCGCCGCCGGCTTCGAGCTTCTCGAGGCGCGCATGACCGGCCGACGGACGCGGCGGCGAATCGTGCTGCCCGCGGAGCTGCTCGTGCGGGGGTCGACGGCGACGTGAGGCGCGCGGTCGCGTCCGTGGCAATCGTTCTCGCCATGGCGTGGCCCTCGACCGCGGCGGCGGAGATCTCGTTCCAGTGGAGCGTGCCGGAGCAGCTCACAGGGGTCGCCGGCGCAGCGCGCGATGTCGACAGCGCGGCCAGGCCCCCGGCCTCGGTCGTCGAGCTACGCAGCTGCCGCGAGGACGCCAGGTGGAAGCTCGACGGGGAGCCCGCCACCACCGTGCGCCGTGGGAGCTGCACGTACCGCTTGGACCTCGGCGACGCCGAGCAGCACGTGGTGACGCTCGAGGCCGGTGGCGAGAGCGCGCCCGCGCCGGTGAGCGCGCGCGACCTGCTGATCGTCTCGATCGGCGACTCGGCGGCCTCCGGGGAGGGCAACCCCGACGGCCCCAGCCTGGTCCATCCGCACTGGCTGGAGCGGCGCTGTCATCGGTCGATGCGGTCGGGCGCCGCACAGGCGGCGCTGGCGCTCGAGGCCGGCAGTGAGCACAGCTCGGTCACGTTCCTGCCGCTGGCCTGCTCCGGGGCCACGATCACGGCGGGGCTGCTCGGCCCGTACGCCGGCGTCCAGCCCGACAGCCGCGGGAACCTGCCCGCGCAGGTCGCGGAGGTGGAGCGGCTTCAGAAGCGTCGCCCGATCGACGCGGTGATGCTCAGCATCGGGGCCAACGACGTGTACTTCGCTCCCGTGGCCATGTTCTGCGCCAGCACCCCCAACTGTCCCCAGCGCCGGTTCGATCCGCGCCGGCCGCTCAGCGAGGCGCCCGCTGGCACGGCCACCGCCGAGGAGGTGCACGCCGAGGCGCAGGCCGCGCTCGACGGCAAGTACAACCGGCTGGCCGCCGCACTCGACGGCGCAGGGATCGAGCCGGGCCGCGTGATCGCCGTCGAGTACCCCGACCCCACGCGTGACGAGCGGGGGCAGACCTGCCGCTCCGTGCTTCCGGGCGTCGATGTGGCGGAGGCCGAGTGGGCGCAGTCGACGGTGCTGGGACCGCTCAACGCCGAGCTCCGGCGCGCAGCCACCCACAACGGCTGGCGGCTCGTCGACGGCGTCCAGGAAGCGTTCGCGCGGCACGGCATCTGCGCCCCGCATGCGAAGCGCTGGATCGTGCAGATCCCGGAGTCCGTGCTGCGCGGAGCCCGCTTCAACGGGCCCCTCCATCCGAACGAGTCCGGGCACCAGGCCACTGCCGCGATGATCGGCCCCGTGCTCGGCGACGCCGTCGGCTTCGAGGGCGGCACGGCGGCCGCGGAGATCGCCGGAACGTTCACCGACGAGGGAGGCATCGAGTGGCTGCAGGTGCTGCTGGGCGCCCTGGCGGGCGCGCTGATCGGAGCGGCCGTCGTACTGATCGTGTGGCGGCGGAGCGCCCGGTCCTGACGGGCTAGGCTGACGCCGGCGGGGCAGGCGGCCTAGCCGCTTGCCTCAGCGAATGTCTATCGAGCCGTAGCGGCCAGGGCGTATCTCGGTGATCCGCAGCTCCGGGAGCACCTCGGTGAGATCGCGCACGGCTCGCTCGACGGCGAGGTCGTAGGCGTCGTCTTCGTCGACGTCGTAGACCAGAAACTGGAGGTCGCCCTCGCGCCCGAGGAGAGCCTCTAGATCGAGCCGCTCCTCCAGCAGGTCCTGAACACCGCTTGAAAGCAGGTCGACACCCTCGACGAAGACCGTGAAGCGATCCTCCATGCTGAGCGGAGCGTACCCCCTGCACGACGCACCCGTCGCCGGGGCCCAGCTACAGGTTCACCGCCACGTACTTCGTCTCGAGGAACTCCTCCAGCCCCTCGTGGCCGCCCTCGCGTCCGATCCCGGATTGCTTCACGCCGCCGAACGGCGCTCCGGCGTTCGAGACCATTCCCTGGTTCAGCCCGACCATTCCGGTCTCGAGCCCTTCGCACACCCGGATCGCTCGCTTGATGTCCCTCGTGAACACGTACGCGACCAGCCCGTACTCCGTGTCGTTCGCCTGCGCGATCGCCTCCTCCTCCGAGGAGAACGTCCCGATCGGCGCCACCGGCCCGAAGATCTCCTCGTGGAAGACCCGCGCGTCCCGCGGCACCTCGTCGAGCACCGTCGGCGGGAAGAAGTAGCCGCGACCCTCCGGCAGCTCTCCGCCGATCAGCGGCTTCGCGCCCCGCTTGACCGCGTCCTCCACCAGCTCGGCCACCTTCTCGCGCGAGGGCTGGTCGATCAGCGGGCCCACCTTCACGTCCTCCTCGGTTCCGCGACCCAGCTTCAGCGACCCCATCTTCTCGGCCAGGCGCCGCGCGAACTCCTCGCGAATCGACTCCGCCACGTGGAAGCGGTTGGCCGCCGTGCACGCCTCGCCGATGTTGCGCATCTTCGCCAGCAGCGCGCCCTCCACGGCCTCGTCGAGGTCGGCGTCCTCGAACACCAGGAACGGCGCGTTGCCGCCCAGCTCCATCGACACCTTCAGCACGTTCTTGGCCGACGCCGCGATCAGGTTGCGCCCCACCTCGGTCGAGCCGGTGAACGACAGCTTGCGCAGGCGCGGGTCCTCGATCAACGGCCCGGTCGTGGCGCCCGACGACGAGGTCGTGAAGATGTTCACCACGCCGCCCGGCAGCCCCACCTCCTCGAGGATCTGGGCGAGCGCCAACATGGACAGCGGCGTCTGCGACGCCGGCTTGACCACGCTGGTGCAGCCGGCCGCGATCGCCGGCCCGAGCTTGCGCGTGCCCATCGCCAGCGGGAAGTTCCAGGGCGTGATCATCAGGCTCGGCCCGACCGGCTGCTTCATCACGAGCACCCGGCTGGTGCCGTTGGCGAACGGCTTGTAGGTGCCCTCCATCCGCAGCGCCTCGCCCGAGTACCAGCGGAAGAAGTCGGCGGCGTAGAGGATCTCCGCCTTCGACTCGCTGACCGGCTTGCCCATCTCCAGGGTCATCAGAACGGCGAGCTCGTCGGCGCGCTCCACGATCAGCTCGAAGGCCTTCCAGAGGATGCCGGCGCGGTCGTTAGCCGGCGTGGCCGCCCACTCAGCCTGCATCGCGACGGCGGCGTCCAGCGCGGCCTTGGCGTCCTCGGGGGTGGCGTCGGCGACCTCGCAGATCGGCTCCTCGGTGGCGGGGTCGATCACCGGCAGCGTGCCGCCGCCCGAAGCGTCGCGCCACTCGCCTGCGATGTAGAGCTTCTTCTGGACCTTCTCAACGACTGCGTGTTCCTCGGTGGCGATGCTCATGTTGCAACGGTCTCCGTTCCCAGTTCCTCAGATATGGCCACGTCAATGGAGTAATCGATCGGCAGCACGATCAGCGACGGCACGTCGAGCGCAAGCGCCTGTTGCAGGCGCGCGCCGAAGTCGTCAGCCGACTCGCAGCGCCAGGCGGGCATCCCGAACCCCTCGGCGAGCTTCACGAAGTCGGGGTTGGTGAAGTCGGTGCCGAAGTGCCTGCCGAACTTCTTGTCCTGCTTCCACACGATCGAGCCGTACTGTCCGTTCTCCCAGATCACGTTCACGAACGGCGTCTTCAGGCGCACGGCGGTCTCGAGCTCCTGGGCGTTCATCAGGAACCCGCCGTCGCCGTTCACCGTCACGACCTTGCGGTTGGGGTGCACGAGCTTGGCCCCCACCGCCGCCGGCACCGCGAACCCCATGCCGGCCAGCCCGTTGGCGATCAGCACGGTGTTCGGCTCGTAGGCCGGAAACATCCGCCCGATCCACAGCTTGTGCAGGCCGACGTCCGAGATCAGGATGTCCTCGCGGCCGAGCGCCTTGCGGATCTCGTAGAGCGCCCGCGGCGGCTGCACGGGGAACGCGTCGTCGTCCTTGGCCTGCTCGAAGCGGCCCAGCACCACGTCGCGCAGGCGCGTCGAGCCCCCCTGATGGGGCACGTGCCGGCACTCCTCGCCGAGCCGCGTGAGCACGTGGTAGATGTCCCCGATCAGCTCGACCTCGGGGATGAAGTACTCGTCGATCTCGGCGGGCACCGAGTCGATGCAGATGATCTTCTTGTCGCGCCGCGGGTTCCAGTGCTCGGGCGAGTGCTCGACCAGGTCGTAGCCGATCGCCAGCACCAGGTCGGCCTCGTCGAAGCCGGCCATGTTGTAGTCGCCCGACTGCAGGCCGACCGAGCCCAGCCACTTCGGGTTGTCCGGCGGGATCAGCCCCTTGCCCATGAAGGTCTCGGCCACGGGGATCCCTGTCGCGCGCACGAACTCGCGCAGCGCCGGCGCCGCCTTCGCGCGGATCACCCCGTTGCCGGCGAGCGCGACGGGGCGCACGGCGCCACGAACGAGGTCGGCGGCTCGGAGCAGCTCGCGGGCGGGCGGCTCCGGGAGCAGGGCGCGCTTGCGCGGCAGCGGCTCTCCCTCCATCTCTGTGGCCATCACGTCCTCGGGGAGCTCGATGTGCGTCGCGCCGGGCTTCTCGCCCTCGGCGACCTTGAACGCCTTGCGGACGACCTCGGGGATGATGTCCGCGTCCTGGACGCGCGCGTTCCACTTGGTGATCGGGCGCATCACCCGCGGCAGGTCGATGTATTGGTGCGACTCCTTGTGCATGCGCTCCAGGTCTCCCTGGCCGGTGAGCGCGACGAGCGGCGCTCGGTCGAGGTACGCGTCCGCCACGGCCGTGACGAGGTTGAGCGCGCCCGGCCCGAGCGTGCCGAGGCAGACCCCGGCGCGACCCG